>DYIL01000050.1 GCA_020723665.1 Methyloversatilis universalis
TCTCCACCCCAGCTCTTCCCAGTATGCAGGAAAAGCCGTTAAAACCATACAAGCCCAGTCGAAGAGTCTGCCCCCGAGTCAAGTCGAAGGTCTCGGGACCGACTCAAACAGACACTGAGAGATGAGCAGCGCGACCTTTATGACGGCCCGGTTGATGCCATTTGTTCGAACCAGGTCAAAGACCATCTGCATTGGATTGATAGTGAAATGAAACGAATCGAGGCGATACCCGCGGGCCTGCGGCCGGAGTGCGAGTTCACGCCTGCGGTCAAACCAGAATTGCTTCTCGACCTGCTCGCCCATCATGCGGCGCTCCCCAAGCAGCAGAAAGGCATCCGGTTTTCGATCTGCGAGCGGGCAGGAAGTGGAACGGCTGAGGGGAAGGTATCCGAAGGAAAAAAACGCTTGTAAAAAATTTCGGCATCCCAGGATGAGACGATCCGAGCCCAGCAGGGGCATCTGGAACGGGAGCGCCGGAAGTAGGATGCTCTGTAATGTTTTCGTGACGTTCCGTATCCGATAGTCGTTCCGCGCGTTATCAAACGCCATTGGCCTCACGCGGCATTCATCGAAAGAACGCCGTCCACCGTTCAGCGCTCATCGTGCGCTTGCGTCATGCCGCCAAGACGGTATCTACTGTTCCCTTTACGGTCCGGGACGGCCATCCAGAACCGGAGCGCGGCGCGACGAGCGCAGGTCCCGGTTCGGTAAGGCATTGCGGACCGGACGCTCCCGCTGCTCGACTGGCCGATTCGCCGAAAACGGCAGCGACGGCACCGGGGATGCGCTAATTCCATTTCTCAATCAAAAGGAAAACGTTGTAGGCCGGAATAAGCCCTTCGACGTTGCTCAGGACAGGCTTATCCCGGCCTACCATTAAAGAAATTTTCTTTTTGTTCGAAAAATGGAATGAGGCAATAATTAACCCAAGCTTAGAGGAGAATTGCACGATGTCCTTGTTTTTGGATTCCGCTGTGCCAGCCGATGCGCGGCGGGCGATGGCGCTGGGCTTTGTCGCCGGTGTCACCACCAATCCGACGCTCATGGCCAAGGTTGACCGCAAGCCCGAAGATGTCATTGCCGAGCTGGCCGACATCTGCCCCGGCCCGGTGTTTTATCAGCTGACCGCGCCGACGGTGTCGGAACGCGAGGCGGAGGCCCGACGCTTTCTCGCCCTGCGGCCCAACGTGGGCTTAAAAATCCCGATGACCACCGAAAACCTGGCATTGGCTGCCAAATTAGCCAGGGAAGGTGTCAAGGTGGGCATGACCGCGAGCTACAGTGCGGCGCAAACCTATCTGACCTGCGAGGCGGGCGTTGCCTATTCGATCGCTTATGTGAACCGCAGCACGCGCCTGCAAGGCGACGGCACGGCTTTGGTGTCGGCAATGCGGGCGGTGGTCGACGCCTGCGATACGCCGACCACGATTCTGGTCGCGAGCCTCAAGTCCGCAAGCGAGGTGGTGCAGGCGGTGGTCGCAGGCGCTCATCACGTCACCATTCCTTTACCTCTGTTGCTCGAAATGGGCGATCACCCCTTGTCCGATCAAGCGATCGAGGAATTCGGACGTGCCGTCCGCAATGGTTGAGATTCGCGGGCTTTCGGATAGACGATCACTCGCGCTCACGATTCTGTCCGTCCGAAGCGACGGCCCGCGATTTCACCAAGCGTTCGCATGCCTTCAGCGCGACCTGACGCAGGGCGTAGGTCCTGATGAAAACGACCTTTCCGTTCTCACGGACCATGACGCGATAGCCATCCAAAGTCCAATACAACCCGATCGAGATGTCCGACTTGACCATGGGAACCGATGCCCGATGTGCCGAAAGAAAAAAATGATGGCGGCGCAGGCCGAATCGTCTGAAAGGGTTTTCCGTTCCGCTAAGGAAGCTCTGAACAACTCGATTCCGTTCACGCCCTTCGACAGACTCAGGAGAGCGTTCGACAAGCTCACCACGAACGGAATCAATAGGTTACCGTTCGTCCTGAGCCTGTCGAAGGATTTAGAGCCTATCCCAATAGGCTTAAGAAACCCTTCGACAAGCCTGTCCTGAGCCAAGTCGAAGGGCCTCAGGGCGAACGGCCTATTGGGATAGGCTCTGAATCAGAGCTTCCCTAATGTCGTTCTTGTGATCGCTTCGCCTATGCCCCGGAAAACACGTCCGCCTGAATCCGGCGAATTTCGTCGCGCAGTCGCGCCGCTTCTTCGAATTCGAGTTCGCGGGCATGGGCGTACATCTTTTCTTCGAGTTGCTTGATCAGCTTGGCCGCTTCGGCCGGTTTCACCGCGCGGTAATCGGCCCCCTGCTCCGCCACCTTGGCCAGTTTCTTCTTGCCGGTAACCGTTTGCAACGTCCCCGGGATCGGTACTTCCAGGATGTCCGTCACGCGTTTCGAAATACCAGTGGGGATTAGACCGGTCCGTTTGTTGTAGTCCATCTGCTTGGCGCGCCGGCGCTCGGTTTCGTCGATTGCCCGTTGAATCGAACCGGTCACCGTATCCGCATAAAGAATCGCCTTGCCGTGAAGATTTCGGGCGGCTCGGCCGATGGTCTGGATCAAGGATACGGTAGACCGCAGGAAGCCTTCCTTGTCGGCATCGAGGATCGCGACCAACGAGACCTCCGGAATGTCCAAGCCTTCCCGCAGCAGGTTGATGCCCACCAGCACATCGAACTCGCCGAGGCGCAAATCGCGGATGATCTCGACGCGCTCCACGGTTTCGACGTCGGAATGCAGGTAACGCACGGCGATATCGTGCTCGAACAGGTATTCGGTCAAATCCTCCGCCATGCGCTTGGTCAGCGTCGTGACCAGCACACGCTCGTTGCGGGTGATGCGCTCGCGAATTTCCGAAAGGAGGTCTTCCACCTGGCTCAAGGCCGGGCGAACCTCGACCTCGGGGTCCACCAGGCCGGTCGGTCGTACCACCTGCTCGATGACCGCTCCGGAATGTTTGAGTTCATATGGTCCCGGCGTCGCCGAGATATAGATGCGTTGCGGCGACCGCGCCTCAAACTCCTCGAACCTGAGCGGCCGGTTGTCCAGTGCCGACGGCAGGCGGAAACCGTATTCCACCAGCGTCTCCTTGCGGGCGCGGTCGCCCCGGTACATGGCGCCGAGCTGCGGAATGGTGACGTGGCTTTCGTCGATCACCAGCAAGGCATCGGGCGGGAGATAATCGAACAGAGTGGGCGGGGGTTCGCCCGGCGCGCGCCCTGAGAGATAGCGCGAATAGTTCTCGATGCCGGAGCAATAGCCGACCTCCTGCATGATTTCCAGGTCGAACAGCGTGCGCTGCTCCAACCGCTGGGCCTCCACCAATTTATTCTGGGAACGCAACTCCTCAAGCCGCTCCTCGAGATCAGCCTTGATTCTCTCCACCGCCTCCAGAATCTTTTCCCGCGGCGTGACGTAATGGGTCTTGGGATAGACTGTGTAGCGGGCGATGCGGGAGATGATTTCGCCGGTCAGGGGATCGAACAGCGACAGCCTTTCGATCTCGTCATCGAATAGCTCGATGCGCAGCGCTTCCTTCTCCGACTCGGCCGGGAACACATCGATCACGTCGCCGCGCGCCCGATAGGTGGCGCGGCGCAGCTCGGTTTCGTTGCGGGTGTATTGCAATTCGGCGAGCCGGCGCAGGATCGTCCGCTGATCGATCATATCCCCGCGCACCAGATGCAACACCATGCTGAAATAGGAAGCGGGTTCGCCCAAGCCGTAGATTGAGGAAACGGTCGCCACGATAATGGTGTCGCGCCGCTCGATCAGCGCCTTGGTGGCCGATAGGCGCATCTGCTCGATGTGCTCGTTGAGCGAGGCGTCCTTCTGGATATAGGTGTCGGAAGCCGGAACGTAAGCCTCGGGCTGATAGTAGTCGTAATAGGATACGAAGTATTCCACGGAGTTTTCCGGGAAAAATTCCTTCATTTCCCCGTAAAGCTGGGCGGCCAGCGTCTTGTTCGGTGCCAGAATCAGCGTCGGGCGCTGCACGGCCTGAATGACATTGGCGACGGTGAAGGTTTTGCCGGAACCCGTGACGCCCAAAAGAGTCTGGTGTAACAAGCCGTCGCCGAGACCTTCGACCAATTGCCGGATCGCTTCCGGCTGATCGCCGGACGGCTTGAACTGGCTGTGAAGTTTGAAACTTTTTCCCTTGGTGGGATTCAGAGGCAAGGTTTCATCGAGTATCATTTTTTGGGGCATAAAGCCTGACCTATTTGATCAATCTTTAACTCGACACGATGAACATTAAACTTTCCGACCGCGTACAGTCGATCAAACCCTCTCCTACCTTGGCCGTGACCGCGAGAGCGGCCGCCATGCGCGCCGCCGGCAAGGACATCGTGGGACTCGGAGCCGGCGAGCCGGATTTCGATACCCCCGAGCATATCAAACAGGCCGCCATCAAGGCCATTCAGGACGGATTCACCAAATATACGGCGGTCGACGGTACGCCCGGCCTCAAGAAGGCGGTAGTCGCAAAGTTCAAGCGGGAAAACGGCCTCGACTACGACGTCAAGCAAGTATTGGTATCCTGCGGCGGCAAGCAGAGTTTTTACAACCTGGCGCAGGCTCTGCTCAATCCGGGCGATGAGGTCATCATTCCGGCGCCGTATTGGGTTTCCTATCCGGACATGGTGCTTCTTGCGGGCGCCGTTCCTGTCATTATCGACGCGCCGCAGTCGCAGAAGTTCAAGATCACGCCCGCCCAACTCAAGGCGGCGTTGACGCCGAAAACCCGGCTGTTCGTCATCAACAGCCCGTCCAACCCGACCGGTATGGCGTACAGCGAAGCTGAACTCAAAGCCTTGGGCGAGGTGTTGAAAGACTATCCCGATGTTGTCGTCGCCACCGATGACATGTACGAGCACATCGTCTGGAAGGCCGGCAGCTTCCGCAATATTTTGAACCTCTGCCCGGAGCTGTACGACCGCACCGTGGTCTTGAACGGCGTATCCAAAGCTTATTCCATGACCGGCTGGCGCATCGGCTATGCGGCAGGACCCGAGAAACTGATCGAGGCGATGACCAACATCCAGTCGCAAAGCACATCCAACCCCACGTCCATCTCTCAGGTAGCCGCGGAGATCGCCTTGACCGGCGATCAGTCCTTCATTGGCGAGATGGTCAAGGCCTTCAAGGAACGGCACGATTACGTGGTGAGCGAGTTGAACGGCATTCCCGGCGTATCCTGTCTCGAAACCGACGGGACCTTCTATGTGCTGCCCAACGTACAGGGCGTGATCGATCGTATACCCGGGATTTCCGACGATCTAGGCCTCTCGGAACATCTCATCGAACACGGCGGCGTCGCCGTGGTGCCGGGTTCCGCATTCGGAGCTCCGGGCCATGTGCGCCTCTCTATCGCCACCGGCATGGCCAATCTCCGGAAAGCCATGGAGCGGCTGAAGAGCGGTTTGAGTTAGAGCCTTATCCCACTAGGTTCCAAAACCCTTCGACTCAGCTTACGATAGGCATTTCGACAGGCCCAAGGCGAACAGCCTATTGGGATCGGGTCTTAGGGAAGCTCTGAACAAGTGGATTCCGTTCGTGCCCTTCGACAGGCTCAAGAGAGCGTTCGACAAGCTCCCGCCGGCTGCCTGCGCGGGCAGGCACCACGAACGGAATCGATACCTTACCGTTCATCCTGAGCTTGTCGAAGGACTTGTTCAGAGCTTCTTCAAACCTGGCTTTCATGCCTTGGCCGCAGCAAGGAGGCCGTTACCAAGGCGCCGAATAGTCGTGCCTAGTGTTCGGCGCGACCGCGTGCCGGATCGATGGACTGCTCGTATCGGTTTGACGGGCAGGCAATGAGCGGCGCGCGATTCGCCGGCCGAACCGTGTTAACATCGGGCCGACGTTGCGGATCGCTCGGCATGGCTGCTGCCACGCGGGTTGTGGCATCCGCTGACCGGAATCCCGCCGTTTGATGGAGATAGGATTCTCATCATGGTTCATCCCAAGCTCTCGTCCCCGTCGGCGTACGCCCTAACCGTTGGCGCCACGGCGACCGTAGCATTCCTGTTACCGTTCCCGCGACAATCGTACCAAGAGCCCATGTTGATGCCTTTCCTGCTGTCGGTGCTGATCGGCGCCATGGCTGGCGGGCTCGGCCCGGGGCTGCTGGCGACGTGTTTGGGAGCGGTACTGGGCGTGTATCTTGCGACGCCCCCGCTCAAGTCGTTCTGGACCCAAGCGGCTACGGACTGGCTCCATATAAGCATTTTCCTCATCGCGGGACTTGCTGTGACTCTATATGCGCACTTATCTCGAATTGCGCTCGCGGAACGCGAGTCAGCCGCGCGACAGCAATTGCAAGACGAAATCGTCAGACGACAGCAGACGGAAAAACAACTGCACGCCGAACGGAATCGCTTTGTCGTGACTTTGACCAGCATCGACGACGCGGCGATCCTCACCGATTCCGAAGGCCGCATCGATCTGCTCAACCCGAGCGCACAGTCGCTAACCGGATGGACCGAGGATGAAGCGCGCGGTCAGCCGTTGAAAAACGTATTTCGCATCATCAACGAGACAACCCGAAGCCCGGTCGAAAATCCCGTCGAAAAGGTTTCGAGAACGGGAGCCGTCGCCGGGCTGGCCAATCATACGCTGCTGATCGCCAAGGACGGACGGGAGATTCCGATCAGCGACAGCGCCGCGCCCATTCGAGCCGAGGACGGCCGGCTGCTGGGCGTGATTTTGATTTTTCGCGATATTGGCCAAGAGCGCCGCGCTCAGTCCGAGCTCGCCGAATCGGAAGCCTTTTATCGGGCGATCGGCGAATCGATTCCATACGGGGCCTGGATCTGCGAGCCAAACGGCGATATTCGCTACTTGAGCGATTCGTTCCTAAAGATGACCGGGATGAGGCTCGACGAGCGAATACATGCGAATTGGGCCGCGCGTGTGCATCCGGAGGACTTGCAGCCCATCCTGGATCGCTGGCGACATTGCGTCAAAACCGGCACCTTCTGGGATTTCGAGTACCGAATCCGAAGCGCGGACGGCAGTTACCGATGTATTTTGAGTCGCGGCGTCCCGATCCGCAACGCCGAGGGCAAGGTAACGGCCTGGGCGGGAATGAATCTCGACATCACGGAGATGAAAAAGCTTCAGGACGAACTGATTCGCAAGACCGAAAAACTGGCCGCCGCCGACCGGCAGAAGGACGAATTTTTGGCCACGCTGGCGCACGAGTTGCGCAACCCGCTGGCGCCGATCATGAGCGCGGTGCAGATCCTGCATCGAACGGACGGCGCCGGACCGCAGTACGCTTGGGCTAGAGACGTCATCGAACGGCAGACGAAACATCTCACGCGGCTGGTCGACGATCTGTTGGACGTTTCCCGCATCGGTCGCGGAAAAATCACCTTGAACAAACAGCCGCTCGAACTCGCCACGATCATCAACCACGCCATGGAAACCAGCCGGCCGCTGATTCAGGCCCACGGCCACAGCCTCAGCTTATCTTTACCTTCCGAATCGGTTTGGATCGAAGGCGATCCGATCCGGCTCGCGCAAGTCGTATCCAACCTGCTCAACAATGCCGCCAAATACTCGGAACCGAACCGGCAGATCTGGTTGACGGCGACGGTCGAAAACGGACAAGCCGTCATCCGGGTGCGTGATGCGGGTCTCGGGATCAGTCCTGAAGTGTTGCCCCGCATTTTCGACCTGTTCGCCCAGGCCGACCGCTCTCTGGATCGCGCCAAAGGCGGGCTGGGAATCGGGCTCAGCGTGGTAAAACAACTGGTCGGTCTGCACGGCGGCAGCGTCGAGGCGAAGAGTGAAGGCTTGGGCAAGGGTTCCGAGTTCATCGTCCGTCTGCCTTTGCTGTCCGACGTTCCGGCAGCGACAGCTGCGCCCAAGCAAACCCCAGATTCCGGGCGACGCCCTGCGCGGCGCGTGCTGGTGGTCGACGACAACGCGGATATGGTCGAAGGGTTGTCCTTGCTGCTCGAGTTGGAAGGGTGCGAGGTCGAGCGGGCGGCGGATGGTCCCACGGCCCTTGCGATCGCTCAAAGGTTCGCTCCCGAAGTCGTCTTGCTGAACATCGGGCTGCCCGTGATGGACGGCTACGAAGTCGCCCGGAAACTGCGCGCCATGCCCCAGACTCGGCAGGCCGTGCTGATCGCCATCAGCGGCTATGGACAGGATCAGGACCGCTCTCGCTGCCTCGCGGCCGGCTTCAACCATCACCTCGCCAAGCCGGTGAGACTGGAGGATATTACCCGCGTCGTCGCCGAGCGCCGCGCGACGACACCGAACTCCGGGGCATCCGTCAAAAGTTCGAGCTCCCAATAACCAACCCGACCTAAGAGCACCTCGAAAACGGGAAGGCGGTTTTTCAAGGTCCCCTAAGACAGACCTAGCCGATCCCGGACCGGGGCACCCCGGCATGGCACCATGAGTCATGGCAGATACTTGATCAGGCGTGCGTGAATCCGCATTATCGGGACCGTGTTGATGCCACCCGCCAAATGACCACCGATATTCCCGCCGGCAAACAAGATATCGACATCACCATAGCGATACGGAAGCCCGAAAACGACGGCATCGGCGCCGATTGCCTTGGCTCTCTCGACGATCGCGGCAACCGAATCCTGATCGGCGCGGGCCGTAATCGCAGCGATTTCGACGACTCTCCGATCTTCAGGCCAGGCGTCCAGAATTTCGACCTCGGTCGTCGGCGTATAGATTCGGCCGGTCAGAGGCTCCTCGCGCAATGTGGGAGCGCAGCCGGCCAGCAATAACATTCCTATCGAAAGATACTTCATCGCGGTATCTCGCATCCTTGCGAAGCCTGAGCCTCGTAAAAGAAAGATGTGAATTCGATTCAACGACTTAAGAGGGCTGCCTGCCGTCCTTGAAGCAAAGCAGCCAAACACCTTTCCAATAGATACGGCGGGAAAACCCCGAGTTCCCGAATACAGGAAATCAGAGGCCGGCACGTCCGTCTCGATGCCGGTGAGTCGCCGTGAAACCCGCGAACCCGTACAGCGACAAGGCGGTCACCAACAACCAGAACTGGCCGACCTGAATGGCCAGCACCGTCGCCAGAACGGCGGCGACGACCGACGCGCAGCCGTTGATGCCGAAAGCCCAGGGAACCAGCTTCTCTGCCTCGGAAGCAAGCCGCGCGAGACCTAACGGAAAGGGCATGCCCATGAAAAACGCCAACGGGGCGATCAAGGCTAGAACGACGGCCACTTTGATGGAGGCAGGCAAGGCGATGGATAAGTCGAACAAAAGCGGAAAGATCAGGACGTAGACCGCCGAAACGGTAATGATCATCTTAGCCGCCCGAAAAATATGCCTTGCGGCCTGATGCGGCGCGATCCTGGCGGCATAGCGGCTTCCGATCCCCGCGAAAACCAAAAATCCTGCGAGAACTACCGCCACGGCATAGAGCGGATGGCCGAGGTAAAGAATGAACTTCTGTATGTAGACGATTTCCGTGAACATGAAACCCACGCCGATCGCGAAGAAATAGCCGAAAACCCGGTATTGCAGGCCTTTCTCCGTACCGCCTCCGCTCCGGGGCAGCAAGATCCGAAGCGGGGCCAAGATCAGCAAGACGCTGATGACGGCGGACTGGACCAGCGTTGCGATCAGGATCGGATACCCCATGTCGAGCAGCGAAAGCCCGCCCGAGCCTTTCAACCTGAAGGCCTCCCGGAGAAGCGGCCATTTGAAGAACTGGAAGAAATACGGCCGGTTGTCGCTGGCGGGACGAATCTCGAATTTATAGCGCTCGATAAACGAATCCCGCTCGGGGCTCAGCAAGGCCGTCGCTGCCTCGAAAAAATAAGGCTCTTTCAGCCGGTTGCGAAGGTTGACTTGCCGCGCCTCGATTCCCGGATAGTAGGCCGGGTCGAAGGAGCGTTCGTCGCAGAACAGCCGCAGGGCGGCGATGTCCGAGTCCGAGATCGCCTCATTCTTGACCAGGAGCGTGCTGGTCTGCCAGCCGCGAATCCACATCAAGCGCTGTTCCGGCGCGCCCCTGCCGGAGCGGGCGAGTGTCTCGACAGCGGTCGCGAACAGCTTGACTTCGTCGCGTGGCGGCAGACGCACCCAGCGGGTCACGGCCAGGAACCCTCCAGGTCTCAGATGGGCCAAGTAGGCTTCTAAAGCCTCGATTGTGTAGAGATAACTTTCATTCAGCGCATAGGAACCCGCCGACGACGTCGTGAATGCGTCCAGCAACGCGATCTGGATCAGGTCGTAATGCTCTCGCGACGCGGCGACGAAACTTCTCGCCTCCTCGGCATGAACAGTGACCGATGGATGACCGTAAACGTGGCCCGCGAAATCGGCAAAATCGCGGGACACCACATCGATCATATCGGGATTGAGTTCCACGGCGTCGATGTGTGCTGCACCGTGGTAAATCGCCTGGAGCACCTCGCTGCCTCCGCCCGCGCCCAAAACCAGAACCTTGGGCTTCGGAGGCAATAGATGATACGGCAGGGCGGACGGCACGTAATCGAGAAAGCCGAGGCTGTCCCGACTTCCGTCCCAGCGGTTGACGGCGCTTAGCCCATCGCCGTCGGTAAAGACGCCCAGTTGCTCGGGCACCGGGACCGGACTGTTCAGACTGAGCCCCGGCACATGGCGAAACGGCACCTCAGGACTTCGCACCACGCTGAGCAGCCCGAGGGGACTGGAGCGTTCCTCGATCTGAACCGCTCCGGAAATGCGCAAGGTCTGGGACAGACTCTTGTATTCCACCGGCCGCAATTCCGCGCCGCTCCAGCGGACTAACAGCCACGGAACCGCGGTCGCGGCGGCCAGCGACACGACGAGTGTGCGTGGTCGCAACGCCAACGCGACCCAGGCGAGGGACGCCGCCGCTAGACCTACGCCGCTCGCGATAACCAGGGCGTTCAAAGGAAACACCCAAAATAGCAGCAGAACGACCCCCAGGGCGCCGACGCCCGCTCCCGAAAGATCGGCCGCGTAGGTCCGCCCGATCCCCGCTTTGTAACGCTGGTAAGTCAGCCCGATGCAATTGGCCGCGAAAAAGAACGGCGGCGTCAGGATCAGATAAATCAAGATTAGATGCGCCCACTCCCGTAGGCTCCAAAGCAGTTCCAGCGCATTGAAAGGCACCCTCTGCGCGAACAGAAAGCACGCCGTCGCGCTCAGGCCGAACAGTGCCGCGTTGAGGACGAAAGCGGACGCGAAATGGCGCAACAGAAATCCCCGGGCGAGCGTCAGGCATGTTCCGCTCGCACCGTAGCCAAGCAGCGCCAAGCTGATCATCATGTAGGCGAAGTGATGCCATTGGATGATGGAGAAAAGCCGCATTAGGAGGATTTCGTAGACCAGCGCCGCGGCCGAAATCAGAGAGACGGAGAGCAAAAGCAGCGGCGGCGGAGCGACGTCGCGGCGCGGTGCGGTCCCCGAGTTGCCCATGTCTAATGAGCGCCGGTCAAAGGTACGAACTGAACCGGCACGATCTGCCGAGTCGAGACCGTGCCCTGCTCGCTTTTCTCGACGAGTACCAGGTACTGCGGGAGGAATTGCCCGCCTACGGGTATGATCATGCGGCCGCCCGGCTTCAACTGCTGCACCAGCGGCGGCGGAATCTGAGTAGGGGCGGCGGTAACGATGATGGCGTCGAAAGGCGCGTGCTCCGGCCAGCCGTAATAGCCGTCGCCGGTCTTGGTTTCGACCTCGGCATAGCCCAGCCGTTTCAGGCGCTCTGTCGCGATCTTCGTCAACTCCGGGACGATTTCGATGGAGTAGACCCGCTTGGCCAGTTCCGCCAGCACGGCGGCCTGATAACCGGAACCGGTGCCGATCTCGAGCACGGTGTCGTCCGGCTCGACCCGTAGCAAATCGGTCATCAGCGCGACGATGAAGGGTTGGGAAATGGTTTGCCCGTAACCGATGGGCAGAGGCCGGTTTACATACGCGATGCCGCGCAGATCCTCGCTTACGAATTCGTGCCGCGGAACCTTACCCATGGCGTTCAAGACCCGGCTGTCCAGCTCGGATTTACCGATTTCGCTGCTGACCCAGCGGGTTTCCCGCCGGATTTCGTCGATCATGGCCCGGCGTTTGGCGGCGTATTCGTCGGCAGGGACGGAAAAACTCGACAATCCTGCGCATAGTACAGCCAGGACGCTCGTTAGACGACGGACTAGGAAAGGCATCGGGAACATGGAAGATCCCTCGGGATGGGTCATCCCGAACGATCATACCGCGTCCAAAAGAGTTTTGTGAGTACCAAAATCTTCCGATTTTGACCAAGGGTTCTTGTCACGACTCCGGTGACGGACGTAATCTCTGCGTGATAGCATCGCGCCCTGGTAATTCCATTTTTCGAACAAAAAGAAAATTTCTTTAATGGTAGGCCAGGATAAGCCTGTCCTGAGCGAAGTCGAAGGGCTTATTCCGGCCTACAACGTTTTCCTTTTGATTGAGAAATGGAATGAAGCTGATTGGTAAGGGCCGGACACCTCGGCGTCGACATGCCGCAAGACACAAAAATGCCCGCTCGACAGCATCATGCCATTCGAGCGGGCGGCCCTATCCCTAGTCCTTGACGACGGGGGGAATCACATCAAGGTTAGGGCAGAGAGCTGACCTTTTGCGGCAAATCGATCCCGCGCTGGGCAGTGGTCAAGGCCCCCAGCCAAGCTTCGACCTCGGCGCTGAGCTGGCCCGAGCCGGCCAGTTTGGCGGTTTGCTCGATCCAGCCGTGGTCGGCGATAGGCAGCGGCAGGACGCCCTGGCCGCCCATGCCGTTGTTGGCGACGATATCGCCGTCCTTGGTGTCGGCGAGCAGTACACGGCCGGCGATTTCGAGCTTGTCCATATCGATCACGATGAGGTCGTTGGCGAACTTGCTGGCGACATAGGCGTAATAGCCGCCGCCTTTTTTCATGCCGAAGTTGACGCCATGGCAGCCCGGTTCGCAGAGCAGGCTCTTGATCACCTTGTCAGTCGAGGTATCGGTAATGGTGATGGTTGCGCTCAGCGTGTTAGCCGTGACCACGTATTTTCCGTCCGGACTGATCGGCGTCTGGATCGGCAGCAAGCCATACGCTTCGCCGGTCGTCTTGCCGCTGATCGGATCGTAATCCGCAGCCAGATTGATGTCCTTGATCTTCTGCTTGGTCTTGAGATCGATCACGCTCAGGGTGCTGAGCAGCGGCGGCGTCCCGAGCAGGTTGGCGACATAGGCCTTGTCGGACGCATCGCCCCAGATCGCGATGGGAATCACGCCCACGTTCGGCACGGTGGAGACCTGGCCGCTATCCAAATCGACGATGGAAACCGAGCCCGCCAAGGCATTCGGCGTCAGCGCATATTTGCCGTCATGGGTCACGTGATGACCATGGGGTCCTGAGTTCGGACCCGTGTTAACGCTGTCTTGAGCCGTCGGGTGCTTGCCTCCGGTCAGTTTCAATACCCGGTCTTCGCCGTTGATTGCCACGGTCAGGCTATCATCCGACGGCCGCGACATGACATGAGAAGGCGACTGGCCGACCGTCAAAGCGCCGTAAATCTGTCCGGTTTCACGGTCGAATGTAACCAAGCGCTTATCGAACCATTCGGTTTGATAGATGTACTTGTAGGTCCGGTCGGTCCACATGTTGTGTGGATTGTTCATGTTGATGTCGACGCCCTTGACCTTTTTCTTGATGGTCCACTTCTCGGCGTCAACTTGTGTGGCGGAACCCGGCTTGCTCTTGCCCTTGATGGTTTCGAACTGAGCGTTCACCCAGACCTCGCCGACACCGGGCGTCGCTGGGTTGGACAACCGATTCGGCATGGAAACGTTCAGCGCATCCAGGCCGATGACGGTTCCTCCGAGATTCAGGGGGATGGACGGCAGCTTCAGATCCCAGCTCGGCTTGGAGTAATCGCGCCAGAGCGAAGGCGTGGTGGCGACGAAGAAGGTCCGAAGCAGCTTCTTGGCGACGTCGCTGGTGGTGGGCACCTTGGCGCCGGTGACGAGTTGGATTTCGCTGCCCAGATCCAGCCCCTCCGTATTGGGATCGTCGACGACGACGGCACCGAACATGTACGGGTGAACCTTGCAGGTAAATACGTACAAGCCGGGTTTGTCGAAGGTTTGTGTGACGCTGGCGCTCGACGGCTTGTCCTGGTCGACCGGGAACTTGGCGGCGCCTGGCTGCCACAACAGGCTGGTAATCGTGTGTTCGGAGTTGACGTCGGTCATCTTGATCAAGACCGCGTCGCCGGGTTTGACCACGACCAGGCTGTCACCGTCCGTCGGATCTTTGAACCATTTGCCGGGCTCGTCGGTCATTTCCAGGGCGGCGACCGGCATAACACCCGCAACGCTTAGAATAACGTCGTCTTCGGATGCGCCCGTTTCCGCAAGGACTGCGGGAGCTAAACTCATCGTTCCGAGACTCAATGCTACTGCGATGGTCAATTTACGCAATTTGTTCATGTCATAACCTCTCGTCTTGAAGTTGTTGTTTTGGATTTACTTGACGACTCTAAAGTCCCCCATCATGCCGGCCTGCATGTGCTGCATGACGTGGCAGTGGAAGTGCCAATCGCCGGTTCCGACGCCCTCGCCCGCCTGGACCACGAACGTATCACGGCTGATCGGCCCGATATTGACCGTGTCGACGACATTGGCGGTGCCGGGCAGCAGCCAACGGTGTCCATGCAAATGGAAGGTATGGAAAGCAGTACCCATCCCGATCACATGGAAGCGGACTTTCTCGCCGAGACGAGCGCCCAGGGTGGGATTGGTCCACAACGGAACCTGTTTGCCCTTGAGGATGTTATTGACCTCCATCCCCCAGAAAGTCGTTTCGTGCATCCACAGGATGAACTCGCGCTTGATATCGCTTACGTTCACTTCTTCGACCTTACCGTTGATCAGCGCCGGCACCTTTCCGCTCTGCGGATTGACGATCAACGCGCCGAATAGCCCTCTGTCTTCGGCTCCGATCATAGGGTTGCCGAAGGTATGGTCATGGTACATCCAGGTGCCGGCGGTTCCGGGCGCCGCGGTCCATTTGTAAGTGTAGGGCTTGCCGGGGAAGGCAGCCTCGTCAGCCACGCCGTTCAGCATCTTCATCGTACCGTCGCTGTAGATGTCGAAATGCACCCCGTGCACGTGCAGGCTGACCGGCTGATTGGTGTTGGAGATGCCGTTTTCAAGGGTAATTTCCGCGACGTCACCTTCCGTCATGACGATGGCGGGGCCCGGAATCGTCGGCTTGTCGCTGTAGCGGTTCGTGACGTCTTCGGTTTGACCGTCAGGCGACTGGATCTTATGGCTCACCATCTGATAGCCGAGTTGTCCGGAGGGTAAGGCCGCTGCCCGCAAGGTGATGCGGTGCATCTTTCCCGACGGCGCCGCTGCCGTCACGGAGCCGGCCCTGATGGGGACGTACTCCGCCTGGACACTGGCAATGAAAAAGGTCGTCAGCAGCAAAGACGATGAACAAAACAATAACAGTCGTCGGAGAAAACAAGAGAGACTCATAGTCACACTCCAAAAGAAACCTCAGTCCGTCAGCAGAACTGATTAACGGTTGAAAAAATAGGTGCACCACCTAAGCCATCTTCATTATCATGCATATGGAATACATCTTTTAGGCTCTAATGTATCTCGTATGCATGTTTATATTTCAAGACGGCTTGACCCAAAAAGTCAACACGATGTTGACCCGGCACTTGTCCGGCGGTATTTGCGTCAGTTTCATCGATGTGGCAAAACTGCGCTGACTCTCCATGCGAGGTGCTAAATGCAGCTTACCCGTTACACCGATTACGCCTTAAGAGTGCTGATGTACGTCGGCATACATACCGACCGTATGGTGACCATCGCCGAGGTTGCCGATGTATTCGACATGTCTCACAACCATTTGATGAAAGTTGTGCAAGAGCTTTCCGCGCAGGGCTATGTCAAAAGCACGCGGGGGAAAAACGGCGGGATAGAACTCGGGCGCGCTCCCGAGGCGATCAACATCGGCGAGGTCGTACGCCACATGGAGAGCAATTTTTATGTCGTGGAGTGCCTGGACCCGGGACGCAGCCTATGCCGAATCATTCCGGGCTGCACCCTGAAAAAGGCACTCCAGGAAGCGGTCTCGGCCTTCCTTGAGGTTCTGAATCGCTACACATTGGCCGATCTTCTCAAAAACCGTGCCGCGCTGAACCGATTGCTGATCGAGCGCCGAGGAATCAAGACTTCGGATCACGTCACAAGTCCCGTTCAACAAGCCCAGAGGCCGGACAGTCTCAAAAAATAACGACGCAGGATGTCGAAGCTGAGCGCCGTAGCGGTGATTTGTTTACGCTTGATGTCGCCACCGATCGTTCGGGTCTGTCGCCAAACGCCGTCCGGCGCCGCAAGGACGAAATGGATTTCGACCGTTTCCGTTTCATCGTTCAGCCGGTCGCGTTCGAAATGGGCTATTTGAGCGAGCGCATAATCCGCACCTTGCTCGCGCAGCCGCGGGACAACTTCGGTTTCCGCGCGGGACGGAACGTCGGTCGGGTGCATGCCGAGATACCGGTAAAGGGCGGCCGAATCGGGAACTACGACCGCGCTGTGGAACCATGGTTCGCCGGCGCAACGGCTGGCCAGCTTGCCTCCGCTTAAGGTTTCGACGACATGAAGGGTCGATCGACGCACGGCGAGTTCGCGGCCCACAACCGATGCCAGATCGCGCTCCCCTTCGTCAATACCGCCGATCGCGAATACCGCATCTCCGATCGCGTCAGCAGCGCGTTTTACGGTGTCGTTGAGCTCGGTTTCCGGGAAGTTTGCAGGGAACAGCAGCTTGACCCGGTTTTCCGGCCCTCCGGCGCGAAAGCCGAGTTTCACGCCGGGCGGCAAGGCGATTCGATCGAGCCGCTCCTGCAGGCTCGATTCGCCGATGCCCACGGTGCTCAACACCACCAGCCGGGCAGGAGCCAATCGGAAGCGACGGCGCAAGTCCGGTTCGATCCAGCGACTGAACATGGCTTTCATCTCGCCGGGCACGCCGGGCACAAAGACGAAGCGACAGCGTCCGGCCTGCAGCGCGAAGCCTGGCGCGGTACCCCAGGGATTGTCGAGACGTTCGGATCCTTGGGGGAGCAGAGCCTGTTTTTTGTTGGTCACCGGCATGGCGCGGCCGAGTCGCGTGAAATAGGCCTGGATCCGAGCCAATGTGTCTTGGTCCAGTTCGAGCGGGCGGCCGAAAGCCTGGGCGGCCGCTTCGACGGTGAGATCGTCGCAGGTTGGTCCCAACCCACCGGTGCCGATGCAAAGATCGGCGCGCTCGGCGATTTCGCGGAGCAGATCGACCAAATCTTCCAGACGGTCGCCCACTGCGGTATGCCGTGCCACGTCGAGTCCCAGTCCGGTCAGCTCGCGCGACAGCCAAGCCGCGTTGGTATCGGTGATTTCGCCGGTGACCAGTTCGTCCCCTTGCGACAAGATTTCTGCGATGGGTCTTTCCATGCTCAATGTCCGGGATGCAGAGCGGCCACCCGATGATACCAAAACGGCAGGGAAACCATAGCGAAAAGCGTGGTCAGCGAGACCGCCAAGGCGTAGAACGACGTGTCGAGCCGATAACGGTCGCAGTAGACGACACCGAGCAACATGCTGGGCATGGCAGCCTCCAAAACCAGCGCCGTCAGCGTATCGCCTTCGAATCCCAAAACCAAGCCTAGGCCTAAGCCGAACAACGGCACGGCGCCCATTTTGAACGCTACGACCACCGAGGCGAGCGGCAGGTTACGGCCGTGCCAGGCGTTCCAGCGGAGGCCGAGTCCCAGCGAAATCAGCATGAGCGGCACGACGGGCGCAGACAGGCTCATTAAAAAATGGGCCATCCAGGCCGGTTGCGCGACGCCCGCGAAATTCAGGACCAAAGCGGCCGCCGCAGCCCAAAGCGGCGGATTGATCAGCAACGACCGGAGCATCGAGCCGTTTTCCGAGTTCGTTGCGCCATAATGCTGGGCGATCAGAATACCGAGCGTGAATACCAGCGGCATGGATGCGAACAAATCGATTTGAATGACGATGGCGCGCACCCAGGGGCCGAAGGTCTGCTCGAGCACGGGTAGACCCATGTAAGTCACGTTCGAGAAGGCGATGGCCAGCATCGCGGCACCCGCGCGCTCAGGAGCCAGCTTGACGAGACGGGCGGCGAGCCAGGTGATGGCCGTGCCGAACAGAATGATGCCCGCACCGAACAGCGAAATCTTCAGGGTTTCTATCCCTAAATCGGCATTCCACAAAACGGAAAGGACCAGCGCGGGCAACAGAAGATGGAATACCAATGCGGTCAGCACCAGGCGAGTCCGATCGGCATCCAGCCCGCCAGGCCGTATAATGCGCCACATCGCGCCGCACAAAATCAATACGGCCATCTGCATCAGCACGGAAACCATTCGCGACTCCTGGATTCGAGGAGGCGTTATTCTAGCAATCGCTGAGCGGGTGCCGGCACTATAGCGGTCGAACGACCGAAACACAGAGGACTATCCATGACCGACCTCCTTTCCAAGAAACCCATTCCTTCCCAGGAACGCCTGATCATGGCTTTGGATCTGCCAAGCGTCACCGAAGCCAAGAATCTGGTGGAAATCTTGGGCGACGCAGTGCGCTTTTACAAAATCGGGTTGGAATTGTTCATGGCCGGCGACTACTTCGAATTGATCGAATGGCTCAAGGGCCGGAACAAGAAGATCTTCGCCGATCTCAAGTTTTTCGACGTGCCGGAAACGGTCTCGAGGGCGGTTCGGGCTCTGAGCGCCCATGGCGTCGAATTCGCCACCGTGCACGGCAACGATGCGATCTTGGAAGCCGCCGCGAAAGCCAAAGGCAACCTCAAAATCCTGGCGGTCACGGTATTGACCAGCCTCGATCAAGGCGATCTCAAGGATCTCGGCTTCGAATGCGACATCCAGCGTTTGGTCTTGTCCCGCGCCCGGCGCGCCTTGGCCTTGGGCTGCGACGGCGTGATTTCCTCGGGCCTCGAAGTCCCAGCATTACGGCGGGAGATCGACGAAAAGCTGCTGGTTGTTTCGCCCGGCATCCGACCGGTGGAAAACCGCCCCGTAGACGACCAGAAACGGGTGGTGACAGTCGAACAAGCTTTCTTGAACGGCGCCGATTACATCGTCGTGGGCCGCCCGATCCGGGATGCCGCCAATCCGCGCGAAGCGGCGGAAAAGGTCCAGGCGCAGATCGAAGAGGTGTTCAAGAGGGTGGATTAAGACATCGGCTCTGACGTAACGCTCGCGAGTCCCGATATGCAAGCGCTTTGGCTGGAAGACGGACAGCTCGCCGTTCGCAGCGATCTTCCCGCTCCCGCACCGACTGTCGGCGAAGCGTTGGTTCGGGTGCGGCTCGCGGGCATCTGCGGCACCGATCTGGAATTGGTGCGCGGCTATTATCCTTACACCGGAATTCCGGGACACGAATTCGTCGGTGAAATCGTCGAATCGCCCGACGGCGCGCCGGCAGGCTGCCGGGTGGTCGGCGAAATCAATGTCTCCTGCGGCGACTGCGAGACCTGCCGGCGCAATCTTCCGACTCACTGCGAGCGCCGTAGCGTGCTCGGCATACGGAGCCGGCACGGCGCGTTCGCCGAATACCTCATCTTGCCTTTGCGGAATCTACACCGGGTGCCGGACACCGTGCCGGACGAGGCCGCGGTCTTTACCGAGCCTCTCGCGGCGGCGCTGCAGATTCAGCGGCAAATAGCCATTACCGTCGAGCATCGAGTCTTGTTGATCGGAGCGGGCCGATTGGGACAGCTGATCGCTCAGACTCTGGCGCTCACCGGCTGCGATTTGCACGTATCGGCGCGATATCCCCGACAGAAAGCGCTGCTTCTAAACCGAGGCATCCGGGTGGTCGCAGAGAATGAAGCTCCCGCTCGACATTACGACATCGTCATCGAGGCGACCGGCTCGCCCTCGGGTTTCGATTTCGCGCGACGCGCGGTCCGGCCGCGCGGTACGCTGGTACTGAAATCGACTTACCGGGACAACGTCAACGTAAACCTGTCGTCCCTGGTCGTGGACGAGATTTCGCTGATCGGTTGCCGCTGCGGTCCGTTCGACGCCGCCTTGAAGTTGCTGGAACAGAGAACCATCGACCCCGTCCTGTTGATCGACGCCGAATTCCCTCTGGCCCGCTCGGTCGAAGCCTTCGATTCAGCCGGTAAACCGGGCATACTCAAAGTGCTGATCCGCCCCTAGCTCGACGATTCTGATACCGCTGGCCCCATGCTTTTCCGTCCGGCGAGACTCGTCGGTGAAAACTCGCCGGTTCGGCCCAGTCCATGCTTATCGCGCGCTAACGCACCGCTTCGATGACTTCGCGGATATCTTCCATCACCCAGGTCGGCGCATAATCGATGTCTGCCATGTGCTCCCGCGTAGAAATGCCCGAAAGCACCAGAATGCTCCGAATCCCTGCGCGCACGGCACCGAGGATGTCGGTGTCTAGACGGTCGCCCAGAGCGACGGTTTGCTCGGGCGGCACTTGCAAACGCTCCATCGCCAGCTGATACATGATGGGCTCGGGCTTGCCGATGATGGTGGGCTCGATGCCGGTCGCCGCCTGCAAGGCCGCCAAGACTGCCCCATTGCCGTGGGTGAGGCCATGCTCGGTCGGCAACGACGTGTCCGGATTGGTGCCAATAAACTTGGCCCCGGCGCGAAGATTCAGCGTGGCGGTCGCGAGCTTGTCCCAAGACAGAGTTCGGTCCAGGCCGCAAACCACGTAATCGGCATCCTTTTCGTAAAGTTTCGCCAGGCGAAAACCGTTTTCCAACAAAGCCCGGCACACGCCGTCCTCGCCGATGGGGAACACCTTGGACCCGGCCCGCGCGTGCTGCTTGAGATATAGCGCAGCGGCAAGGCCGGAGCCGATCACCTGCTCGCGGTCGACGCAGACTCCCATGCGGGCCAGCTTGGCGACATACTGTTCCGGCGTATTGCTGGCGTTGTTGGTGGCCAACACGAAACGGATGTCACGAGCTCTCAGGGTCTCGAAGAATTCCACTAGGCCAGGCATGGGACGATCGCCCTCCCACAGCACGCCGTCCATATCGATGATCAAGGCGCGAATATCGTTGAGTGTCATGAGATCGATAGTCGTTATAGGTTGCCGATCGGAGCGCGCCTAAATTAACCTTTGACGGCCGATTCGTCGATACCAGACCGCTTTTCCGAAACCGTAAATCAGTCCGAAGGGATATCCATGTCAGCAAGCAACCCCCAGATGAAAGCCTACATTCAGGCCGCCGATGCCGTTATCCGCGAACATGCCGAGGAAGTCGCCGCGCTCGACCAAGCGATCGGCGACGGCGACCACGTCGCCAATCTGCAGCGGGGCCTCGCCGCATTGGAAACGGTGGCGGAAGAGCTTGAACGAATGGACTGGTCCGCCGCCTTCCAGAAAATCGGCATGAGCCTCATGAGGAGCGTAGGGGGGGCTTCCGGTTCGCTCTACGGTACCTTTTTTCTAGCCATGAGCAAGGCGATGAAGAATAAAGATATGAATCTGCCGAATCTGGCCGACGCGTTCGGCCAGGGCGTGGAAGCGATGAAACAGCGGGGCAAGGCCGATCTGGGTGAAAAGACTATGCTTGATGTCTTGATTCCGGTGGCGAACGCCCTGCGACAGGCGGCGCAAGAATCTTGGGACTTAGCGAAAACCTTGGAAACCCTCAATCAAGTAGCCGAGGCAGGTTGCGAATCGACCCGCGACATGATTGCCACCAAAGGGCGAGCCTCGTTCCTGGGCGAGCGCGCCCGCGGCCATATCGACGCCGGCGCGAGAACCAGTCAGTTGATCATCGGGGCAATCACCGACATCGTGACAAAGAACTCGCCGGCCGCCTAGCACCCCCATCTCAGAGCCGCTGTGTGCACCGGCGCATCCCACAGCCGGATCATCTCATCGTCCAGCAGGGTCAGCGTGACGGAGCAGCCGGCCATGTCCAGCGAAGTCGTGAAGTTGCCGACCAGCGAACGAACGATGCTGACCCCGCGCCGGTCCCAGAATTGGCGAGCCACATCATAGACCAGATACAACTCCATCAGCGGCGTCGCGCCGAAACCGTTGACGTGCAGCAAAGCCGGCTGACCTTTCGTGGGCTTGAGCTCATCGTCGATGGCCTGGGTCAAGTGTTCGACGATTTCCGAAGCGCTCGCCAAGGCCATGCGCTCCCTGCCCTTCTCCCCATGAATGCCCACACCCATTTCCATTTCGTTGTCGGCAATCTCGAAGGTCGGCCTGCCCAGGGCCGGGACGGTGCAGCTGGTCAGCGCCACGCCCATGGACGCCGTCGCCCGCACCACGCGTTCGCCCAACGCCTTGCAAGCCGCAAGGTCGGCACCCGCTTCCGCCGCTGCGCCCACGATTTTTTCGACGATCGCCGTACCCGCCACCCCGCGCCGGCCCATGCCCTGATGCTCGGGAATGGACACATCGTCATGCACCAGCACGGTCTCATGGGGGCAGTCGAGCATTTCCGCCGCGATCTCGAAATTCATGACATCGCCGGCGTAATTCTTGACGATGAACAACACGCCGCCGCCGTTTTCCGTTGCCTGAGCGGCGGCAAGCATCTGGTCGGGCGTGGGCGAGGTAAACACCTGTCCAGGACAAGCCGCGTCCAGCATGCCTAGCCCGACGAAGCCGATGTGTAGAGGCTCGTGTCCCGAGCCGCCGCCGGAAATCAACGCCACCTTGCCCAGCGCACCAGGAGCAGTGCGAGCGATGTAGCGAGGTTCGGGATTGAGGCGGACGATATCGGCATGAGCCAGCGCAAAACCGCGCACGCTCTCATCCAACAGGCTCTCGACCGTGTTGACGAATTTCTTCATGGGGATTCCTTAACAAATAAGGTTCGACACCTCGTTAACCGAAGCGGCAAAACCGCCGGCATTGAGAATTCAGCTTGAAAGCAAACCATCGGGCTCTCATTGGGTCAAGCCTCGTCTTGCCGTTTCAACCCGCGGTCAGACGGCCTGGGCGGTTCGACCCGGTGTGAGGAGGTCGCCATGAAAGCTAACTCGCGCGGTTAATGCTGACGCCTCCCTTGCAAATTAAGGAAAGTCTGATCAAGTTTCCAGTGGGAAAAGCGAACGGTGCGACTGTTTAATCCAAAAGGCCCTCACCCAACCCCATCACGCCGCACTGTCCCCGTTGGGAGCCGCAAGCGGCGCTTACCCGTGCCCCCGTTCGCCGGGAGCGAACGCTAACGTGCGAAGCACGGCCCTTCGACCAAGCTCAGGACAGGTTTGTCCCGGCGGGA
>DYIL01000051.1 GCA_020723665.1 Methyloversatilis universalis
CGCCAACGTGCGAAGCACGGCCCTTCGACAAGCTCAGGACAGGTTTGTCCCAGCGGGAGAGGGTCTATTCAGAGTTTCCTTAACCAAGTCGTACAGCTAACTAAAGAATGCCGTAGCCTGCGAGCCCGCGACGCTTGTTCGAGCGCAAGTAAACGAATTTCGGACTTGATGCCTGCTCCCGCCGTAACACGTTTCGACATCGATGCCGGGAGCCGAATTAGCCCATCAAGGGCATCCGAGGGATTGCGGCCGGCGGCAAAGGCCCGAGGTAAACCCCAAGGATAGCTTTCTGCAAACGTTTACGAATGTTTATTGACTGGGGAAGAGCCCCTAACTCAAAGCCGCTTGCCACCGCGGCGGCTTCCGTTTCGAAGGCAAAGTCGAGGGAAAATCGCGCTAACTCACCTCGTCTATCCACGCCATCTGTACGGCTTCCAGTACTTTCTCGTTGCAGTTCTCGGCGCTGTCCTCGAAGCCCTCCAGTTTCAGGATCCAGTCGAGCAAATCGGTGAACCGCACGTACTTGGGATCGATGTCGGGGTGGCTTTCGGCCAGTGCGATGGCGATGTCGAAGGTATCGCTCCATTTCATGGGACTGCTCCTCGTAGAAACACGGATAATGAAATTCGCGCTATGCAAGGCATCGGCCACGGCTTGCACGCGCTTCGCGAACGTCTCGGCCGGTTCGGATTCAAGGCGTCCTCTCAACAGCAAAGGCTTTGAACGCCCGCCGCAGCAGCTCGGCCTCGGGATACTCCGCACCGGCCCGCCCCGAATAGGGGCGACGGTCGCACGTACAAACCGTCAACAACGCTCGAAACGTGCAGGGTAACGCAGCGCCACCACACGCTCCAGCGTGGTGGCGATCGCAGCCGCCCACATGTCGACGACGCGATGGACTCGGACACATTCGCGCAGCACCAGAAACGCCAAGTCGCGACACTCGGCATGAACTTTACCGCCCGACCGTCGAGCCCACGCGAATACGGCGTCGGCCCCGACCCCTTGAGCCGCAGTTCCATGCGTGCCCCGGCGGGCGTTCGAACCTCCACGATCATAAGGGCGCGCCCGTCGCCGAGCTGAAGAGCCCAAACCCCGAATTGATGCCCGGCATAAACCGATGCCAAAGGCTCGTATTTCGGCCAGGGCCGGTTGCCCGCGAGAATCTCTAGGAGCTTCGAAGAATCGGCCTCGCTGACGTCGAGCCCCAGTTCCAGCGCCAAAGGCTTGTTGAAATGGATCATCTTCGGTTCCGGCAAGGGCGTTGGCGATACCGGCACATGATGAGGCTCGCCTAACGCCTTGTAGCACGGAGCCAAGGGCAGTTCCCGATGAGAATGGCGGGGAGAAAACCCGTACATGATTTCGGATCTCAATGGCGCACGGCCCGTCTGCCTCAGCCTCGCTGAAGCTTTCCGGCGCGAGGACACCGCGCCGGAACGGGCTTTACGGGTACCAGTCATCGCTGGCACTCCCTAAAAAGCCCCGAAAGGTCGTCGCGCCATTCTTCGACCACCTCCCGGATTCGGCGCTTGCCCGACCAAAGCGGCGTTCCAAGAATTGCAGAATCATCTCGGATGCGCGCCCCCAACAGCAGCGTCCTTTTCGAGCGTACATCCGCGATGAAACCGCTCCAACCTCTTGTTCGCCCCGGCTACCGGCTTCGGATTAGGCCACGGCTCTGCGGGATTCCACCGGCGTTCCGGTGAGCCCGGCGACGAACTCGGCCAAAGGCATGTCGATCCGTTCGATGCCCTGTTCCTTGAGGAACCGAGCCTCGTTGCGGGTGAGTTCCCCTTCCAGTACCGCGAAATGGCGGCCGCCGGAACGCTTCATGATCTGCCGAGCGTAACTCCGCTCCAACTGGGTGCGGAAATGGCAGCCCAGGAACAGAAAGCCACGCCCCGTTCGGATCTCCTTCACTCGATCCGGAATCGGCGTCTGAATGTCGATTTCGGTCAGCACTTCCACATAGTCGGAATCCGAGATGACGAAATTGGACGCGGGGGAGATAGAGCCCAGCGGCTTGTACAGCAAAGTCGCCCATCCCGCCGCTTCCTCCGGCTCCGCCTTGCTGCCGTCGGCCCGGAAATAATGGACCCACTCGCCCAAGTGTTCCGCTCGGCTCACGCCCTGCACTTGCCCGAAATCCCTGCGCGAAACCAAGGCCGCGGCCATGCCGGCGTCGTACCAGACGTCGACGATCAAGGGCAGCGGATTGGACAGATTCGCCAGAAAGACGTGCAGAACGTTAGGTTCCGGAGGACTCCGAAAGGCTTCTTGCAAGAGACTCACCAAGGTCTTCCGGTGCTTGAAGTTCTCCACGTATTGGCTGGCCGCGGTCAGATTCTTGCGAATCTTGTGAGGCACGGTGACCTTGGCCGTCATCAGCTCCACCAAGGTTTCCGGCGAACTCGGAACCGAGCTTTCTGGGGCCAGTCCCAGAACGCCCGGGCCGAGATACGGAATGATCCGTCCCGCTGTCAGGTCTTCTGCCAGTTGATTCGAAAACGCCGTGCTCATGATGTAATCCCCGCGGCACAAGCCGCTTTCAAGTTTTCTACCTCGGCGCGCGGAATGCGGAACAGCCCGCGTCCGCCGGACAAGGCCTGATAGCGGTTCTGGGTGTTCTTGCACAGGTATTTGTACCAGTCGTGCGGCTCCACCCCGGAAGGACGCTCGCTGATCTCGGCCACCGTCCCGTTCGGGAAGAAACGGACGTGTATCATGCATTCGGCCGGCACCTGCACATCGGGCGTCGCGCTGGGCGCTTCAGGTTCGGAAACAGTAGCGACAGCTTCTTTGGTATCCATAACAACGATCCTCTGGTCAATGGTTTATCAATTCGATGATGACTTTGTTATGAACGCCCAGGGCGGCCTGACAAGCCAACCTGGACGGCGATTCCGCTCCGCAAAGCTGCGTGAGCCGATCGCGTTCTGCCTGGCGCACTTTGGATAAGCCGCGCCCGCCCTGTCGCACGAGTACGTGGCACTCGCCGCAACGGGCCCGTCCGCCGCAGCGCTGGGCGATGGTCTCGCCCGCCGCCGCGATGGCCTCGAGCAAATTGGCCCCTCTCGCCACCTGCACCGTCTTGCCCGAGGGCAGTACGGTCACCCAGGCTTTTGCATTCCGCCTCTTTTCGGTCCGCAAAAAGCCCGACATGGTTTCGGAGCGGCGTCAGAGATAAATGGCCGATCCCGCCCCGACATTGATCGAGGCATCCTTGGCAGTCTTGACGATGAAGCCCACCTGATCCTCCGTGAGATGGTTGTGAAAAGGCAGCGCAATCGCGCGGTCCGCCAGTTTTTCAGTGACGAAGAAATCGCCCTTGCGGCAGCCGAGATTGGCGTAGAAACGCTGCTGATGCAACGGCCGGCAATAGGCCACGGCTTCGATCTGCTCGGTTTCCAAGTCGTGGATGATGGCGTCCCGGCTGGAGCGGGAGAAACGGGTGCCGAGATGGACCAGGTAGAGAAGCCAATGGGCTTCGTCCACGTCGGGAGCGAGATACGGCGGCTTGATGCCCTCAAACGACTGCATGTGGGCGTTGTAATAGGCTTCGATCAGCTTGCGGCGCTCCAGGATTCCAGGAAGCCGCTTGAGCTGCGCGAGTCCGAGCGCGGCGCTGAGCTCGCTGAGTTCCGCCCGGTGCGGCGGCGTCTCCCCCAGCACTACCGAATGCCGTTCGTCGAGACGGCGTCCTCGGAAGCCGCGCAGCTTCGCGGCCAAGTCGCCGTCGTCGGTCACCACCATGCCGCCCTCGCCGCAGGTGAGCGGCGAAGGCTGGGACAGATCGAACACCGAACAATCGCCGAAACTCCCCACCAGCTTCCCCTGGTAACGCGAACCGATCGCTTCGCTGGAATCCTCGATCAGCAGCAGGCCGTGTTTTCCGGCCAATTCGCGGAACGCCGGCCACATCGCCGGATGGCCGTTGGTGTTGCCGGCCACGATGGCGCGGGTTTTCGCCGTGATCGCCGCCTCGGCCTTTTCGGGGACCAGGGTTCCCGACCAGTAATCGACATCGGCGAAGATAGGGGTCGCCCCGGCCAGGGTGATGCCGTGAACGGTCTCGCGGAAACCGAACGCCGACGCGATGACTTCGTCCCCCGGACCGATTCCGGAAGCCTTGAGCGCCAGCATCAGACCGATAGTCGCGCTGCTCACGGCCACGGCGTGTTTACGCCCGAGATATTGGGCGAAGGCTTGTTCGAAAGCTTCGACCGTGGGTCCCGCGCTCAGCCGGGGCGATTTCAAGACTTCTTCCACCGCATCGAGCTCGGTCATACTGATGTCGGGGTCCGAAAGCAGGATGGTAGGTGAGGTTTTCATGGTCGATGACTACCGTTTCTGGGCAACGACCAGGCCGGTTGCCGCAGCCGGATCGTTGGTTATGCGTACGCAGTGCTCCGAGGTGTCGATCAGATAAACGCAGAACTCGGGCGTTTCGAAAATCGGCGTTTCGGAACTCATGTCGCTGACATCGCAGCGGGTCAGCGACAGCCCCGGAAAGCTCTTGCGCACGTTCGCACAACGCTCGGCGGCGGGTACTTCGCCTTCCAGAAGCCTTCGAATTTCCCCAAGCGCCTCGGTCGTAAGCGCCATCGTCAGTCCCCGCTCACCCGGCGCGCGTCGACCGTGACCGGCAGCGCGGTATCCGCGGCCATGGCCGGCAGCGACAGCTCCCAGCCGTTCGCGAGCGTCACCATTCCACCCCATAGTTCCGGCTTTTCCTGGGAAACGATGGGTTCCTCGAGGTCTTTCTTCGGAACATAGACGGATAGCTCGCCAGCGGCATTTCTTCTGATCATGACCTTCATGCGGTACTCCAGTTGGTTTCAAAAAAACAATGTTTTGTCGTTTCTGCGCTTCGGCGATGCCCTACAGCTAAATCAGGTGTACAGCATCGCTGAATCCTCCTGTATGGCGCGCCCGAGCATCGCCGGCTGGAGCCGGAACCGCCCGAAGGGGCACGCGAGGGATCGCATGCGGCGACAGAAGGCACGAGGACGTGCCTTCTGTCGCCCCCGGCGTAAGCCGGCGACGCGCAAGGATCAGCGCGCCATCCGGGTGCCCTTTCTTTAGGGTTACTTTGGATTTGCGCCTGTCCTAGCGCAAACTTTTGCGGGCGCGCTCCGCGCGTCCAAATGTGTTCCCGACAAATTCGTCTTTGCTTGCCCAAAGACGAACTCGCCGGGAGCGACCATTCCGCCGGAAGCGGAATGGGACGAACAACGTTCGCCCGAAGGGCAAACCCCAGGGACGGGGTTTCAAAAGTCACTCGCCCGCGGGACGAGACCCGTTTCAAACTCATCCGCTGCCGAAGGCAGCTTCCTTCTCGAGCACACCTCAGCGAGAAAACGCGCAAGTAGAATGTGCTGCATGAACCGCATCGTTCGCGATCGATGCTTGCCCTGAGCTCGGTCGAAGCACGGTTCCTTCGTCACCGCGTCCTACGTTCTGCCCTTGCTCGCAGCGTGAGGGAAGACAAAAGCCTGCGCTCCCCGGATTCATGCCGCCTCCGCCTCGAACATTCGAACGATTCCAGGCAGAACCTCTATGACCCGGTCGACGTCCTCCTCGGTGGTATAGCGGCTCAAGGAGAATCGGATCGTGGCCAGCGCGGCTTCCGCTGACCGCCCCATGGCGGTCAGCACGTGCGAAGGCTCGGTTCCCGAAGCGGTACAGGCCGCGCCCGCCGAGGCGCAGATTCCGGCCCGGTTTAGCTTGTCGAGGATCGGCTCCGCCTCGATGGTTCCAAGGCACAGGCTGACCGTGTTCGCCACCCTTTCGGCGCCGGCGCCGTTGACGTAAGCACCGGGAATCCGGGCCATCAATTCGTTCTCCAAACGGTCGCGCAATGCCCCAACACGGGTTTCGAACCCGGCAAGACCGGCGCCTGCCAATTCGGCCGCCACCCCGAGCGCGACGATCCCCGGCACGTTCTCGGTACTGCCGCGGCGAGCCCGCTCCTGGTGTCCGAACAAGAGAGGCGGAAGCTTTCGGCCCTTGCGCACGAACAGGACGCCTATGCCCTTGGGTCCGTGAATCTTGTGGCCCGAAAAGGACAGGAAGTCCACCGGTATCTTGTTCAGGTCGATCGGCGTCTTGCCTACTGCCTGCACGGCGTCGGTATGAAACAAGACGCCCTTGGCCTGGGCTATCGCGACAGCGTCCTCGATGGGAAACAAAACACCGGTCTCGTTGTTGGCCCACATCAGGGAGACCAAAGCGGTGTCCTCCGTGATGGCGCACTCAAGTGCCCCGAGATCGAGCCGGCCGTGGCGGTCTACCGGCAGATAGCTCACCCGCACGCCTTGGGTTTCGAGATGGCGCAACAAGCCCAGGGTGGAAGGATGCTCCACCTGGCTGGTGACCATGTGCCACCGCTCGGGCGCAAGAGCAAGCGCGCCCAAAATGGCCTGATGGTTGGATTCGGTGCCACCGCTGGTGAAAACGATTTCCTGCGGCGCGGCGCCGAGGAGCGCCGCCACCTTGGCGCGCGCGGCGATGGTTTCGACTTTGGCCGATTCGCCGATCCGGTGCTTGCTCGAGGGATTGCCGTAGGTTTCCCGGAGACAGCGGGCCATCGCCTCGGCGCTCTCGGGGGCTACCACCGTGGTGGCGTTGTTGTCGAGATAAACGATTGCGTCGCTCATTGCCAGAACTGCCTATCCGGGTCTTCGTTCAAGAGTTCGAGAATCTGGGCCAAGGCGTGAAACTCGCCGTGCTCGATCCAGCGTCCCGCCTTGTGGTCCTTGCGATAGAGCTTCCAGCACCGCGAGCGGTCCTGGAACTCCAGCCGGGCGATATCGATCACCCCGCCCTCCGGATCGATATTGCGCGAGCAACAGGGGCTCACGATCTGGTACCCCACCTCTATCGCGAGGACCTCCGGAGTCACGTAGCGGTAGCGCTTGCGTTTGGCCAGCGCGCGGCTGATGCGCTTACGATCCACCTCGTTGGGATGTGGACACACGGACATCGAATGGGATACCCCCAAACGGCCGTTCATCGGATCAAGACCTCCACATAACTACTTTCCGTGCTTGTTCCGTCCGTTCTCGCTCCTCTCCCGCTCGTTCCAAAGCTGCAGCCTGGGAACGCCAAATCGAAAGGACTTTGAAGCTCGGCCCTCCTCGCTGACACCTGAGCCTCCTTTCCCAACCTAAACACCGACTCCTGCGCGAACGAGTCGGAAAAAGATTTCCGATCAGCCAAATGTCGCGACCCGTTATGGGTCGGCAATCCTTTGCCGATGCATAGATCGCCCCACTCATGGAAGCTCTGATCAAGAGCCTATTCCAATAGGCCGTTCGCCCTGAGCCCTTCGACTTGGCTCAGGACAGGTTTGTCCCAGCGGGAGAGAGGGCTTCTTATATAGAGCTTACAGAACGCCAGCCACCCGCCCTCTGCCCTGCTCGGCTCGGAGTTCTTCTTCGAAGCATCCGACGACGCAGCCGTTCGGAAACTCGACCAGATAGACGGGGATGTTGGCCTTCTCGTGATATCCGACCTGCACGATCTCGCCCTCGGTGCCCGCCGCGACCAACAAAGCGTCGGGCTCGCGGTCGGGATAGCTGCCGTCGTTGTAAAGGTCGGTCTCCGCCCGGACCTTTTGGCCCCATTGAAAGATCGGCGTGCGTGGCTCGATCATGCGGCATCCCCTTCTTCATCCGGAACCTTGGCGGCTTTCGGCGCCGGCGGATTATCCAGGGATTCGATTTCGCGGGCCTTCATGCCGACCGCGTAACCTCGTTCCGGAAAATCCACGGCGTAGATGTAAAACTGTTGAAGGAAGGTGTTGATGCTCTTGATGTATCCCACCTCGCCTTTCTTGACCAGGACCTCGCCGATGTCGCGCCCGGTGAAGGTGCCGTCGTTGCGGATCACCTTTTTCGACTTCACCTTTTCGCCGAACTTGAACTTCGGCGGGCCGTTCAGTTCGTTGACATCGCTGTCGCGAACGATGTTGGTAGCCATATCGCTCCTCTTCTTCTTACGTCGTTGCGGATTAACTCGCTTTCGGTAAAACGTCGGGGCCGCACGGCCCGGCGAGGCGCTGCTCGACCAGTTCCCGCACTGCGGCGTCGGTATCGCGGCGCATCGGCCCGAGCTCGCTGGGGTCCAGGCGGCTCGCGACCTCGTAGCGCACACGCCAGTCCGAGTCGTCGCGATAACGCTTCAATTGCTTATCGTCCATGCGCCGTATCGCTTCCAGGCGTACGTCCAGTTCCGGGTCTCCCGCCATGGTGTGCAGCCATTCGGGACCCACGCGCCGCGCCACGACCTTGCGCACTTCCCGGTCCGGATCGTGCAGCATCCGAACCAGCATGCTCGGCGGAAGACGCCGGGCCACGATCTGCCTGACGTAGTAATCGGGATCGTCGATCATCGAGGCGAGATCCCCGAGTTCCAAGCGTTCCGCCACCCGAATGCGCACCTCGCGGTGCGGGTCGCGGACGAGCGCCTTGAGGTGGCGAGACCGAAGCGGCAGTCGCTGCGCCACGCTTTGCCTTACGGTCTCATCCGGGTCCTCGATCAGGCGCGGCAACAGAAATACCTCGACGTACTTCGCCACCACCGCCCGCGTCTCGAAGTAAGGATGATCGAGATACTCCTTGGCGAGATGTGGATTCCAGCGGAAAAACCGATCGATACGCCGTGCGTAGCGGTCATGCACGCAAGCGTGCCCCAGCCGACAGCGCCCATGGGCCAGTTCCGCGCGGCGCTCGCATCCGGAGCAATCCAGCAGATTGCCGTGCCAGTCGCGGGCTTCCTCGATATCAAGCCTCGTCCTCATCGCCCTGCCTTTCGAGAACGTTCAGCAGCACCTTGGCGCCGAGCTTGTCGCCGGGATCGAGTTCCAGCAGCTTTTCGATAGCGGCGCGCCCCTCTTCGAGTTGCCCCAAGCGCAGATGCAGATAGCCGTACGCCTTGAGGGTGAACAGGAAAAACCGGGGAAGTACCGCATCGAAGCTGCCGAAATCCGCATCCGCCCCTTTCACGTTCCGCCAGTTCTCGGAGAATCCGTTGTCCCGCGCGGCTTTCTTGAGACAATCCCGCGCCACATCGAGGGCTTCACGCAGCCGGTTCTTGTAGAAATAGAACCGGTACAGGCCGATATACACCGCCGCATGGCCTGGAGCGGCTTCCCAGGCCGCTTGCAGATGCGCCAGAGAGTCCTCCTCGCGGTGATAGCAAAGCCCCGCCAGACTAAGATGCCGCTCCGCCGCCTCCGGCAGCCCCAAGCCCAGGCAGGCGGCCGCGGCGTCGTTTAGACCTGCCGCAAAACCGGGTAGGTCCTTATTAGGAGGCGAGGCTGCGGCTGAGTCGGCGTACAACCGGGCGTTTTGCATATCGGCCTGACCTGCCGTCAATAGCTGCTCTTGACTTGAATCGCGGAGACCGAGACGGTCGCCGGCCCCGCCGACGCGCTACCGCATGAGCTGCACCCGGTCGAATTGGGATTGTGGAACACGAATCCGCTGGAGGTCGGCGTTTCCGAAAAATCGATGGTGACACCTTGCAGCAGCAGGCGGCTCTCGGCCGGCAGGAACAGCTTGATGCCGTTGACGACAACCACGGCGTCGCCCGACCTGGGCTCGGCTTCGACGCTGAATTCCGACGCCAGGCCGGAACAGCCACCGGGGCTTACCGACAAGCGAAAACCGGCATCCTCGCCGGCACCGCCGAAGCGCACCATGCGCCGAATGAATTTTTCCGCACTCGGGGTAATCGTGAGATCCATGGGTTCCACCTAGGCCGCTTGGTAACGAGGATAGTTCTCGTCGATGATGCAGGTGTCATCGATCGGGCACACGGCGACGCACTGCGGTTCGTCGTAAAACCCGATGCACTCGGTGCATTTCGCGGGGTCGATGACGAAAAGACCGTCCTTGGTCTCCGATATCGCCTGGTTCGGACACTCGGGCTCGCAAGCGGAACAGCCGGTGCAATTGTCCTTCACGATCTTGTAGGCCATTTGTTTACTCCTCTGTCAGTGGTTGAGCCGTCTTCCGGGTCAGCTCACGGTCCCGGAAGACGAGCGGATGCCGAGTATCGGTATGGATTTCAAGCCGCTTCCGCCGCGGTCAGAGCGCCCTGGCGGATGTGCGCGTCGCCGCGTTCCACGTGCCGGATTTCGCCGCTTTTCACTTTTTCCAAGTAGTCTTTGAAATAAGCGATTGCGGATTGCTCGATGAATTGACCGGCGTATCGATCCACCGGATCGATGCCGGCCGCCTTCAGGTCGTTCTTCGGACAGCCGCCGATCTTGGCGACGAATACCGCGTGGCAGTCGTTGATGGCGCGGATGATGGTCGCGAGCGAATCCTCCTCGCCGTAGCCGCCCTGGCAGTAAAGATCGACCCGGCGATGACCGACGAATTTGGTGCCCGCAGTCGAAAGTTCGTAAACCTGGAATTCCTTGGCATGTCCGAAGTGCTCGTTGATCTTGCCGCCGCCCTTGGTGGCCACGGCAACGAGCATCTTGATGTCGGAGTGCTCGCCCGCGAGCCCATCAAGCTCGGACTTCTTGGCCTCGACCACCGCCTGGCGCTCCTTCTCGACCGCGGCTTGATAAGCCTTCCGGGTTTCGAGGTCGTAATTGACCTCCATCTCCATGATCTTGTCGGTGGTGAACTCGGCACTGCGATCCTCTCCCAGAAGCCCGACGGCGTCGGCGCGGCACTGGCGGCAATGGCGCATCATGTTCATCTCGCCTTCGCACTTGTCCTGCAAGGCCTTGAGCTCTTGCGCCGTGGGCCCGCGCTGGCCGTTCAGGCCGAAATACGTACCGTGTTCGGGCGCCGAGATGAGCGGCATGATGTTGTGGAGGAATGCGCCGCGGGATTTGACGGCCTTGTTGACCTCGACCAAGTGCTCGTCGTTGATTCCCGGAATCATCACCGAGTTGATCTTGGACAGGATGCCGCGCTCGGTCAGCATCTCAAGACCCTGCAGCTGGCGCTCGCTGAGGATCTTGGCCGCCTCGACGCCGTGGTAGCGCTTTTTCTTGTAGTAGATCCAGGGATAGATCTTGGCCCCGACTTCCGGGTCGATCATGTTGATGGTGATGGTGACATGATCGATGTTGTACTGAGCCAGCCGGTCTACGTAGTCGGGCAGCGCGAGACCGTTGGTGGACACGCACAGCTTGATGTCCGGCGCGTGCTTGGCGACCAATTCGAAGGTTTTGAAGGTCTTTTCCGGATTGGCGAGAGGATCGCCCGGACCTGCGATGCCGAGCACGGTCATCTGGGGAATCGCGGAGGCTACTGCCAGAACCTTTTTCGCCGCCTGTTCCGGCGTGAGCTTTTCGCTCACCACACCCGGACGGCTTTCATTGGCGCAATCGTATTTGCGGTTGCAGTAATTGCACTGGATGTTGCAAGCCGGAGCCACCGCCACGTGCATGCGGGCGTAATGGTGATGGGCTTCCTCGCTGTAACAAGGATGATTCTTGACCTTTTCCCAGATTTCCGGGGGAAGATCGTTTTCACCGGCGCCGGAACCGCAACTAGCTTTTCCAGCCCCTCCCGAGGTGCCGCAGCCTTTATGCTCGGCAACCTTTTGCATGATTTCGTCTATGTTCGCTCCGGCATGCGTCTCGACGCCGTCGGCACGCGCTCGATGCTGCACTGTCTGCATGGCTCGCTCCTGATCAGTGTATTCGCTTTGCTCCGTCCCGGCGGCCGCGTGGGGCACCTCCTCGTCGTGCGGCTCGGCCTTCGGTGACGAAACATTCGTTCAACCTAGTACCGATATTTGTAGTGCAATCCGCGTACCATTCCGTTATTCGTTTATAATCAATCAGATAGATACAGACTGGAGATGACTGGAATGTTCGGAGCAATACAAAACAACCGACATCGAAGGGGGATTTGTTTAAAAGCGGACAAAAAAGGCGGTCCGAGGACCGCCGGAGTTCGCCTTTCGCATACGAGAGCATCTCGAAAAACTGCGAGGCGCTCTAGGGGGCAGGGATGCCCCCTCGTTTTCAGCCACGTAAGGGGTTGAAAACGTAAGCCGAGCCCAAACGGCGTTTGGGCTCGGCGAAGAGAAAAACCGCTGGGAAGGTGGTTTCTCGAGGTCCCCACGATAGCGTTTACATCATCGACTGCTCGTAATTCTGGATGCCGATCTTGGCAATAAGATCCAATTGGGTTTCCAGCCAATCGACATATTCTTCCTCGCTTTCGAGGATGTGCTCGATAAGCTCGCGGCTTACGTAATCGTTGGCCTGCTCGCAATAAGCGATGGCTTCGCGGAGCAGCGGCAAGATTTCCCTTTCCAGGGCCAAGTCGCATTCCAGCATTTCTACCGTATGCTCCCCGATCCTGAGCTTGCCCAGGTCCTGGAGGTTCGGCAGACCTTCGAGGAAAAGAATCCGTTCGATCAAGCGGTCCGCGTGCTTCATCTCGTCGATGGACACGTGGTACTCCTTCTCGTCGAGCTTGTTGAGACCCCGGTTCTTGAACATCCGAGCGTGCAGGAAGTATTGGTTGATCGCCGTCAGTTCGTTAGTCAGGACCTTGTTGAGGTACTCGATAACTTTCGTGTCGCCTTTCACCGGGAAGATTCTCCGTTGGTTTCGTTATAAAGAACTTCGAACACTGTACCCTCAATCGTCATCGTCGTCGTCATCTGCGATACGGCGGCGCTTGACGGTTTTCGGGTCGGCCGTAATCGGCCGGTAAATCTCGACGCGGTCGCCGTCGCTGACGGGACTGTCGAGCTTCACGAGCTTGCCGAAGATGCCGACCTTTTGCTTGGTGAGATCGATTTCGGGAAAACACTCCAGGATTCCCGAGCGCCGGATCGCTTCTTCCACCACGCTGTTTTCCGGAACTTCAAGCCGCATCCATACCTGACGATCCGCTTCCGCGTAACATACACCGACGTGCATATCGCTTCACCTTTTCAAATCGCTTTTAACTCAAGGAGTTGATTTTTCGGAGTAGGTTCGGCCTCTAGAGCCTTTTCATCGCTGATGTACGTTCGAAAAGGAAGCTGCCTTTGGCAGCCAGTGAATTTGAAGCGGGTCTCGCCCCGCCGGCGAGTTACGCTGCAAACTCCATCCCTGGAGTTTGCCCTTCGGGCCAGCGTTCCGCTGTCCCAATTCGCTCCCGGCGAATTGGTCTTTTGCTTGCCCAAAAGACAAGTTTGTCAGGAACAAACTTGGACGCGCGAAGCGCGCCCGAAGGGTTCGCATTGGAGGCTCGGTTTCGCTTCGCCTATCCATCATACGATCAATGTTCACCGGAGTACGGACTGGAATACCCCTAAATTTGTTCAGCCAACGTATGTTCGATGGCCGCGTTTCGCGCCGGCCGGCGGGCCAGGCGCCTATCCAAAATCCTTTTCCCCGCGAGCAGGAAACCCAGCATCAGAAAACCGCCCGGCGGCAGCGCCATGAGCAGAAAACCGCGGTACTCCGGAATCAGCGTGGTTTCCAGCCAGGCGAAGCCGTGCCCCAACAGCAGGGAAGCGTTGGCGAACAGGGTGCCGGAGCCTGTGACTTCCCGCACCGCGCCCAGGACGACCAGGGCCAGGGTGAACCCCAAGCCCATCATGAGCCCGTCGAACGCGGCATAGGCCGGAGGCTTGCGCGAGGCATAGGCTTCCGCACGGCCCAATATGGCGCAGTTGGTCACGATCAGCGGAATGAACAGCCCCAGCACCTTGTGTAGTTCGTGCAGCCAGGCGTTCATCACCATGTCCACCAGGGTGACGACCATGGCGATCAGGGCGACGAAGACGGGAATTCGGATTTCCGAGGGTATGAGCAAGCGGCCGTAAGAAATCAGCACGTTGCAGGCTACCAGAACCGCGGTCGTGGCGAGCCCCATGCCCAGGGCGTTGGTGGTCGTTCCGGTCACCGCCAGAAGCGGGCACAGAGCGATGCTCTGGCTAAACACGATGTTGTTGCTCCACAAACCTTCTTTGGCGATTCGGCTCAAGGATTCGGACATGGCGGATTTCCTCCACTACTCGGTGGTCGTTAAAAGTTCCTGCCGGTGGCGCTCGAAGAATCGGAGCCCCCCTTCGACGCCCTTGACCACCGCCCGCGGCGTAATCGTGGCCCCGGCGAACTGGTCGAAGTCGCCGCCGTCCTTTTTGACCCGCCAGCCTTGCGTGGAGGTGTTGGACAAGGAACGGCCGTCGAATCCCAAGATCCAATTGGACTTGGAGATTTCGACCTTGTCGCCCAATCCGGGCGTCTCGGCATGGGCGATCACGCGAACGCCCAGAATCCGGCCTTCGCGGCCCACGCCCAGCATCAGCGTGAGGTCGCCGGCGTAGCCGCCCTTGGCCAGCATCTTGAATGCGACGGCGGTGACTTCGCCCCCCTTCTTGGCGATGAAAACCTCGGTTTGGTCGAGGCCGGTCTCCTCGCCCGCCGACGGAATCACGCGCGGGTTTGCGAGTACGTCGTTATCGTAGAGCGTTTGCGGCAGCACTTGCCCCAGGGTTGCCCGAAGATCTTCGGCCTGACGTTCCGCGATCGCCCCCTTGGTGATCAGATCGCCCACACCCAGCGCCAAACTGGCGGCCATCGCGCAGGCCGCCAGCAGAATAGTCTGATAGTCCAAGCGCTGCCGGAGCGCGTCCAAATCGTCGAACTGCCGCCGCAGTTTTTGCCATTGGACGAGTGCAAACTGCGAAAGCGTTTCCCGATTGATGGAGATCATTCTTTGCCCTCCGGCAATTTCAAAGGCCTGCCCTTGTGATCGCGCCCGTAGATCCGGGGTCGGACGTAATAGTCGATCACTGGCGTCAGCGCGTTCATGAGCAGGACAGCGAAGCCCACGCCCTCTGGGAATCCGCCCCAGGTCCGGATGACAAAGATCAGAAGCCCGCAGCCGGTACCGAAAATGAGCTGCCCCTTGGGGCTGCCGGGCGAGGTGACGTAATCGGTGGCGATGAAGAACGCGGCCAGCATCACGCCCCCGGACCCGAGATGCCACAGCGGGCCGAAATAACGGTCGCCGTCGATGAGACGGAGGACGGTCGCCAGGACGGCGACGGTCGCCAGCAAGGAAACCGGAATGTGCCAGGTGATGATTCCCTTCCGGAGCAGCCATACGCCTCCCGCCGCCACCAGCAGGGCTGAGGTTTCGCCGAGACTTCCCGGTACCCATCCCAGCCACGCTTCGGCCAATCCGAATTGGCCGCTCGCGAAGGACTGTTCCAGCGTTCGTCCTTGCGACAATTCGGTCTTGACATGGCCTATGAAGGTCGCGCCGCTGAAGCCGTCGATGCCGCCACCGCCGAAGGTGATCCCCAATGCCTGGAGCAGGCCGGGAGCGTGTTCGGAGAATATCGGCGCCGGCTGGACCCAGGTGGTCATTTCCAACGGATACGACACCAAAAGAGCGACGCGCGCGAGCATCGCCGGATTGAACAGGTTTTGGCCGATGCCGCCGTAAACCTGCTTACCGACGACGATGGCGAGTCCCGCTCCGGTTACGCCGATCCACCAGGGCGCCCAGGGCGGAAGGCTCAAGGCCAGCAGCCAGCCGGTCAACAGTGCGGAACCGTCGCACAGAAAAAGCGAAGCCGGTTTGCCTGCGAGCTTCAGGCAAACGGCTTCGAACAGCACCGCTGACAAAATCGTGATCGAAAATAGATAGACCGCCGGCCAGCCAAACAAAAACAAGCCGAAACCGGTAGCCGGCACCAAGGCCAGGACGACCTGCGCCATGATGGCTTGAACCGGATTGTCGGCATGGGTTAAGGGGGCGACGGGCAGGTAAACCTTGCTCATGACGCATGCTCCGATGCGGCCGTTTGGGCCTTGCGCTGAGCGGCCGCCTGTTTGGCCCGCTCCAGCCGGCGTCGCTTTTCTTCGGCCAGGCGATTGGTTCGTTCGGTTTTCTGCTGCGCCTCCTGGCGCGCCATCAATTCCCCGCTCGCGTACTTGAAGTAATGGACCAGGGGAATGCGCGAGGGGCAGACATAAGAGCAGGAACTGCAACTGATGCAGTCGCGAAGACCGAAACTCACCGCCGCATCGAACTGGCCGGCCCGGATCCGGGTCATCATTTCCAGAGGCAACAACCCGACCGGGCAGGCCGAGACGCAGCGGCCGCAGCGGATGCAGGGGCGGGCGTCCGTGGCTTGAACTTCCTCGGGTGTGAGCGCCAGGATGCCGCTGGTACGCTTGACGACCGGGACCTGAACATGGGGCAGGACATCGCCCATCATGGGGCCGCCCATCACGTAGCGAGCGGTCCTTTCCGGCCGATGTCCGCAAAAGGCGAGAAGTTCCGACAGCAGCGTGCCGAACGGCGTCTCCACGTTGCGCGGCGACTCCACCGCTTCGCCGCTGACCGTGACCACCCGGCTGATCAGGGGCCGTCCGTAACGAACCGCCTGCTGTACGGCATAGGCGGTCGCCACGTTGTGCAGCAACACGCCGACATCGGTGGGGCGGCCGCCCGCCGGTACTTCCTTACCGGTCAGATGGGTGACGAGATTCTTTTCCCAGCCCATGGGATAGAGGGACGGCACCTGCACGACTTCGATGCGGCCGTGGTTCTTGGCCGCACCCCGCATGGCCGCGTAGGCTTCCGGCTTGTTGTCCTCGATCGCGATCAGGGCAGTCGGGCATTGCAGCCCGTGCAGCATGATGCGGACGCCTTCGATGATCTCGGCGGCCCGTTCCCGCATCAGCCGGTCGTCGCAGGTCAGATACGGCTCGCACTCGCCACCGTTGAGGATGAGGGTGCGAATGCGGGACCGCCACCCCAGGTTCAGCTTCAGCGCCGAGGGGAACGCGGCTCCCCCCAGGCCGACGATGCCGGCGCGGTCGACGCGGGCGCAGATCTCGTCGGGCGTCAGTCCGAACGGGTCGATTTCCGCGCCTTCCTCGACCCAGCGGTCATCCCCGTCCGGTTCGAGCACGATGGTCGCGGTCGGGAGTCCCGAAGGATGCGGCGCCGGATAGTCCTCGATGGCGGCCACGGTGCCCGAGGTCGAAGCGTGCACCGAAGCCGAAACCGCACCCCGGCTCGCCGCGAGCAATTGCCCTTTCAGCACCTTGTCGCCCGCCCGGACCACCGGTTCCGCGGGTTGCCCCAAGTGTTGCTGCAGCGGCAGGTAAAGCCGTTCCGGCAGAGGGAAATTCGCAACGATGGGTTTGTCCGCGGTCGATTCCTTGCGCGGTTCCGGGTGGACGCCGCCCCGAATCTTGCTGCGCCGGCGCCATAGCGCGCCGATGTCCGGTACGACCATGGTCAGGCTCCCGCCGGCGCCGGCTGCGGCTTGGCCCAACGCCAGTTGCGCAAGGTGGTCTTGACCGGCTGCATCCTTAAGCATTCGGTCGGGCAGACTTCCACGCATTTCCCGCAGGCGATGCAGGCGTCGGCGATCACGGCATGAATCTGCTTGGGCGCGCCGACGATGGCGTCCGTGGGGCAGACCTTGAAACAGCGGGTGCAGCCGATGCAGGTCGCTTCGCTGACTCTCGCCACCATGGGAGCCTGGTCTTCCACGCCGGCCAAATCGATCTCGAGCGAGAGCTTGTTCGCCAACTGTTCGGCCAAGGCTTTTCCGCCGGGCGGACACAGCGTAGCCGACGCCTTCCCCGCCACCAGGGCTTCCGCCGCCGGCCGGCAGCCGGGAAAGCCGCATTGGCCGCATTGCGAACCCGGCATCATCTTTTCGATCTCGTCGACCAGCGGGTTGTCTTCGACCTTGAAGTAGCGCGCGGCGGCGCCCAGCATGAAACCGAGAGCAAGTCCTAAGGCAGTGAGGCTGACGACGGCGAACAGGATGTACATAAGCTGGCCTAATGCGTGGTGAGTCCCGAGAATCCCATGAACGCCAAGGACAGAATCCCGGCGGAAATGAAAGCGATAGGCCCGCCGGCGAAGGCTTCCGGAACGCTCATGAGGGCCAGGCGCTCCCGAATGCCGGCGAAAATGACCATGACCAGAGTAAAGCCCAGGGCGGAACCGAATCCGAACAGGGCGCTGTTAAGGAAATCGTACTCCTGCTGGATGTTCAAAAGGGCGACCCCCAGCACGGCGCAGTTGGTCGTGATGAGCGGCAGAAAAATGCCGAGCACTTGATAGAGCACCGGACTGGTCTTGCGCACCACCATCTCCGTGAACTGGACCACGGCGGCGATCACCAGGATGAAGGAAAGAATCCGGAGGAACCCGATGTCGAACGGCTCCAGAAGGTAATGTTCCAGGCACCAGCTGGCGACGGCGGTCAGCGTGAGCACGAAGGTGGTCGCCATGCCCATGCCCAGCGCCGAATCCAGCTTTTTCGACACGCCCATGAAGGGACACAGCCCCAGGAACTTGACCAGCACCACGTTGTTGACCAACGCGGTGCCGAGCAACAGCATCAGGTAATCGCCCATCGTCGTGTCACCTCCGCCAGTATCCGGTCTCTCAATCGGTGTTCGCGATCCGCTCCGGCGAGCTCGCTGCGCTCTTGCTTTGGGTGTGGCCGGACGCCACCGCCTCGTACTGTCCGGCTACGCCACAACCATAACACTTAAACGAAACATCGAACCCCTGCTTACTGCACGCATGATCCTTGGTTTGCCGGCAGCCAACGGCTCCGCAGGCCAAGCAGCGGTATAACTGCCCCCGACAGGGAATCGCAAACCCGCCCACTCTTTCGCCGTCGCAGACCGACATATCGCTCTTCAATTTTTCGTAACTCGCCATAACAAGCTTTCCAACGTAATGCGTGTTAAGAGAAACCAAATTTGGTCAGGTCGCTCTCCGGCTCAGGTCGAATCGGTTCCCGAAAAATTCACCTGGACCCCGCTGTCTTCGATCCGCAGCGAATGGCCTTCTGCAAAGCACGACCCATAGGGCTCAGGCCCAAACCTGTGCGGGCATCGAACACCCTGTTACGGAGGGTGCCGGTGGTAATCCGGCCGTTGAATCCGTTGTGTTTCAACATGCTTCCTCCTCCTCGAATTCACGCCGCCAGCGCCCTGCGTAGCACCCGCGCGAAATGCACACTGTCGCGCTGCGCGCCATCACGGATCTGGTGACGGCAGCTGATGCCGTTGGCGATCAGCAGCGTGTCGGAATCGGCCTCGCGCACTTTCGGCAGCAGCGCGAGTTCGGCCATCCGCATGGACATGTCGTAGTGCTCGGCTTCGAGGCCGAAGGCGCCGGCCATGCCGCAGCAGCTCGACTCGATGAACTCGACCTGGAGTTCCGGCACCAACCCCAAGACTTTCCGCATTGCTTTCAGAGCGCCGAAGGCCTTTTGATGACAGTGTCCATGCACCATCGCCCGCGCGCCGGGCACCGCCCTGAAAGCGAGCTTGAGGCGCTTGGCATCGTGCTCACGGGCCAGAAATTCTTCGAGCAACACGGCCGCCTTGGCGATCTTGTCGACCTTCTCGCCCAGCCCGAGGCTGTAATATTCGTCGCGCAACATGAGAAGACAGGAGGGCTCCAACCCGACCACGGGCAGCCCGCGCTCCACGAAAGGCCAGATCGCGTCGACCATGCGCCGGGCTTCGACCCGCGCTTCCGCGATCAAGCCGTGGGAAAGAAACGTGCGCCCGCAACACAAAGGCCGTTCGCCCGCCGCCGCACGCGCGATGTGTATCCGATAGCCGCCGGCCGCCAGTATCTCCAGCGCCGCCTCCGCGGTTTCGGGATCGAAATGGTTGGAAAAGGTATCCACCAGCAGGACGATTTCGCGTCCGCCGGCAGAACCGACGGCCTCTGCCGGCGCCGAGGAAAGAAAGCTGCGCGCGGCGCCCCGCGGCAGCGAACGCCGGGCGGCTACACCTAAGCCGCGCTCCATCCAGCGAGCCAGAACCGGCCAGCGTTCACGAAGAGATAGAAGCGGATTCAGCATTCCGAGCCAGCGCGCGAAGCGCGGCAGATGGGCGAAGATCCGCTCGCGCAGAGGCGCTCCGCCGAGCGCCGCCCAGCGTTGGGCGAGCGTCTCGACACGAAGAAGCGCCATGTCCACCCCGTTCGGGCACTCACGCTTGCAGCCCTTGCAGCCCACGCACAAATCCATCGCCGCGGCGAGTTCCGGCCCGGCGAAAGGCTTGGACCCGTACTCGCCGTTCAGAGCGGCTTTGAGCGTCGCGGCCCGATGCTGGGTCGAGTGGGCGGCATCCAGGGTGGCGCGAAAGCTCGGGCACATGACACCTTTTTCGGTACGCTGGCACTGGCGGTTGCCGATACAGACCGCCGCCGCCTTGCCGAAGGCGCCACCCGTCGCTGGCAGCGCCGCGTAGGCGTCGCCAGCACCGTAGCTGTCATAGGCCGACCAATCGAGTTGGGTATCCATTACGCTGCATAAAAACAGAAGCCTGTCATCAGGCGTCAAGCAATAACGATGCCCATTCTCAACAAAAATGCATCCTTTTGTTTTTTCGAAATAAATAGGATGTCATCAAGGTTCGACTCGGGTTTTCGTTTTGTCAGGTTCATGACAAAAGGCCGCCTGCGCATATCCTTTGTCATGTCTCCAGGTCGCTCCAAATCGGCGTATTGCCCCGAGTAATTTCCATTGATTGAACAATCGGAAAGTATCTACAGAGGGTTGAGGGTTTTCATCGCTGATGTGCGATCGAAAAGGAAGCTGCCTTCGGCCGCCTTTGAAATTTGAAGCGGGTCTCGCCCTGCCGGCGAGTTGCTTTTGCAAACCCCTCGTGGGGCTGCGCCTCCTGCCGCACCCACAAGTCCTGGGTGTCCTTCCCTGAACACCCGTTTACCTCGGGCGCGCCATAGGCGACGATTAAGCCTGTCCTGAGCAACGTCGAAGGGCCTGTCCTGAACGACGCCGAAGAGGCGAAGCCTTTCCCGGCGTGCGGGATCCGTGCGGGATCTGTATGAGCGCCGGACCAATCGGCAGGCGAGGCGCAATGCGGCGAGCGGGCAGGCCAGGCCCTTCGACAAGCTCAGGACAGGGATGGACTGCCCAGGACTCGCGAGCGAAGCGGGACTGCGTAGCGTGGCGAGGCCGATTGGCACGCCAGGCGCCCGAAGGGTACGGCACATGGATGTGCCGTATGATTCGCCAACGCTTATTCCGGCCTCCAGATTGCCTCGTTGATTGAGAGGTAGAATCACGGGCGTTCGGGTCCAGGGTGGTGAGGTTGAGTCAGCATAACCCGGATGAAGCTCGCGGAATCCGGGCTACGCACTTCGTTTCATTTGGAAATAAAGTCCCGCTCCACGGCCCGACTCAGATCCCAGGACCGCGTATATTCCCGACCTTGCGCATGACGTATCGGCTGTCGTTTTCAAGCGGTCTCATCGCGGCAATGAGCTTCTCCAGCGCCTCGATGCGGGACATCATCTCGGACATAGTCTGGTTTACGACATCCGGGATATGGTTGTGGTCGAGATCGGGCCGTTTCGGATTCACGGCGGCGCCTTCCCTGGACTGCACGATCCGGCCGGGAATCCCAACCACGGTACGATTCGCCGGCACATCCTTGACCACGACCGAATTGGCGCCGACACGCACATTGTCGCCCAAGGTAATCGGTCCGAGTATCTTGGCGCCGGCACCGATCAGAACGCCGTCGCCCAGAGTGGGATGCCGCTTGCCCTTGCTCCAGCTCGTTCCTCCCAGCGTGACGCCGTGATACAGCGTGACATCGTCGCCGATCTCCGCCGTCTCGCCGATAACCACTCCTGCGCCGTGATCGATGAAAAAGCGGCGGCCTATCGTCGCACCCGGATGAATGTCGATATTGGTCCAAAGCCGCGTCAGGAAAGCCAGCCAGCGCGCGGCATAGAAAAATCCGCGCCGCCACAGGCGATGACTGACGCGATGTATGAGAATGGCATGCAGGCCGGGGTAAGTCGTCAAAACTTCGAAGCGCGTGCGGGCCGCCGGGTCGCGGTCGAAAACGCAGTCTATATCCTCCCGCCACTCTAAGAACAGACTCGGCAACCGGAGTGCCACCCGGCCTCCCCGAGCCGGGGGAGATTCGGCTTCGCGGCCCGGAGTCTCACAGCTCGCTTGATTTTTCATGGTCCCGCTACCTCTTGTCTCGCCCCTGCGGCGTTCAAGGACTTGAAACCGATTCTTGAACCTAGAAACGGCAGTTGACCGCTTCGATGCACCAAAAAAGTAGGATGCGGTGAGCGAAGCGAACCGCCCTTCGACCAGGCTCAGGACAGGCCCTTCGACTCCGCTCAGGACGGGCTTGCCGGCCGCCCCGCCGCACACTCGAGCACGTCCAACTGCCGTTTCTAGGTTGAAGAAACGCCGATGTCTCGTAGCCTTCGGCCCGCGCCGCTCGGCGCATGCTCCCTTCTTCGAAAGCATGCGCCATGCCATGGAAAAGCGCGATAAAACCCTTTTTCGATCAACGACTAACAAGCTTACGCCGATCGGACCGATGCGTGGTGAACACGACAATTAGGATTTTTTTGTATGACTTCCTACACATGCGGTCGCCCTCGGACGCCGAGAGTGCTAGCGAACTGGGCACAGTTCAGCGCTTTATAGTGCAGTCGCGGGATGTTTCCGTCGGCTTCCGGGTTTGCGCTGAACCACTTTGGACGAAACGGCACCACATTAGCGCACAGCCGCCGGTGCCGTTTCCCGAACGAGCGGCTGAACTTAGGAAGGTTTGCGAACATTCAATCGCTTAGCCGAACTTCGGAATCTGGCATCAAGATTGCTGAAATACCATCGGCATATCTTATCCTCCCACCTCAAGCGAATCTTGAGTTGAGCTGGCCTGGCTTCGGCCGGGTTTTTTATTGGTGCGCCCTGCCGGGCGCACATCGAGTAGGGGACGGGGTCACCCCCGTCGCCCTCTCACACCACCGGACGTGCG
>DYIL01000052.1 GCA_020723665.1 Methyloversatilis universalis
CGGGCGAGTAGAGGACTTCCACCTCCAAGTGAGTGCGCCCTGCCGGGCGCACCATGCGAAACCCCGCTGCGCCAGCGGGGTTTTTATGTCATAAAAGCCGGGCGCGCTTAACCGAGCACCGGCAACGAACAACCTCGTCACCTCTTCGAAAGTTTCTCCGCCAATTCGGCCAAAACTTGCCGGGGCAACTTGCCCGTCTCCGAACGAGGCAACTCGTCCAGCAGATACAACGGTCGAGGCAGGAAAACCGGGTCGAGGCGAGCCCGTAATTCCGCCATCAGGTCTTCCTTGGTCATACTCGGCGCCACGGCGAACGCGATTAGGCGATCGCTCGTTTCAGGTCCGTCCGGCAAAAAAAAGACCCCATCCCGAACCCCTTCGATCTCGTTCAGTATGCTATTCAGCGCCCCGACGGACGTGCGCTTACCGGCGATATTGACCAGGTCCGCACTGCGCCCCAGGAGCTTGAAATGCCGAGTGCCGTGACATTCGATCAGATCGTTCAGCACGACAGGTTCGGGAAGGTGCTCCGCTTCGACCCACGATTCTTCGGCTTTTCTTCGAAAACGCACGCCCTCGAACGCCTGCCACAGATCATCCTCGGTTGTACGGCGGAAGGCGATCGAGCCCGCTTCCGTACAGCCGTATATTTCCAGCACGCGGGTGTGAAACAGGGTTTCCGCCTTGACCGCCCAGTCGCGGGAAAGCGGCGCCGTGGCGGATACGATGAGCTCGATGTCCGGCAGTTTTTCTCCCGCCTCGACCAGAACCCGAATGTGCACCGGTGTCGTCACGAGAATTCGTGGCTTTGGACACTGCTCCAAAGCCGCGCCGATATCGGCCGGAAAAAAAGGTCTCCCGGAATACAGCGCCATCCCATCCAGGCAAAGCGGCAGCAGGATGCTGGTCTCGAGGCCGTACATGTGCTGCGGCGGGACCGTGGCAATTACGGTAACCGACCGATTCCGCGCCAAGCCAAGCGCCGCACCGATCAGTTTCGCGCTTTCGCAAAAGGTCTTCCAGGTCTTGACATGAGGCTGCGGATGGCCGGTGCTTCCTGATGTGAAAGCAATCGCGGCAACCCGCTCTCCGGGGATTTCGAAAGGGCGAGCTTCCCGCGCCGGTATCAGTCGTGGGATACGATCATCGTAACGGACGATCGTATCCAATCCTTCCGGAGAATCTGGGCCGTCGGTCAGGCCATAAAGCTGCGGATATTGCTCCGCCACTCGCTGCAACACCTTAGGCGCCCGACTCGGCGGCAAGAGATTGATCTGTCCTCTGAACATGGCGGCGGCGAAAGCCGCAAGAAACCGATAGCGGTTTTCGCACAGATTGACCATGTAAGGCCGATCGGGGAGATCTGCCGCAAGGCTCATAATCTCTTGTAAAAACTCACCCAAAGCTACGGAACGGCCATTGTCAATCGCGATAACACGGGGTTCGCTGAGATAACGGATCGACGTATAAGGCGGTTCAGGGCGTCTGGAATCGTCGGAAGCGGATTCGTCTTGATATTGCGTTAATGGCCTGTTTGCCACGTTATTTTGTTCTACTGGCTAGCTCTTTTCCCAAAAAAACTATACGCAACCGGCGGATAAATTTACAAGCTTCGCCACAATCTGGTATTTAAGGGTGGAAGGCGCTCCGCTTTCGCGCGCCCGACGTCAGTCCACGTTCAACAACCTCAAGGAGAATTCCAATGAAGAAGATGACGATCATGATCGGTGGTTTGTTGTTAATCGGTCCTATGCTGGCCCATTCGACCAACCATAACCAGGGCGCAGGACCGAGGGGAGACGGTGCGAGCGGTTGCGGCTGGGGCTCCTTGCTGTTCGACGGCAATAGCGGCGTCGGCGCACACGTGCTCGCCGTTACGACCAACGGCAGCTTCGGCAATAATACCTTCGGCTTATCTTCGGGCACCAATGGCTGCGACGCTGAGCAGCCCATTCGCTACAAGGGCGGGCGCGTTTACATCGGCGCCAATATGACCAAATTGGCAGAGGACATGTCCCGCGGGTCGGGCGAAACGCTTGCCGGACTTTCCGAAGTCATGGGCATCGCGAAAGAAGATCGGCCGGCCTTCTACGCACTCGTCAAGAAACACTTCGCCGTGATTTATCCCCGAGACAGCGTCACCAGCGACGAAGTCATGGACGCGCTGATCGTTGTGATGAAATCCGACCCCGCATTGTCGAAATACGTCGGCTGAATACCGGATCGCGAGGCGCTCCCAGAAGATTGAAGCGCCTCTCCTTTCCCTCCGCCGTGAAATCCGTCCTGTGCCTGCTTGCTGCTCTGACGCTTCCGACGGCAGCTTTCGGCGCCTCTGGGTCGGAAAACCCTTCGACGCTGGCCGAAAAGGCGCGTGCGATGCGCTTGCACGACGATCCGGCCTGGTTGGCCCTGGGCCATTACCGCCGCAACGGCTGGGGTCACTGGGTCAGTGACGCCGACGACCCGGCCTTTTTTCTCGCTGAGACGGGGCAATACGATCCCGAAGCCGAATTGTCCGCCACCCTCTTGGCTTACTTCGCGCCCGGGGGCGGAGACCGCCACCCTCGATGCCGTTTTCCTGCGCGCTATCATTGGCTGAAAAGCCGCCTCGATTTCGCCGGCTCGCCAACATCGAACGGCGACTGCAAAGCGTTTTCGGAATGGGCCGAAACCCTTAAAGCCCACTCGGTCAGCCTGATCTTCCCCGCCTCGTACCTGAATAGCCCATCGTCCATGTTCGGGCATACGTTCCTGCGCCTGGACCTAGAGAATCAGGACGAAGACGCGCGTCTGCTGGCCTATACCGTCAATTACGCGGCCGACGTAAATCCCGCCGACAATGAGCTGTTCTACGCTTATCGAGGGCTGTTCGGCGGTTATCCTGGCGTGATATCGGTACAGCCGTTTTATGACAAGGTGAAGGAATACAGCGATTTCGAAAACCGTGATATCTGGGAATACGCCCTGAACTTGACTCCCACCGAAACCGCGCAACTTATCCGTCACGTTTGGGAAATTCGGCCCATCCGCTTCGATTATTATTTCATCGGAGAAAACTGTTCTTTTCGCATGCTTAGCCTATTGGACGTGGCGCGTCCGGCTCTCGGACTTCGAGAGAAGTTTCCCTATCGTGCCATTCCTTCGGATACCGTGCGCGCCATCGTCGATGCAGGACTGGTGGATCACGTGGACTACCGCGCGTCTGCCGCGACCGTTTTGAACGAACATACCCGCCAGCTCACGCCCGACCAGCTCGATCTTGCCAGACGGTTGGCTGCCGGCGAAATCGCTCTGAACAGCGATGCGCTCAAACATCTGTCGGCCTCCGAACAAGCCGCCGTGTTGGAGATCGCCTACGAATCTTTGCGTTACCGCGCTTTGTCCGACAAATTGCCCAGAGAGCAGGTTGCGGGCCTGAGTTATAAGCTCTTGGCGGCCCGCAGCCGAATCGACGCGGCTTCACCGTTAAAGCCACCGCGGCATCCTTCAACACGGGACGACCAGGGGCACAAACCTTGGCGTGCCGATCTCGGCTTGGGTTTTTTCGACCATAAGGCGTTTGGATCATTCCGGCTGCGCTCGGCCTATCACGATCTGACTGATCCTCTCGCCGGCTACCGGCCAGGTGCTCAGATCAAGTTCCTCGACGCCAGCTTTCGATATTACGAAGACGAGAGGTTCCGGGTCGAAGCCATCGATGTGATCGATATCGCATCGTTGACGCCACGCACGGACTTCATCAAGCCTTTGTCCTGGACCGTCAGCCTCGGCGCCCGGCGGAAATTGCTTGAAACCGGCCGCCCCCTGGTCGGCTATCTGGACGGAGGAATAGGCTTGAGCTATGGCATCGGCGACGGCATGATCTTCGGTCTGGTAAACACCGCACTGGAAGCGAGTGAAGCGACCCGACCGGGCGTCGATGTCGGCCTAGGAACCCGGCTGGGCTGGCTGTATCAGGGCCTAGGCGGACAGGGACTGATCGACTTCCGAATCGTCTGCTATGTCGTGGATGATGACCATTGTGCGGGCGGACTTCACCTGGATCACACCGTAAACCTCGGCCGGGACTACGCAGTCAACCTGCGTCTCGGCCGAGAGCGGGGAGAAAACGCCTATGCAAGCGAGCTTCTGTTGTCGGTGCGCCGGTATTTTTGAAAGCATGGGAAAAACCCGTTCCGCGCCTTGCACCACCGATGGCGGCGGAGACGTGACGTGTCGCGGCATTCGTTCCGAAACCTTTTGATTATACCGCTCGCCTTCAGTCTTTCCGGATGCGCCAGCCTACTTTTTTATCCGGACCAGGCGATGCGGCTGACGCCGGAGAAACTAGGCCTCAAATACGAAGACGTCAACCTGACCACGCCGGATGGCGTGACATTGCACGGCTGGTTCTTATCAGCGCGGGATGAACCGCGCGGGACGGTATTTTTCCTACATGGCAACGCCGAGAACATCAGCACTCACATCCATAGCGTCGCCTGGCTGCCTGAAAAGGGATACCAGGTATTTCTCCTCGATTACCGCGGCTACGGCTTGTCCGAAGGCTCGCCCGGTCTGCCCGACGTGCTGACCGATGTCGCCACCGGTTTTCGATGGCTCTTGAGCGAACCGCGCGTAGCCGACAGAGACTTGTTCCTCTTAGGCCAAAGCCTGGGGGCGGCCCTGGGAGCCTATTTCGTAGGTGCGAATCCGAAAGCCCGCGCTCGGCTATCTGCGATCGTCCTGGATGCGCCTTTTGCGAGCTATCGCGAACTTACCCGCGAAAAACTCGCCCTACTCCCCGTCACGTGGCCGCTCCAATATCCGCTGTCGCGTCTGATGCCGGACGACTACAGTCCGATCAAAAATATCGCCGAGCTGTCGCCGTTGCCGCTACTCATCATCTGCAGCGAGACGGACGCTATCGTACCCGCCCGCCATAGCATCGCGCTGTTCGAAGCGGCCGGCGAACCAAAGGCGCTCTGGGTAACTCGTGGATTCCACATCGCTACTTTCGGACAAGAGGACAACCGTCGACGCGTGCTCTCTTTTCTCGAGGAGCATAAACGCAACGCGCCTTCGGTGGTCGGCGATCCTACTCCTCGAAAGAAATGAGCGTTCCAAGCGCTAGCGCCAGGTCGCGGTCGGCGCGTCCACGGTTGACGGCGATCTCGACCAGTCCCATCGAATTTCGATACCAGAAGGCCTGCCCGACAGGCACCGAACAGAAGGTGTCCGCCTGAGCCAATCGCTGCCCGTTTACACGAAGCGTCATGCCGTCGTACTCCCTCCTATGACGTAGTCCGGTAATGGCGTTGCCGTAATGATCGAAATAGATGACCTCGGAGATGTCCGACGGCCATTCGTCCAGACCTTGTTTTTGATAGCCGTGGCTGCTCCAGCTGAAATCGTGAGCGGCGATACGTGCTGCGATAGGGGCAAAAAGATCACGCCCGTGGAAACTGGCTGAAAGCGACGCCGGGCGCCAATCGATGACCCGCCAGTCGGCTTCTTTCGCTTGTACCGCCACCGTATTCAAGAGACCATTGTCCGGCCCTACGAACCACCGCCCATCCGCTTGCAGAACGACCGGCAACCGTTCGCCGCCGACGCCAGGATCGACCACGGCCAGAAACACGCTCCCGGCGGGAAGCCACCTGCACAGGGCCGCCAGTAAGTACGAACTCCAGCGGGGCTCTCCCATCGGCGCGTTGCTCACAAGGTTTACAATATCGGCGCCTGGTGCCTGCAAACGCAGCACCGATTCCATTTGCCCGAGATACGGTCCCTCGGCGCCGAAATCGGTAAACAGAAAAATCATCTCGGTGTAATCAGCAACCGCAGATGATGCCCAAGGACCCGAGCCTACTCGTCTTGAAGGTCCGGAATCTGCTCTGCGCGTCTAGCTCGGAACAATCGCGAAAACACCAGTCCCAACTCGAATAGCAGCCAGATCGGCACTGCGAGGAGGCTTTGCGACACCACATCGGGAGGCGAAAGCACCATCCCGATGACAAACGCTGCCACGATGATGTACGGCCGTTTTTCGGACAGACTCTCTCGCGTGGAGATGCCGCTCCAGATCAGGACGATGGTCGCGATCGGAACCTCAAACGAGAGGCCGAAAGCGAAGAACAAGGTTAGTACGAAATCCAGGTAGTGCGTAATATCCGTCATTACCGCCACACCGGCCGGCGCCGTCGCGGTCAGAAATCCGAAGATCAGGGGAAAGACAACATAGTACGCAAATGCCATGCCGCCATAAAACAGCACCGTACTGGCCAACAAGAGAGGTAAAACCAGGCGACGCTCGTGTTCATACAAGCCCGGCGCGACGAAAGCCCAGGCCTGGTAAAGAACATACGGCATCGACAAAAATACCGCCACCACCAGGGTGAGTTTGAAAGGCGTCAGGAATGGCGAGGCGACGTCGATCGCGATCATTTGCGATCCCGGCGGCAAGTGCTTCATGAGCGGCCCCGCCAAATAAGCGTATATCTCATTGGCAAAATAGGCCATCCCCAGAAAAACAAACAAAACCACCAAGACGCAGCGCAGCAGTCGGTCCCGCAATTCCACCAAATGAGAAATAAAAGGCTGCTCGATGTCTTCCATCTGGCCCCGACTTTGCTTATTACGATCCACCATCTCTGCCCTTAGAGGCGATCTCTTTCTCGTCCGCCTCTTCCGCCTTGTTCGAATCGGCTATTGACGCGTGATTTTCCTTCCTATTGCGCCGAACCGAAGTCGATAGCAACTCCACTTTTCGCTTTTCTTCGAGCAACGATTGACGAAGTTCCAGCAATCGAAGCTCATGGTCGATCTCTTGTTTGACCGAATTGGCCATCGCTCGCGCCCTTCGAATCCAAAGCGCGACTTCCCTAGCCACTTTGGGAAGACGCTCTGGACCGAACACCAGAAGCGACACGACACCAACCAAAACCAATTCCCAAAAACCGATGTCAAACATGCTTTTTGGATCGCGTTGGATCGCGGTCAGGTCTTATCTTTATTCTCGCGGACGGCCTCTCCGTCGATTGTCCGTCCCGGTTTCTCGTCGTCCCCCTCGCTCATCGCGTTACGAAAACTCTTTATTGCCGACCCTAGATCGCCTCCAATGTTGCGTAATCGCTTGGTGCCGAACAGCAACAGGACGATCAGGAAGAGGAGCAGCAGTTCCCAGATGCCTATACCCATCTATTTTCTCCTACCTATTTTCAGCGGGTGCTTGTCCGCAAGATACTACCTAAACTTAATCGCGCAAAAAAACCCCGAATAACGGAGCCTCTTCTCGATGCGGCACGGATCTACGATTCGAGACATTGATAGCCTGTCGAATCACAGTCTTCGTCTCTCAAAAAGACTTTTTCCTCTTAGACCGAACCCGCTGCTGCAATTTAAGACCAAAACAGAACCAATAAGTTGGGACGTACCGCGGCCATTTGACGGTAACTGCATCAAGACGACCATAGCGATGCGTGCTGTTACCACCCGAAGTGCGACCATCAATCGTTTAACACCGTTGCCACAAGTCGCCAACCGGTCTTCGTCGATCAGCGACCGCAGCGACTATGAAGCCAACAGAACGACAGCCAAAGTCACGGCACTTTAAATGCCAAATTCTGTCTTTATCGCAAGTGGTGCGCCACCCCACCAAGCCTCTAATCACGTCGGGTTGCTACGACCTTGAATTTTCCGGATAATTCCCGCTCCAACGGACCTACCCATAGGTTGAACGTATGCACACGATGATGCTTAAAGCAAAGTTACACAGAGCTCGAGTGACACACTCGGAACTCGAATACGAGGGTTCGTGTGCCATTGACGGGTTGCTACTCGATCGCTCGGGCATCAAGGAATACGAACAAATTCACATTTATAACATCAATAACGGGGAACGGTTTACGACTTATGCGATCCGTGCCCAAGAGGGATCGGGCATAATCTCCGTCAATGGCGCGGCCGCGCGGCTCGCCGTTCCAGGCGACCTTGTAATCATATGTGCCTATGTCGGCTTGAGTCAGAACGAGCTTATCGGCTACAAACCCACGCTGATTTACTTGGGAGAAAACAATCAAATCGTCCGTACAAGCCATGCCATCCCCGTACAAGCGGCATGAACATCTGGATCTCGTCTTTCGGCGTACCGTCCGTCCGCCATTTCAGCTGCCATAGCCGAGCTTAATCACCGGGTCCCCCACCCGCTGCCATCTCACATCCGCAAAACCGCCGCAGTGACATCCGCGGCCTGGCGATTAGGCTTTACGTCATGTACGCGAAACATAGTCACCCCGGCCACTACGCCGATCACGGTCGTCGCGATCGTCGCTCCAACCAATTCCAATGGCCGAGTCTCTCCACATATCGTTCCCATGAAACGCTTCCGACTCGCCCCAAGTAGAACTTTATAGCCGGTTGCCACAAAACGGTGCAGTTCCTTGATCAGTCGAAGATTGTCATCTTTACGTTTTCCGAATCCGATACCCGGGTCAATGATAATCTTCTCGGGCGCAACGCCTGCGTTCTTGGCCGCATCTGCCCGTTCCAACAAAAACCTTAATACCTCTTCGACGACATCCTGATATTCGGGATTGTCCTGCATGGTTTTCGGCGTGCCTTGCATGTGCATAAGCGCAAGTGGCACGCTCGTCCTCGCCGCTAAAGCAAACATCTCCGGGTCATCCCTACCAGCCGAAATGTCGTTCACCATGTTCGCTCCAACTGCCAAAGCTTCCTTCGCGACCCTGCTCCTTGTCGTATCGACGCTTAACATCACGCTGGCTGGCAGATGCCTGCGCAAGGTTCTGATGACCGGAATGACTCTCGCGAGTTGATCTTCCTCGCTAACCGGCTCTGAGCCGGGCCGGGTAGACTCGCCTCCGACATCGATAATATCCGCACCCTCCGACACCATTTTTTCCGCGTGCAACAACGCCCTATCGGGAGCACAATATCGTCCGCCATCGGAAAAGCTATCCGGAGTTACGTTCAAAATCCCCATGATCAGAGGCTTGGATTGGGCGACGGACATCTCGCGCAAAAAAACTATTAAATGCCGAAACTTCCGTTGGTGACGGGACGAACCTGCCGTGTGACACGCTTGTCCGGCCTCAATGATCGGTTTCTATTGATTAGCCACCTCGGAGGCACGGTGGTGGCCAAACCTTGGGTTGGCCCGCCGTGTGCTCGGGCCAACGGTGCTGACTGCTTCGGCCGGCGTCATTTTCTATCCGGCCGTCTTAACATCAAGTGCTCGAGCGATCGACGAGTTCTACGTACGCCATCGGGGTTGCATCGCCCTTCCGGAAACCGCACTTCAAAATTCTCAAGTAGCCGCCTGGTCGGTCCTTAAATCGCGGTCCAAGTTCGTCAAAAAGCTTCACGACGGCCCGACGGTCCCGAATACGTGCGAATGCAATCCGGCGAGCCGCCACGCTGTTATTTTTCGACAGCGTTATCAAAGGCTCAGCAAAACGCCTGATCTCCTTCGCCTTCGGCAAAGTGGTCTGAATGATCTCGTGATGGATCAGCGATGCCGTGAGATTCCGAAAAACCGCGTTCCTGTGGCTGCCGGTGATGTTAAGTTTTCTACCCGAATTACGATGCCGCATTTGTTACACCAGACAAATTTTCTTAGGAGTCCTGTTGCTCTCGTTTAAGACCCTCCGGGGGCCAATTTTCAAGTCGCATGCCGAGCGACAAACCTTTTGTTGCCAAAACGTCCTTAATTTCAGTCAGCGACTTCTTTCCAAGGTTTGGAGTCTTGAGCAAATCCACTTCTGTCCTTTGAATGAGATCGCCGATGTAAAAAATGTTTTCCGCCTTCAAACAGTTCGCCGAACGTACCGTCAACTCAAGGTCGTCCACGGACCTCAGCAACAGCGGATCGAACTGCGGTCTTTCTTCGCTTACCCGCGGCGTCTCTTCGCTCTTGAGGGCGACAAATACCGACAAGTGCTCGTTCAAGATCGACGCCGCCTGTCGCACCGCCTCTTCCGGATCTATTGTGCCGTTTGTCTCCAGCTCTAGGATGAGTTTATCCAGATCCGTCCGCTGCTCGACACGCGCATTCTCTACCAGATAGGAAACTCGACGGATAGGACTGAACGACGCATCGATGTTGAGCACGCCGACGGCCGACTCGGTCTGGCCACCGTTGCGCGCACCTACCGGCTGGTACCCGCGACCTTTTTCGACCTTCAAGGTCATGCTTAGCTTACCCGAGTGGGTCAGGTTCGCGATCTCCAGTTCCGGATTGATGATTTCCGCGTCGTGAGTGAGCTCGATATCGGCACCGGTAACTTTTCCCGGTCCTGACTTGCTGATCCTGAGGGTAGCCTCTTGTCCCGTCGGAATACGAATCGCCAAGTTCTTCAAATTCAAAAGGATGTCGATAACATCTTCTTGAACGCCGTCTATGGTTGAATACTCATGTAATACGCCTTCTATGGCCACTTCCGTAACCGCACATCCAGGTATTGACGAGAGCAGAACCCGCCTCAGCGCATTGCCGAGCGTGTGCCCGAACCCTCTTTCCAAAGGCTCAATTACGATCCGCGCGCTGTTTCGATCAATCGGATTGACATCAACCAACCGCGGTTTGATTAGATTCGCCAAGTAGTTTTGCATCGAATAGGGACAACAATTATTTGGAGTACAACTCGACGACCAGTTGCTCGTTTATTTCCGCACCCAAATCGCTACGTTCAGGTGCCGCCTTAAACACGCCCCGCATCTGCTTCGGATCGACGTCGACCCAGCCAGGAAATCCGTACTGCTCGACGACCTGCAGGGCGTCCTTAATCCTCAGCTGATCTTTCGCCTTCTCGCGAACGCTGACGACATCTCCGGGCGCAACCTGATAGGACGGCACATTCAGCACCTTGTCGTTCACCATAATCGCCTTATGGCTGACAAGCTGCCGCGCCTCCGCCCTGGTCGATGCAAACCCCATGCGGTAAACGACATTGTCTAAACGGCATTCAAGCAGATTCAACAAGTTCTCGCCTGTCGACCCTTTTTTGCGCGAAGCGACCTTGTAGTAGTTGCGGAATTGACGCTCCAATACGCCGTAGATTCTGCGAAGCTTCTGCTTCTCACGAAGCTGAATGGCGTAGTCGGACATGCGGACACGCTTCTGGCCGTGCTGCCCCGGCTGCTGGTCTAACTTGCACTTTCCCTCGAGCGACTTACCCCGAGCTTTAAGAAACAGATCGGTGCCTTCTCTTCTGCTCAGCTTGCATTTTGGCCCTAAATATCTAGCCATTCTTCGCCCCTCTGCTTATACCCGGCGCTTCTTCGGAGGACGGCACCCGTTGTGCGGTATCGGCGTGTCGTCGATGATGTTTGCGATCTTGAAACCCATGTTGTTCAAAGTTCTTACCGCCGACTCCCGCCCCGGACCTGGCCCTTTGATTCGGACATCCAGATTTCTCACCCCGTAATCCTTCACGATATTCCCTACCTTTTCCGCAGCGACCTGAGCTGCGAAAGGCGTGCTTTTTCGAGACCCGCGGAACCCCGAAGCTCCGGCCGTAGCCCACGCCAGCGCGTTGCCTTTACGGTCCGTAATGGTAATTATCGTGTTGTTAAACGACGCACTGATGTGAACAACTCCGTCGGAAATATCTCGTTTTATCCGTTTTGCGGGACGACTAGATGCAGCCATTTGGATGTCTTACCTCGAAACCATTTTTGAGATTACTTGCGAATCGGCCGGCGCGGACCTTTTCGGGTACGCGCATTCGTGCGGGTACGCTGCCCTCGAACCGGAAGACCCCGCCGATGCCGCAAACCACGGTAACATCCGAGGTCCATCAACCGTTTGATATTCATCGCGCTCTCGCGACGGAGATCCCCTTCTACGACGAACTTCGCCACTTCCTCGCGGATGCGCTCGATGTCGCCTTCGCCGAGCTCCTTAACCTTAACCGCAGGGCTCAGTCCGGCGTTCTGGCAAATTAGAGCCGCCCTCGATCGGCCGATCCCGTAAATCGCCGTAAGCGAAATGACCAGGTGCTTATGATCGGGAATATTTACTCCCGCAATTCGTGCCATTTATCCTGCCTCCACGTCATATCTCTGGACTTGGGCTAAATCCAGCATCATATCATGTTATTTTCAGATAGGCTATTCCGCCTTTAGCCTTGCCGCTGCTTATGACGCGCATCCTTACATATTATGCGAACGATCCCTTTCCTCTTCAAAACCTTACAGTTTCGGCAGATCTTTTTAACTGACGCACGAACCTTCATTGAAATTCCTCTGATAAATTCTAAACCGTTGACGCTGAGACCAGTCTAACTGAGCTTGATATTGGACTTCTTCAGCAAACCCTCGTACTGATGCGAGATGATGTAGGTTTGGATTTGCGACATAAAATCCATAACGACCACGACGATAATAAGCAGAGACGTCCCACCAAAATAAAATGGTACGTTCCAATAAACGATGAGAAATTCAGGCAATAAGCATACTGCCGTAATATAAATCGCCCCCGCCAAAGTTAAACGGGTCATCACAGCATCGATATATGCCGCAGTCTGCTGGCCCGGCCTCACTCCTGGTATGAAGGCACCCGACTTCTTGAGATTTTCTGCCGTTTCGTTCGAGTTGAACACCAATGCGGCGTAAAAGAAACAGAAAAACACGATAGCCGCCGCATAGCAAAAGACGTACAGCGGCTGGCCGGGTGATAACGTAGTCGCGATGTCCTGCAACCATCCGAGACTTTTCGTGTTCCCAAACCAACCGGCGAGAGTCGCGGGAAACAAGATGATGCTCGATGCAAATATCGGAGGGATCACGCCGGACATGTTCAACTTCAGCGGCAAAAAGCTCTTGTGAGCGGCATACATCCGCCGCCCCTCCTGGCGCTTCGCGTAGTTGATGGTGATTCTCCGCTGGCCACGCTCTACGAAAACGACGAGCGCCGTCACCGCTAGCGCAATCCCGAACAACGCGACGATGCTCATCAAGCTCAGCTCACCGGTCCGAGCCAATTCAAGCGTGCCCCCGACCGCCGAGGGCAGCCCCGCCACAATTCCGGCAAAAATTATAATGGAAATACCGTTCCCGATTCCGCGCTCCGTGACCTGTTCTCCGAGCCACATCAAAAATACGGTCCCGCAAACCAATGAAACCGCGGTTATAAATAAAAAATGTAGGCCGGGGCTAATCACCACAGGAACGCCGGAGGCCGATTGGTTTTGCAGCGCGAGCCCGACACCGATGGCTTGAAAGGTCGCGAGAAATACGGTCCCGTACCGAGTGTATTGATTAATTTTTCTCCTTCCCGATTCCCCTTCCTTCTTGATTTGCTCCAGCTTAGGAATGACTCCGGCCATCAACTGCATGATGATCGACGCCGAGATATACGGCATGATGCCCAGAGCAAATATGCTGAGGCGCTTCAGCGCGCCCCCTGAAAACATATTCACCATGTCCAAAATTGAACCGCCTTGCTGCGCAAACATCGCCGCCAAGGCCTTCGGATCCACTCCTGGAATGGGGATATGTGCGCCAATTCGATAGACCACTAGGGCACCGATGACAAAGAGCAACCGTTGGCGAAGCTCCGTAAGCCTGCCGAATCGGTCCGTAAGTGTGGAAGTAGCAGTACTCACTTATGCCTCGATTGTTCCGCCTGCAGCTTCGATTTTCGCGCGCGCCCCTTTCGTCACTCTAATGCCGACTAAAGTAACCGGAGCCTCTAGTTCGCCAGAGTCGATAACCTTGGCCGAACGCGCCTGTGCCGGAATCAAGTTAGCAAGCTTTAGCGCGTAAATATCGATTTTGGAATCGGCAAGTTTATTCAATTCGTTCAGACGAACTTCCGCGGACAACGACTTTAACTGTGACTTAAAACCAATTTTCGGAAGTCTGCGTTGCAGCGGCATTTGCCCGCCTTCGAATCCCACTTTATGAAATCCTCCAGCTCGTGCCTTTTGGCCCTTGTGTCCTTTGCCGCAAGTTTTGCCAAGCGTGGACCCAATGCCACGACCAACGCGCGTTCTCTTTTTTCGGCTGCCTTCCGCCGGCTTGATCGAATTTAGAAACATCTAAACTTCCTCAACTTTGAGCATGTATGCAATCTTGTTGATCATCCCACAGTTGGCGGCCGTTGCGTGTACATAGACCGGTTTATGCATGCGCTTGATACCGAGGCCACGGAGACAGGCCTGGTGGGACCTCAGCCGTCCGATAGCGCTTCTTACCTGCGTAACCCTAAGCTGTTTACCACTCATTTGTTTTTCCCAGACCGACTGTCCGTCAATTTGCCTCGTTTTGCCGCTATCGAGCGCGGATCTCTGATCTCCGTCAGCCCTTTGATGGTTGCTCGAACGACGTTGATAGGATTATTCGTTCCTATACATTTTGCCAAAACGTTGTGAATGCCCACCACTTCGAATACGGCACGCATCGCGCCGCCCGCAATGATGCCCGTGCCCTGCGATGCAGGCTGCATAAACACTTTTGCAGCGCCCGTGCTCGCGGTGATCGCGTAGTGCAGGGTATCGCCATTCAGGCTGACTTTGCGCATGTTTCTCCGCGCCTGCTCCATTGATTTTTGAATCGCGACAGGCACCTCACGGGCTTTGCACAATCCGTAACCAACTCGTCCGTTTCCGTCGCCGACAACGGTGAGTGCGGTAAACCCGAACTGACGCCCGCCTTTCACGACCTTAGCAACGCGCCGGACCGCCACCAGCTTTTCCTGCAGGCCTTCCGCCGAGCCGCTCTGGACATTTAGATTCGCCATGCTGCCTCCTAAAACACAAGGCCGGCTTCGCGCGCGGCATCGGCTAGCGCCTTGACGCGCCCGTGGTATTTGAAACCAGACCGATCGAAAGCAACCTTGGTTACACCTACGGATAGAGCTCTTTCGGCGATCGCCTTGCCAATCGCTCTAGCTGCCTCAATGTTTCCGGTGCCGCCCAAATTTGCCTTGATGTCCGCCTGTAGCGTGGACGCCGACGCCAGGACCTTGGACCCGTCGGCGCTCGTAATCTGCGCGTAGATATGCCGGGGCGTTCTGTGAACCGTCAGACGGTTGACGCCCAATGACTTGATGATCGCTCTGGCCTTGGCCGCACGCTGCAATCTCGCCGATTTCTTATCCATCAATCACCTACTTCTTTTTCGCTTCTTTTCTGACGACTTCCTCGTCCGCGTACCTTACCCCTTTTCCTTTGTACGGCTCCGGTGGTCGATACGCCCTTATGTCGGCAGCGAACTGACCCACTCGCTGTTTGTCGCATCCCTTAACCAAAATCTCGGTTTGAGACGGCGTTTCTATCGTTATCCCATCCGGCGCGGTGATCTCTAAGGGGTGTGAGAAACCCAACGACAGGCTCAAAGCGCTACCTTTCGCCTGCGCTCTGTAGCCGACACCAACCATTGTCAACTTTCGGGTAAACCCTTCGCTTACGCCTATCACCATGTTGGCAATGTTCGCGCGCGTCGTGCCCGCCAGCGCCTTGGCCTGTTTATCACTCTTATCGGCCAGTATTGATATCACGCTGTTTTCGATCTGAATTCGCACTTTCGGGCTCACGCGACGTGTCAAGGAACCCTTTGCCCCCTTTACCGTGATTGAGTCCCCGGAGATGCTTGCCTCTACACCTTTTGGCAAGGCAATCGGATTTTTTGCAATTCTGGACATTTATAAGTCTCTATGCTCGACTAAGACACCAGACAGAGAACTTCGCCACCGTGACCACCCTCTCTTGCCTCCTTATCCGTCATAACCCCCTTCGAGGTGGACACGATCGCCGTCCCCAGGCCACCCATAACCATCGGAAGCTTGTCCTTGGATCGATAAATGCGTCGACCGGGCTTGCTAACCCGCTCGAACGCCTCAATCACCGGCTGTCCTTTGTAATATTTGAGCTGAACGCGCAGTTCGGACTTTCCGGCTCCCTGGCTTATCACTTGGTAGTCCAGGATATAGCCTTCGTCCTTCAAAACGCGGCATACTGCGGTCTTTACCTTCGACGAGGGCATAACGACTTCGCTTTTTCCGGCGGCCTGCCCGTTCTTTATACGGGTAATCATGTCAGCCAACGGGTCGGTCATACTCATTTCAATTTCTCCGCATGCAAACGGTTGGTATTCCTGGGTTTTTGTCCCGGCGATTCGCCACTACCAACTCGCCTTGGTTACGCCGGGCACGTCCCCGCGCATAACCGATTCTCGTAACTTGTTACGTCCGAGTCCAAATTTCCGATAGAACCCGTGAGGTCTGCCGGTTAGGCTACAACGATTGTGCAAACGGGACGGTGACGCATCGCGCGGCAACTGTTGAAGCTTAAGCTGCGCCTGATATTTCTCTTCGTCCGTCGCAGAGGCACTTTGAATGACGGCCTTCAAAGCAGATCGCTTCTTGTAGTATTTGCTGACCAGCACTTGACGCTTCTTCTCGCGTGCGATCATCGATTTCTTTGCCATTGCCTTCCCTATGTTCTAAACGGAAACTTGAACTGCTCTAACAGCGCACGCGCCTCGTCGTCGCTGGCGGCGGAGGTCGTAATGGTTATGTCGATGCCCCTTATAGCATCGATCTTGTCATAATCGATTTCCGGAAAGATGATCTGTTCCCGCACACCCATGCTATAGTTCCCTCGTCCGTCGAACGAGCGCGGGTTCAGTCCCCGGAAATCGCGGATTCTCGGTATGGCGACGTTCACCAATCGATCCAAAAATTCGTACATCCTATCACGCCGCAGGGTCACTTTGCAGCCTATGGGCATACCTTCTCTGATCTTGAAACCCGCGATCGATTTTCTGGACATCGTCACGATGGGCTTTTGTCCGGAAATCTTCTGGAGATCATCCATTGCGTTCTGGAGTATCTTTTTATCGGCCACGGCTTCGCCTACACCCATGTTGAGGGTTATTTTTTCCAGTCGCGGAACTTGCATTAACGATCGGTAGTTGAATCGCTTCATCAGCTCCGGAACTACCTGTTCTTTGTAAATGGATTGAAGCCTAGCCATACTTGTTTTCTGCCAAATCAAACGTCAATAACTTCGTTCGTGGACTTGAAATATCTAACCTTTCTACCGTCGGCCAAAAGTCTAAAGCCCACTTTGTCGGCTTTGTTCGTCGCCGGATTGAACAACGCAACGTTCGACCGATGTATTGGCATGGGTTTTTCCACGATGCCACCGGTTATCCCCCTCATTGGAATCGGCCTTTGATGTTTGCGCACCACGTTTACGCCCTCGACGACCACGCGGCTGTCGGGTGACACACTCAGGACCACTCCACGCTTCCCTTTATCTTTTCCAGTAAGTACGATGACCTGATCACCTTTCTTAATCTTTCGCATGACGCAAGGCTCCTCGTTAAAGCACTTCAGGTGCGAGCGAAATGATTTTCATAAATTTTTCAGAGCGCAGTTCTCGGGTAACAGGCCCAAAAATACGCGTGCCTATGGGCTGATGCTGATTGTTCAGCAATACCGCCGCATTCCCGTCAAACCGAACGACCGAACCATCGGTACGACGGACGCCTTTCTTGGTTCTAACAACCACAGCATTGTAAACTTCGCCCTTCTTGACACGTCCGCGAGGAATCGCGTCCTTCACGCTAACCTTGATGATGTCGCCGATGTTTGCATACCTACGATGCGAACCGCCGAGCACCTTAATGCACATGACCTTTTTGGCTCCGCTGTTATCGGCCACATCCAGGTTGCTTTGCATCTGAATCATCTTCGATACCCCTCACATTTTGTCTTCGCGCTTTCCGCTGTCACTTCGCCCGCTCGACTATTCTGTCCAGCTTCCAAACTTTTTTCTTGGACAACGGACGACTGGCCGAAACCACCACGATATCGCCTTCTTGACACTCGTTGTTTTGGTCGTGGGCCATTACTTTGCTTGTCCGACGAACGTATTTCCCATAAACCGGGTGAGACACAAGTCGCTCCACCAGTACGGTAATGGTCTTGTCCGTTTTCGAACTGATCACTTTCCCCGTTATGGTACGGGGTGACTTGACTCTTTCGCTCATGCTGCGACACTCTTCTCCGTCAAAACCGTATTGACCCGGGCGATGTCCCGACTAACGGCTCGCAGTTGATCGGGCTTGCTCAGTTGCCCGGTTGCCTTCTGCATTTTCAGATTAAAACGCTCCCGGTGAAGCTCGATCAGCAAATCTTTGAGTTCGCTTTCGGTCTTCGATCTCAGTTCGCTGGCTTTCATTACATAACCGTCCGAAACGAAAAAGTTGTTTTGACGGGCAGCTTTGCGGCTGCCAAGTTAAACGCCTCTCGCGCCAGCTCTTCGCTGACTCCTTCAAGCTCGTACAGCATCGTGCCGGGCTTCACTTCGGCGACCCAGTACTCGACGCTCCCCTTTCCGCTTCCCATTCGAACTTCAAGAGGCTTCTTGGATATCGGCTTATCGGGGAACACACGAATCCACATCTTACCGCCACGCTTAACGTGCCGCGTAATAGCCCGCCGCGCGGCCTCGATCTGTCTCGCCGTAATACGCCCACGCTCGACGGCTTTTAAGCCAAACTCCCCGAAACTAACCCGGTTGCCCTTGGTGGCTAGGCCTGTGTTTCTACCTTTCTGCTGTTTTCTGTATTTCGTTCTCTTCGGCTGCAACATGGTCGACTAGCCCCGATTATGCTTCAGACGAAGCGACGCTCTTCGCTTCGCTCTCCGCGGTCGAAAAAACTTCGCCTTTGAAAATCCACACCTTAACGCCGATGACGCCGTATGTCGTCTTCGCCTCTGCAAAACCGTAGTCGATGTCGGCACGAAACGTGTGAAGCGGAACGCGTCCCTCGCGATACCATTCGCTGCGTGCTATTTCCGCGCCATTCAGTCGGCCGGCCACATTGATCTTTACGCCTTCGGCGCCGAGGCGAAGAGTGTTCGTCACGGCTCGCTTCATAGCGCGACGAAACATGATTCGCTTCTCCAGCTGCTGAGCCACGCCTTCGGCCACGAGCTGAGCGTCGAGCTCCGGTTTACGAATTTCTTCGACGCTAACCTGAACGGGAATCCCCATCATCGACGACAAATCCCGGCGCAACGCATCGATATCCTCGCCCTTCTTTCCGATCACCAAACCCGGCCTCGCCGTGTAAATCGTAATGTGTGCGTTGTTCGCCGGACGGTTGATTTGAATTCGGCTGATTGAGGCGTGCCCGAGCTTTTTCTTCAAAAACTCGCGAACCTTCAAATCGTTAAAAAGAAAAACCGGATAATCCTTGCTGGATGCGTACCAGCGGGAGGTCCAGTCTTTGATATAGCCGAGCCGTATGCCGGTCGGGTGAACTTTCTGCCCCATAAATATCCTTTATCGATGCTCTGAGACCTGAATGGTTATATGGCAGGTACGCTTAAGGATACGGTTAGCGCGCCCTTTTGCACGCGGCACTAGACGCTTCAGCGTCGGACCTTCGGACACCTCAATCGCGCTCACCAATAATTCGTCCACGTCGGCTCCGTCATTGTGCTCCGCATTCGCTATCGCGGATTCAAGCACTTTTTTTAGGATTCGCGCCGACTTTTTCGTACTGTACGTAAGAAGGTCGATCGCCTTGTCGACTTTAAGTCCTCGAATTTGATCCGCCACCAGCCTGCATTTTTGGGCGGACACGCGCGTGTTGCTCAGCCTTGCTACCGTTGCCATATCTCACCGCCTCTACTTCGTCTTTTTGTCCGCTTGATGACCTTTGTACGTGCGAGTTGGGGCGAACTCTCCCAGCTTGTGTCCCACCATATTGTCGGTTACCAGCACCGGAACATGCTGGCGCCCGTTATGGACCGCCAAGGTGAACCCGATCATCTCCGGAATTATCATCGACCGGCGCGACCAGGTCTTTATAGGTTTCTTCGTCCCCGATTGCGTCATCTCCGCCAATTTTTTTAAAAGATGATGATCGACAAACGGTCCCTTCTTAATCGAACGTGGCACGTCTTCTACCTCTTATCTATTTCTGCTTACGACCCCGCACGATCATGGCGTCGGTGCGTTTGTTGTTTCGGGTCTTATACCCTTTGGTCGGTGTGCCCCAAGGCGATACGGGGTGTCTGCCCCCGGAGGTTCTGCCTTCACCGCCGCCATGCGGATGGTCGACCGGGTTCATCGCAACGCCTCGCACCGTAGGGCGGATTCCGCGCCACCGTGCCGCTCCAGCCTTGCCCAAAGAAATCAAATTCTGCTCGTGATTAGAAACCTCACCGATCACAGCCTTGCAATCCACCAGCACTTTACGCATCTCGCTGGAGCGCAGTCGAATGGTCGCGTAGACACCTTCTTTTGCGACTAATTGTGCCGATGCGCCCCCGCTACGCGCCAATTGCGCCCCCTTACCTGGCTTCAGTTCTACGCAGTGAATGAGCGTACCGATTGGGATGTTGCGAATCGGCAAACAATTACCGGGGCGGATAGGCGCATATTCCGACGACAATATCTCGCTACCGACGCCCACGCCTTTAGGCGCGATCACGTAACGGCGCTCCCCATCCTTGTATACGACAAGCGCTATATGAGCGGTCCGATTGGGATCGTATTCCACCCGCTCGACCTTTCCGGGGATATTCAGCTTATCTCGCTTGAAGTCGATGATCCGATAGAACTTCTTGTGACCGCCGCCCTTGTGACGAGTCGTAACGCGGCCTTGGTTGTTCCGGCCCGAACTTCTGGTCTTCTTTTCCACAAGGCCGGCATAAGGCTTACCCTTGTGGAGACCTTCGGTCCTCACTCGAACCACAAACCGAGAGCCGGCAGATGTGGGTTTCGATTTAATAAGCGCCATCTGATATTCCCGCAGTTATTTGCTGTTCAATGTATTTGCGTCTCGCCTACGCTACGGACAAGTCGATATCGAATCCGGGCTTAAGCTTGACGTAGGCCTTCTTCCAGTCAGCGCGTTTACCCACAAACCGCCCGGACCGCTTTGCTTTGCCGCCCACATTAAGAACGTGAACCGATTCCACTTCGACCTTGAACAGGAGCTCCACGGCGTCTTTGATTTCGGGCTTAGTCGCCGTCCGTCTCACACGAAACGCGATCTGTCGCGCATTTTCTGCCGCCGCGGTGCTCTTTTCCGAAATGATCGGCGCTTCGATGACGTTCATAAGTTTCAACTGTCTCATGCTAGGCCGACCTCAAGTTGCTTCGCTGCTTGCGACGTCAAAACCACTCTCTCACTGTGCACAAGCGCGACGGGATTTACGGAAGTCACCGTGCAAACCAATATGTCGCGTAGGTTCCGAGCTGCCAAAAACAAATTTTCGTCAATGGCATCGGTGACCAGCAAACCACGACTGACGCCGATGCTTTCAAGCTTCTTAAGAAATTCCTTTGTTTTCGGAGCCGACGGATAAATATCGTCGCTGACGACCAATCGCCCCTGTCGCAGCAATTCGGACAGAATCGACCTCATCGCCGCCCGGTACATTTTCTTGTTAAGCTTCTGGGCATAAGACCGGGGACGCGCCGCGAACGTGACGCCGCCCGTGCGCCAAAGAGGGCTTCGCGTAGTACCCGCACGGGCTCGCCCGCTACCCTTTTGCCGCCAAGGCTTGGCCCCGCCGCCGCTAACCTCTGAGCGTGTCTTTTGCGCCTTGGTGCCCGACCGCGCTCCGGCGAAATAAGCAACTATCAGCTGATGAACGAGAGACTCGTTGTAGTCTCGCCCGAACACGGCCTCGGAGACGTCGAGCGGCGCTCCACCATCGACCGCCGATGGAATCTGCAACCCCATATTATCCTCTTTACTTCTTGACAGCTGGCCGAATGATGAGATCGGCGCCTTTGGCGCCGGGCACAGCCCCTTTAATCAGCAGTAACGAACGCTCTTTATCGACCGCACACACCTTTAGACTTTGAACGGTAACCGTGACGTTGCCGAGATGGCCAGCCATTCGCTTACCCTTGAATACGCGGCCAGGGGTCTGATTCTGACCGATAGACCCCGGAGCGCGGTGTGACAACGAGTTTCCGTGCGTCGCGTCCTGGGTTCTAAAGTTATGCCGCTTAACGACGCCTGCAAAACCTTTTCCGATACTTGTCCCCTGAACATCGACGTACTGCCCTTCTTCGAAGATGTCGACGCCCAGCGCGGAGCCAACCGGATACTGAGCCGCGACGCCGTCGGGTAGCCGGAACTCCCACAGGCCACGCCCCGCCTCAACGCCCGCCTTGGCGTAGTGCCCAGCCTCCGGCCGAGACAAACGAGATCTTTTCTTAACCCCGGTCGTGACCTGAATCGCACAATAACCGTCGGTATCCGGAGCCTTGACTTGCACGACGCGATTCGGCTCCACATGAATTACGGAAACCGGCACTGCGGAGCCATCTTCCGCATAAATGCGGGTCATGCCGCACTTCCGCCCTACCAAACCTAACGCCATCGATCGCTCCTAATACGTCAATTCAACTTTATTTGTACGTCTACGCCGGCCGCCAGATCGAGCTTCATCAGAGCATCAACCGTCTTATCCGTCGGCTCAACGATATCCATCAGACGCTTATGCGTCCTCAACTCGTATTGATCGCGCGCGTCTTTGTTAACGTGCGGGGAAATCAGAACGGTGTACCGCTCCTTCTTCGTCGGTAGCGGGATGGGACCCAAAACTTGAGCGCCGGTACGCTTTGCCGTTTCAACAATTTCGCTAGCGGACTGATCGATCAACCGGTGGTCGAACGCCTTAAGGCGGATCCTGATTCGCTGTTTCTGCACGGAACTACTCCAACACCTTAGATACGACGCCAGCCCCGACGGTCCGACCGCCTTCGCGCACCGCGAACCGCAAGCCCTCCTCCATCGCGATCGGCGCAA
>DYIL01000053.1:0-9688 GCA_020723665.1 Methyloversatilis universalis
CAGAAGGCACGTCCTCGTGCCTTCTGTCGCCGCACGCGATCCCTCGCGTGCCCCTTCGGGCAATTCCGGCTCACGCCGGCGACGCTCGGGCGCGCCATACGGGACGATTCAGGAATGCCGGACATCTGAATTAGAAAATGCTCCAGAGCATTCCCAATAGGTCCCAAAACCGTTCAACTTGGCTCAAGACCGGCCCATCGAAGGGCTCAGAGTTCTACCCGTACTTAATCGAAGCTTTCGCAAAAATAAGCAAAGCGCCATATCGACGCTTGCGCAGGTTTTGAAGTCCCGACTATACTGCTTATAAAAGCACTGCTTTTATAAGCCATGAAAAATATAACCCCGCGCCAACAGGAAATACTCGACCATATCCGCCAAACCCTGCGTCAGAGCGGCGTACCGCCGACCATTGCGGAAATCGCCGACGCGCTGGACATCAAATCCACCAATGCCGTGCGCGGCCATCTTCAAGCCCTGGCCCGCAAAGGCATGATCGAGCTGCTGCCTTCTCTGGCTCGAGGCATTCGTCTGCTGGAACACCGCATCTTGGACGACGCCCTGCCCGTCATCGGCAGAGTCGCCGCCGGCCGGCCGGTGCTGACGGAGGCGCATATCGAGAAATATTGCCGCCTCGGTCCGGAATTGTTCCAGGGTAAAGCGGATTACCTGCTTCGCGTGCGCGGCCTCAGCATGCGCGATGCGGGCATTCTGGAAGGCGATCTTCTAGCGGTACAACGCACCCATCAGGCCCGCAGCGGCCACATCGTGATCGCCCGCCTCGGCGATGAAATCACCGTAAAACGGCTGCGGCTCGAAGGCTCCATGGCTTATCTGGAACCGGCCAATCCCGATTTCGAAACCCTGAGCGTCGATTTGGAAAGCCAGGAGTTATGCATCGAAGGCGTGGTGGTCGGCGTGATCCGCAGCGAGTGGGTATGACCCGAAGACAATGGATGGACGGCCGGAACGGACTCGACGAACTGCTTCAAGCGACGCCGCTCCTGTGGCGCGGACGACGGCCTCGAACCGCCGAAGGCACGGCGATCCCCACCGGTTTTCCGGAGTTGGACCGCGCCTTGCCGGAAGGCGGCTGGCCTTTTCCCGCATTGATGGAAGTTTCCGTTCCCGCCTGGGGTATAGGGGAACTGCGCCTCCTGCTTCCCGCGATGCGGTACGTACAAGGATCCGGAAAACATCTGGCCTGGATCGCGCCGCCTCATCTGCCCTATGCGCCTGCCCTGGCGGACGCCGGCATCGATTTAGGCCGCCTGCTCCTGCTGGACGGGCTCTCGAACGACAAGGACATCTGGTGGAGTGCGGAAAAACTGTTGCGCAGCACCGCTTGCGGCATGGTCTTAGCCTGGCCGCGCAAATCGTCTTCCTTTCCGGTGCTGCGCCGCTTGCAGCTGGCGGCGACGGAAGGCCGTTGCCTCGGCGCATTGCTGTCTCCCGATCCGCCCGTCGGCACTCCGGCCGCCTTGCGTCTTCGCCTCGAACCGGGAGAACAAGGACTCTGGGTCCATATCCTCAAGGCTCGCGGCATACCGCTCGCAAACGCCGTGCTGCTCGGCGCTTCCCGGCATGGCGCTGCCAGCGGAATGTCATCCCGACCCGACGTTCAACATCGTCAAGCCAAGTCGGTGCTCGCCGGATGACGTTCATTCCGTAAAGCAAGCTCAAGGACACAGGCACGGCATCCCTGTCCCTCCATGATCGGACGAGCATTTCGCCTCCTATTGAGAATGGAAACGACATCCATGTGTGGGAATCCCTTCCCCACACATGGACCTCGGTCAAATCCTTCGTCGGCAAAGAATCGCCGACCCATCAGGCAAGACCCAATTCATCCGAACCAAAGACGGCCGTAATTTCCGCCAAACCTCTTTTTGCCGGACGAGCGAGATGAAAACGCTTTAGGAAACTCTGAACAAGTTGATTCCGTTCACGCCCTTCGACAGGCTCAAGAGAGCGTTCGACAAGCTCACCGCGAACGGAATCAATGGGTTACCGTTCGTCCTGCCTGCCTGCTGCAGGCAGGAGCCTGTCGAAGGACTTAAACTTAATCAGAGCTTCCTTTAGCTTTTCGCGTTTCGCCGGTGCTCTTCATAACGAGAAATCAATCTTTCCAGTTGCGCCTCGTCGTTCAGGCAAGCTTCCAGCTCGCTGGCGATCAAATGGTCGTAATGGCGGCGCAGTACGCTGTCGGTCGGACGCGGAAAAGTGATCGTCTCGATCATGTATCGGATATGGCTGATGTAGTGCCGTCTGAGCACCGAATCCTGCGGAATACTGTGGCGCGGCGGCTTGGCTACCGATGCCCTCGGCGAGTAAGCCTGCGGCGCATTCGCCGGTACTTTCGGCGGATCCGCCGGCACCTCTCTCTGCGCCGGTTTCGCTGTTTCCACCGGCATCTCACGATGCGAGGCTTGCGGTGAATGCGCGGGCGTAACATCGGCAACGGTAGCGTGTTTTTTCTTTTTCCGAAGGAGCAAATAAACGATCAGCAGAATGACCAAGAAAACGACGATCGCCGCAATAACCACCAACGCCGGTCGAAATTCGTCGCTCGCCAAATATTGCAAAAGATCTTGCAGTTCTGATTCGCTCACAATTCTCTCCTCCTATTTTTTATAAGTCGATTATGTCGTTTCCGAGGTAACGTATTTCTACCGGCACCGACATCGTTATTGTTTTATGTTATTACTTACCGGACGCTATGGCGTCGAAACGTTCATTTATCGACGCCTCCACGCAAATGCTCAGGAAATCAACAGCCCAAACGCCGAGCGGACACTAGGCCAATCCGGTACTCATCGCTCCGGGAACCGATAGCCATTCATTACCGCCCGCTACCGTAAGTCACTGTTCGTAACGAACATAAATCGAAATTGCCACATCGGCAAGAAGGTATTGTCATAAATGCGAGATTTTCGATAGCGAAGGATTGTCGAATTACGTTCTTATCGTATTCGACAGGGGGTTTTAAGCGGGATTTTTCGGCCCATGGACGGGTGGGTATTCGCGAGCTGCGCTTATGCCTCGGGCGCTCGGTGACGCGCATCCTGAAAGCGTTGGAAACAGGTATCGAGACGGGATAGCCGGATGTCGGCGGCTTCGAGCCGATCGTAACCGGGAAAGCGCGCAGAATTTCCGGCATCGTACCGGGCTGCCGTGTCCAGTTTGAGATTTTCTCTTTCCCGAACCGTGCATTCGATTAGCTGCCGCGTCCATGCCTCGGCGGCAGCAGGTGTGAGCGCCGCAATGCGATAGCGCAAACCGGAATCGAAAATTCTGACGCCTCCCCCCTCGGCGACGGTTTGGCGCAGAGCTTCGCGATCGAAAATCTCGACTCCGGCCAGATAGTCGATGCCGAAGTGGTACAAATCCGGCAGCCAGGGCGTGGTCGGCCCCATCAACACGCTGACCGCATTGGCGGAGAGCGCGGCCAAACGCGGGAAAGTCTTGTTGGGAATGGAACTCGCGGTGATGAATACCCATTCCGCCTCAGGTAACAGATACTCGCAAGCCGTGTCCGGCAGATCGCCCGGCACCGGCCGGCGTTCCAACACGGTGAGGTTTAGCCCGTGCCGTTCCGCGAATCGATCCAGCCCCGGATAACGACCGATCACGACGACGCGCCGCCCTTCGATCTCCGGCAGAAAATGTTCGAAGACCGCGAGATTGTTGCCGCTTTCGGATTTGAGCGGTAGAGAAAGGCCCGCTGCCGGAACCTGAAAGCCATTGATCACGGCGTTAACGGCGGCCATGCCCACCGTCGCCCGATACGGATCGAATTCCCGAACCCAGGCGGCCAGTTCGGCGACGGACTTGCCGCGCAGGGTACCGGCCCAAGGCAGTGTCCGGATGGGTATGCCCGGGCTCATCGCCAATCCGACCGCATCGGCCTCGCAATAGGTCCACACCAGTCCGATCAGCACCTCACGGACCGGCGCCGGCAGGGCGGCATAATCTTGCAACAGATCGTAAATTTCGTACGTGTTGGTCATCGTCTGCCTGATGGCTCACTCCAATATGCGGTGCGAACTGAACGGCTCTGAACGGTCCAGATCGGCAACCCCTTGCCAACGCGGATTGTTTGAAGCGGAGTTCGTCTGTACGAAAAACGACAAGAGCGATTTTCCGGGCGCCAAAAACAACAAATCCCAGTCGTTTCGGCTGGGATTTGGCGATCGTGGAAAAGATACGAAAGTCTTACATCTGTTCGCATAAGGTATGCTGCTTCTTGCTGAGATTCGGCAGGACTTTGCGAGCTAACCCGAGACCCAAAGCAGTCAGCAGGAGCACCGTTAGCGGAAATTCAGCGACGGCGGATGCTACCAGCATCAAACCGAAAAAACCCATAGCCAGGAACAACAGCACAAACGGGATGATCCCAATGAGCAACAAAATATGCATAGATACCTCCATAATTTAGCTTTCGGAAATAATCATAGCGGAAACTTTGGGCTTGTGCTCACCATTTTTGCTACAAAACAGGAAATAATCGCTTTTCTCTTTTAGCATAATGCGCTTCTATGGAAACAATACAAATGGACTTATGCTGAGAAAAAAGACCGCGAAACAGCGACCTAACAACCGTTTCGCGGCAAAACATGGCGAACACCAAAACCGTTCCGGGCCCACGGATTCGTCTCTCGCCGAGCCGCCATCGGCGATTGCAGGCGCCTCCGCCCAAATCCAACAGCCGTCGACTACACACATGCCTCCACGCTGCCATCCGCCCAGCGTCCGTAAGGCGTCTCCCGGCTCGCCCGCGGTCTCCGGATGTCGCCGCTCGCCGATCGCGCGACTCGCAAGAGATCACGAATCTCGCGATTGCACTTGCCGCACACCGTACCGACCGTGAGGCAGTCGGTGATCTCCTTGCGCGTGCGCGCCCCCGAGCGTATCGCCTCGCAGATCTGGTTTTCCGTAACCGCCTTGCAGATGCAGATATACATAGCGATGCCTCAAACGACGGTCATTCAACCCTCGGCATCGGATGCGTCTCGAAAAGGTAGTCGAGCCACAAATTAGACACTTTTTCTAAGGTTATGTTCTGTCGCAACCGGGCATTTAGATGCGGGAAATCCACCTGGTCCAGATCCTGGTCCTGATTGAAGCAGGTATAGACGAAATGCTCCTTGCCGGTCTCCGGATCGGTCTGTTTGCACATACACTGGGCGCATACGCCTTTCATCATGCATTGCATGGGCGAGTTGATGGAGCCTATGGCGATATGATTTTCCTTGAGATAAGGCCGCAGCACTCCGAACCGCGCCGCTTTGACCGCCGCCATCATGCGGTCCGAACCGATCGCGATGATGCGGTCGGCGGCATCGAGCGGAATGGGTATCTCCCCCAAGGCTCCGGCGGCGTAGGCGACCATAGCCTCGACGATGTTGCCGACGAAGGATTTATCCTGTGGGCGCGTGATCGGGATCGGGGCGCTGCCCCTGCCCTTGTCGACGGACCAGACGATCACGTCGGAAGCGTCCTCGATCTCCTTGACCTTGAAAACGTCCTGGGCGCTTCGATAGCCGGCGAAGTAAAGCACCCGGTTGCCGTTCTCGCGGAGCGCCTTGCCGATGGAGAACAGTACGGCGTTGCCGAGACCGCCGCCGAGCAGGAGCACGGTTTCGCCTTTGGGTATCTCGGTAGGCGCGCCGGTCGGTCCCATCAGCACGATCGGATCGCCCGGTTTCCAGGTGGCGCAAAGGCGCGAGGAGGTGCCCATCTCCAAAGCGATGACACCGACCAGGCCTTTTTCCCGGTCCACCCAGGCGCCGGTCAGCGCGATGCCTTCCGTTGCCAGCGAGGTACCGTTCAGCCGCGGCGCGTAGGATTCGAAGTTCTGCACCCGGTAGAACTGTCCCGGCCGGAACTTGCGGGCGGCCATCGGTGCCTCGATCACGATCTCGACGATGGTGGGTGTCAGCCGTTTGACCTCCACGACTTTGGCCTTCAACAATTGGTCCAACTTCGCCTGAAACGCCGCGAGTTCCGCATCGCGCTCGCCTTGCGCGGCGTCATCGAGACGGAGGAACTCGTCCTCGAACAACTTGACCACGTCAGGGTAGCCGTCCTTGGCGCTGGCCATGGCTTTCACTACGTTGCCGGCGTAGACAGGATGATTGTCGCCGTAATAGGTGATGTACTTCCCATCCTTGCCGTAGGAGGTGAACGGTGCCGGGGCCATTTCTTTCGGCATGCCCCAGCCGGTCCTGGCTTCCATTTGCACTTCGCCGTTTCCGTTCCAGACCGGTTCGAAGCGCTGGAAGAAATTGCCGTCGAGCTGGAACGTGCCCGGAAATTCGTTTTCGTAGATGGTGTTCGGCGAGGTGCCGGCGGCGACCAGAAGGGTACGCATGGGCACGATGGGCTGTTCGCCCGAGTCGACCCAACGTCCATCGTCGCGCTTGACCAGCTTTTCGAAACGCACCGCCTTTAGATGACCGTATTCATCCGTAATCGCCTCGACCGGGTTCATGCCTTCCGCGAAAACCAATCCTTCCTCCATCGCCTTGATGATCTCTTCGTGGTTCTGGCGATAGGCCGGGGAATCGTTCATGCCCTTGCGATAAAACAACGTGACGCCGCCCCATTGGCGGATGAGCGGCTCGAAGTCGGGCGTTTCGCCTTGCGCCTCGGCGCGCCAGCGCTCGGCACGAATCGCCCGACCATGCTCAAGGAATTCGTCCAAAATGCTTAGTTCCTCGGCGTCGAAGCGCGAGCGCACCTTTGTTTCTCCATACCGCACGACGAGCCGCTCGTAGCGATCGAGCGTCTTTTCCACCTGCACCGGGTAATACGCCAAGAGCTCCGTCACCGCGTCGATGGCGGTGAGTCCGCCACCGATCACGCCGGCCGGCAGTCGCACCTGGAGATTGGAGAGCGAAGACTGTTTCGCCGCCCCGGATAGCTGCAAGGCCATGAGAAAATCCGAGGCCTTGCGGATGCCGCGGGCGAGATTGTTCTTGAGACCGATCATGGTGGGTTTGCCCGCCCCGCTGGCGATGGCGATATGATCGAAGCCCAGTTCCCAAGCATCGTCGACGGACAGGGTGCTGCCCAGCCGTACCCCGCCGTAGAGACTGAAGTTCCGGCGCCGGGCCAGGGTCAGATAGATCACCTTGAGAAAATTCTTGTCCCAACGCACGGTGATACCGTACTCGGCGACGCCGCCGAAGCCCATCAGGATGCGCTCGTCGAGGTTCTCGTACAGCATGTGGAAATCGTCCACCGCCTCGGGAAGCCCCACGTCCTTTCCGGTCAGCTCTTCCGGCAGAGGCTCGATCTTCAGAGCGTCGATGGCAACGACGCCGAAACCTTCATTAAGTAGGTAGTGGGACAGCGTGTAACCGGCCGGTCCCAAGCCTACCACCAACACCTTCTTCCCGTTGTAAGGCAGGGCGTAGGGCCGCTTCAGGTTCAGCGGGTTCCACCGGGTCAGGAGGCTGTAGATCTCGAAGCCGTACGGCATGAACAGCACGTCGGTCAGGATATTGGTTTCCACCTGCGGGATGTTGACCGGCTCGGTGACGCGCTGGAAAACACAGGCCTTCATGCATTCGTTGCAAATGCGGTGGCCGGTGCCGGGGGTCATGGGGTTGTCGGCCACGATCATGGCGAGAGCGGCGATATTGTCCCCCTGCCGCTTCAGGGCGAAAGCTTCCGAAATGCGCTCCTCCAAAGGACAGCCGATCTGGGTCACATCCAGCGGATTGCGGCGGAACCCGCCTTCCTTGGTACGCTGCCCCTTGGAGCAGTAATCGTTGTTGCGCTGGTGACAGATGACGCAGCGATCCACCTCGTAAAGGACTTCGCGGCCGGACGCGCGCAAATCGGTCAACGCGAATCCGTCGCGCCGACGGCGTTTATCCAGAGGCCCCGCCAGCACTTCGAAGCCCTCGCGCGGTTCGGCATGGCATTCGACCAGATGCTCGTAGTCGATGCGCTCCGGCTGCTTGAGGGAAACCCAATCGGCGACCTTCGTATGGACGGTCGGATGGTTGAGGGCGGCATAAGTCCAGCGTTCCACGACATCGAGCAGCGCCTTAACGAAGTCTCGCGGTTCCGATTCCGCCAAAGCCGCTGCGAAACGCATACGGGCGGAGTCGTCGGCTTCGAGGACCCGGCGCAGCTCGGCGGCCTCGGCATCGGCACCGTCGATGTCGGCTTCGCCCTTGGCTTTCGCCTGAAAACGCTTCACCAGCGTATCCAGTCGAACGGCTATCGTAGCGAGCCCCTGCTCGGGATCGAGACCACGCTCATCCGCCGCGAGGCAGACCCGCCTCAGGTCCTCGATGGCAACATCGAGTTCCGCCATGTCGAAGGCAGCCAGAGCTTCGGCGTCGAACTTCTGGGCGGCACGCTTGACCACCGTGTTCTTGTAGGCGAAAACGCGCTCGAATTCGCGGGCCGCGGCGTTCCGTTGAGCCTCGCGTTCAGCTTCCACGTTGAAAAGGCGTGCGACGAAGCGGGCGAGGTACGGAGCCGTCTTGAGCAGCGCGTCGGAGATAGCGGTGGGAGGCAGTTTGCCCTCCTTGTCGTTGCGGCAGGCGTCATAGACCCGATAAACTTCGGGCGCTTCCTCTGCCAGGGTTTGAACGAAAACCTCATAAAGTGCTTTGAGGCTTCCGGGATCGTACAAATCCCGATAGCTGAAGCCCGGGATACCCAGCGTGAAGTCCCGCTGAGCGGTGGGTTCGCCGACCGTGGCGCAACGCTGCGTAGGATTCATAACCGAATTTACCCCTGAATTCATACGGAATTTGGCCCATATCAAGCAGGAGACATGCCATCGATCTTTTCCCCGCCCGAACCCCGGACAAATGGGCTTTCCGGCCGGCTTCTCAAGGCCGGACGCTTGTTGTCTTTGTTACGAACTTAAGTAGATCCGAACATTTTTGTAGCGAACGTGACAAAGCCGAAAGCCGTTACCCCCTGCGGCCGGACCGCCACGGTCCCGGAACGGAAAAAGCTCTACGATCCCAGACGATAACGAGCAACGCACCCTTTCACAAACCGGACAAGCCGGACCTAGGACAGCGCGGCAAGCGTCTTGCATCGATCGATTGCGGTAGGGTTTGTAGAAAACCTGACAAAGCCCAGCGCCGGGCCGTCATATTTTTTATTTTTCATTCAATCTCTTACACAATATTTCCATATTGGTACGAGCCTTGCTTGATCTGAGGTAAGCCGACAAGACCGACCGCTCGGAGCGAGCGGACCGTCTTTAGTCCAGAGTGAACCCGGAGAAACCAATGTCCATGAAACTACCGATTTATCTCGATTATTCGGCGACGACCCCGGTTGATCCGCGCGTGGCGGAGAAGATGATTCCCTATCTAACCGAGGCATTCGGCAATCCGGCCAGCCGCTCCCACAGCTTCGGCTGGACCGCCGAAAAGGCCGTTGAAGACGCCCGCGCCGAGGTCGCAAACCTAGTCAACGCCGATCCCAAGGAAATCGTCTGGACCTCCGGCGCGACCGAGTCGGACAACCTAGCGATCAAAGGCGCGGCCTATTTTTATCAGACCAAGGGACGCCATCTCATCACCGTCAAGACCGAACACAAGGCGGTGCTCGATACCATGCGGGAACTGGAAGCGCAGGGCTTCGAAGTCACCTACCTCGATCCCCTTCCCAACGGCCTTCTCGATCTGGATACATTCCGCGCGGCGAT
>DYIL01000053.1:9788-22716 GCA_020723665.1 Methyloversatilis universalis
AAGGCGATGATGCACGGCGGCGGCCATGAGCGGGGCTTACGTTCCGGCACCTTGGCCACCCACCAGATCGTCGGCATGGGCGAAGCGTTCCGTATCGCCCGCGAAGAAATGGCGGAGGAAGGGAAACGGATTCGGAAGCTCAGGGACAAGCTGCTCGCCGCCGTCCAGAACATCGAAGAGGTTTACATCAACGGCGACCTCGAACAGCGCATTCCCCATAACCTCAACGTCAGCTTCAACTACGTTGAAGGCGAGTCACTGATGATGGCGCTCAAGGATCTCGCCGTTTCGAGCGGTTCCGCCTGTACGTCCGCCAGCCTAGAACCCTCCTACGTCCTCCGCGCGCTCGGGCGCAGCGACGAGTTGGCACACAGTTCCATCCGGTTCACCCTGGGACGCTACACCACCGAGGAGGAAGTCGATTACGCGATCTCCCTGATCAAGGAAAAAGTCGATCGACTGCGCGACCTGTCTCCGTTGTGGGAGATGTACAAGGAAGGCATCGATCTCGACTCGGTTCAATGGGCCGCCGCGCATTGAGCGGATATCGTCAATCCTTCACCAATTGGAGACCATCATGGCGTACAACGAAAAAGTCATCGATCACTACGAAAATCCCCGCAACGTCGGCTCGTTCGGCAAGGAGGAAGAAGGCGTAGGCACCGGCGTCGTCGGCGCGCCCGCCTGCGGCGACGTGATGAAACTGCAGATCAAGGTCAACGGCGAAGGCGTGATCGAAGACGCGAAGTTTAAAACCTATGGCTGCGGCTCGGCGATCGCCTCCAGCTCACTGGTGACCGAATGGGTCAAGGGCAAGACCGTCGAGGAGGCGCTGGCCATCAAGAATACCGAGATCGCCGAGGCCCTCGCCCTGCCGCCGGTGAAAATCCACTGCTCGGTCCTCGCCGAGGATGCAATCAAAGCCGCCGTCAACGATTACCGGGCGAAGAGCCGAACGGCCGAGGCCGGCTACGATGTCTGCAAATCTGCCGCATAAGACGAGGAGAGCGTCATGAGTGCCGTGGTTGAGATTCAGGACCTGACCCCTCCCGCCCCTCCCCTCGTCTTCAGCCGTAACGCCGCCGCCAAGGTCGCCGAGCTGATCGCCGAAGAAGGCAATCCGGACCTGAAACTCCGGGTCTACGTCTCCGGCGGCGGTTGTTCCGGCTTTCAGTACGGTTTTTCCTTCGAGGAAGTCATCGCCGATGACGACACCACGGTCGAAACCGACGGGGTGATCCTCATGGTCGACCCGGCCAGCCTGCAATATCTGGCCGGCGCCGAGATCGATTATCAGGAAGGGCTGGAAGGATCGCGCTTCGTGATCAAGAACCCGAACGCCGCTTCGACGTGCAGCTGCGGCAGCTCGTTCTCGGTCGCCGGCGCCGGCTGCTCAACGCAGTAAATCTTCGGCGACAAGGGGAGTTCGGATCATGGCAGTAACCTTGACCGAAAAAGCCGCGCGCCAGGTGCAGAAACATCTGGCCGCCCGCGGTGCCGGCGTGGGGCTCAGAGTAGCCGTCAAAACCTCCGGGTGCTCCGGCCTCGCTTACGCCCTGGAATTCGTCGACGAGCCCGCTCCGGAGGATCGCACCTTCGAGAGTTTCGGCGTCACTCTGGTCGTCGACCCGAAGAGCCTCGTCTACCTCGAAGGAACCGAACTGGATTACGTGCGCGAAGGCTTGAACGAAGGCTTCAAGTTCAACAATCCCAACGTTAAGGCCCAGTGTGGTTGCGGCGAAAGTTTCAACGTTTGATCGAGGCGTGACCATGACCCCGGAGGCGACCCGCAATTATTTCGAGTTGTTCCAACTGCCCCCATCGTTCCAGCTCGATCTGGACCGGCTCGATCGTCGATACCGGGAGATTCAGGCCCGCGTACACCCCGACAAGGCGGCACACCTGAGCGACACCGAGAAGCGTCTGTTCCTGCAGTGGGCGACGCTCGCCAACGAGGCCTACAACACCTTGAAACGGCCCTTGGATCGGGCGCGTTATCTGCTTCGGATTCACGGCGTCGACACGCGGGAAGAAGACAATACGGCGATGCCGCCGGAGTTTCTGTTGGAACAGATCGAGTGGCGCGAAGAGTTGCAGGCCGCGGTCGCCCTCAAGAGCCTTACGGCGCTTGACGGCCTGGCGGCTCGCCTTCGAAAGGAGATGAACAGTCTGTTGGGTTCGCTCGCCACGCTGCTCGATGTGGAACGGCGTCATCCGGCGGCGGCGGACGTCGTACGCCAGCTTGCCTTTCTCGAAAAGCTCGGCCGCGATATCGACCAAGCTCAAACCGAATTGGAGGAATGATGCTGCTGCAAATTTCAGAACCCGGCATCAAACCCCTTAAACCGCGGCGTATCGCGGTGGGAATCGACCTCGGCACCACTCACTCGCTGGTCGCCACGGTCGACGATCAGCGCCCGAAGGTGCTCGAAGACGGACAGGGCCGAGTGTTATTGCCTTCGGTCGTTCACTACCGAGCCGATCACACCGTGGATGTCGGTTACGAAGCCATCGCGTGGCAGAACGACGACCCCGAAAACACCTTCGTTTCGGTCAAACGCTACATGGGTCGCGGGCGCGACGATCTGCCGGAAACCCATAACGCACCCTACCGCTTTGCCGACGTGCCTGGCATGGTGCAGTTCGAAACTCGGGCAGGAACGGTGAGTCCGGTCCAGATTTCCGCGGAAATTCTCAAGGCGCTGCGCGAGCGGGCGATTCGGGCCTTGGGCGACGACATCGCCGGCGCGGTGATCACGGTACCGGCCTATTTCGACGATGCCCAGCGCCAAGCGACCAAAGATGCCGCGAAACTCGCTGGCCTCGAAGTGTTCCGCTTGCTGAACGAGCCCACCGCGGCCGCCGTGGCCTACGGACTCGACCAGGCCGCCGAGGGCGTCTACGCGGTTTACGACCTGGGTGGCGGCACTTTCGACATTTCCATACTCAAACTCACCCGCGGCGTTTTCGAGGTCCTGGCGACCAACGGCGACCCCGCACTGGGCGGGGACGATTTCGACCGGGCCGTTTATGATTGGATGCTAAGAGAAGCCGGTATATCGGCTCCAAACGCGGGCGATGCGCGCCGGCTTCTGAGCGCGGCACGCGAGGCTAAGGAGCGCCTTTCCGAACAGGACTCCGCGCCGATCATCGCGCCGCTGTCCGACGGCGCCGCAGTGAGATGCACACTGTCCCGGGAAACCTTCGACACGCTGACTTCGGACTTGGTCAAGCGAACGATCACGCCGGTCCGAAAGGCACTCCGCGATGCCGGTCTGTCGATCGAGGACATCAAGGGCGTCGTCCTGGTCGGCGGAGCCACTCGCATGCCCTGTATACGCAAGGCGGTAGCCGATTTCTTCCAACAGCCACCACGGGTCGATCTCGACCCGGACAAAGTAGTCGCCATCGGTGCTGCCCTCCAGGCCAACGCCTTGGCCGGAAACCGGGGCGACGACGATTGGCTTCTGCTCGACGTGATCCCGCTCTCGCTGGGCATCGAAACGATGGGCGGACTGACCGAGAAAATCATTCCCAGGAACTCCACCCTTCCGCTGGCCCGCGCCCAGGACTTCACCACCTGGAAGGACGGCCAAACCGCGATGAGCATCCATGTGGTGCAGGGCGAACGCGAACTGGTCAGTGAATGCCGCTCGCTGGCGCGCTTCGAGTTGCGCGGCATTCCTCCGATGGTAGCGGGCGCGGCGCGCGTTCGGGTGACGTTCCAAGTGGACGCGGACGGCCTTTTGAGCGTGTCGGCCGCCGAGCAGACCAGCGGGGTTGAGGCCAAGATCGAGGTCAAGCCGTCCTACGGTCTGAACGATGCCGATATCACCCGCATGATCGAGGACTCCTACAAGCACGCTCGACACGACATCGAGGCTAGACGCCTGCGTGAACAGAAAGTCGAAGCGCTCCGGCTGATCGAGGCCACCGAGGCCGCCTTGGCCGAAGATTCCGAGCTGTTGTCCGCGGACGAACTCGTGGTCATCCACGAAAACATGCGGATTCTCAAGGAAACGTCCGACGGCAACGACTGGGAGGCTATAAAGAAGGCCGCCGACGCGCTGAACGAAGCGAGCACCGAATTCGCCAGCCGACGCATGAACCACAGCATCAGGAAGGCGTTGGCCGGACAGAAGCTCGAAGAACTGGACGCGTGATCATGAAGACGCATCTGTTTCATCGGAACGCGGCAACGGGGGGCTGAGGATGCCGAACATCAACGTCCTCCCTCACGCCGAAATCTGCCCGGAAGGCGCGATCGTCACCGCTCGTCGAGGACAGACCATCTGCGAGGCCTTGCTCGCCGCCGGCATCGAAATCGAGCACGCCTGCGAACAATCCTGCGCCTGCTCCACCTGTCACGTCGTCGTGCGGGAAGGTTACTCGTCCTTGGACGCCCCGGACGAAGCCGAGGAAGACATGCTGGACCGCGCCTGGGGGCTGGAACCCCATTCCCGGCTGGCTTGTCAGGCTTTCGTGAAAGGCGAGGATCTCACCGTGGAGATTCCGCGCTACAGCCGCAATCTGGCCAAGGAAAGAAAGGCTTGAGGATGAAGTCCGGAAAAGTCGTCATCAACGATACCACGCTCCGCGACGGCGAGCAGACCGCCGGAGTGGCCTTCAACTGGGAAGAGAAGCTCGCCATCGCGCGTTCTCTCGCGGCCGTCGGCGTGCCTGAAATGGAAATCGGCATTCCGTCGATGGGGCCGGAGGAGCGCGAGATCATCGCCGCCATCGCGGCACTGGGCTTGCCTTCGCGGCTCATGGTCTGGGGCCGGATGTGCGAATCGGATCTCGAGGCGGCTACAGGTTGCGGTGCCCATCTGATCAATTTGTCGATTCCGGTTTCCGACATCCAACTGCGCCACAAGCTCCGCCGTGATCGCGACTGGGCGGTTCGAACCGTGAACCGCATGGTACGGCGTGCGCTGGATACCGGTATGGACGTTTGCGTGGGTGCCGAGGATGCGTCGCGGGCGGCACCGGAGTTTCTGATCAAAATCGCGGAGACCGCCCAGCACGCTGGGGCAAGGCGCATCCGCTTCGCCGACACGCTCGGGCTGTTGGACCCGATCTCGACATTCGAGCGCATCCGGAGACTCGTCGCGGCGGTCGATCTCGAAATCGAGATGCATGCCCATAACGACTTCGGCCTCGCCACCGCCAATACACTGGTTGCGATCCAGGCCGGTGCCAGCCACGTCAACACCACGGTCAACGGCCTAGGCGAACGGGCGGGCAATGCCGCGCTCGAGGAAACAGTAATGGCACTGCATCATCTATACCAAATGAATACCGGTATCGATGTGCGTGGTTTCGGCGCAATTTCGGAACTGGTAGCACGGGCGTCCGGGCGCCCGGTAGCTCCCAACAAAAGCATCGTCGGCGAGGCCGTGTTCACCCACGAGGCCGGCATCCACGTGGACGGCCTATTGAAGAACGTCCTCAATTATCAGGGCGTCGATCCCAGGGATCTGGGCCGCGAACATCGGCTGGTGCTGGGCAAGCATTCCGGATCGCATGCCGTCGTCCAGCGCTTCCGCGATCTCGGCATCGAGCTCAACGAGATCGCGGCCGCGCAGCTTCTCAAGCGAATCCGGCTGCATGCGAACCAAACCAAGCGGGCACCGAGTACGGCCGAACTGATGAGTTTTTATCGGGAAACCGTCGCGTCCGAGCCGATTCCGAACCTGCCCAACCCGCCCGAACCTCCGATCATCCGAAATCAACCGTCTGAAAGGCATTCTCAGTCATGAATCCGCTACTCGAACGCATCGCAAGTTTTTCCGCAGCCGAGGAATTCTTCGAATTTTTCGACGTTCCCTACCGGATCGATGTGGTGAACGTCAACCGCCTGCACATCCTGAAACGCTTCAATCAATATCTTTCCAGATCGCCGATCCCCGCCGACCTGGACGAGGCGTCCGCCTGGACGATTTGCAAAGAATACCTGACCCGCGCCCATGATGACTTCGTCACCTCGACCGCGGCCAAAGAGAAAGTGTTCAAGGTCTTCCAGGATCAGGACGGCAAGAGCATTTCCCTGGAAGCGATAAAAGCCAGCCTTTCGACGCGCAAACGCGAAGCGCGCAACCGGAGTCCCGGCACCGCTTAAAAAGAATCCACTCAATGCCGCTACGAGGAACAACCATGGCAAAACCCGAAAAACACGTGTTCGTCTGCGCGCAATCCCGACCGCCCGGGCATCCCCGCGGGTCTTGCGCACAGCTGGGCTGCACGGCGGTGTTCCAGACCTTTGCCCAGCAATTCGAAGCCGGCCAGTTCCATGGAAAATTCCAGCTCACCAGTACCGGCTGCCTGGGAGCTTGCGATGTCGGCCCTACCGTCATCGTCTACCCGGACGCCGTCATGTACGCCAAGGTCAAGCCGGAAGACGTCGGCGAAATCGTGAGCGAGCATCTGCAAAAAGGCGAACCCGTGGAACGCCTATTGGCACCGGCTGGCGTGTGGTCTTAAGGAAACCGAATGGTGAAAAACGGGACGGCCGTGCGCGAAGTGTTTTATGCCGGCAAGGTGCCACCTAAGATCGGCGGCCTGCTCGAAGAAGCCATGAGCGCCTATTGGGATACGGCGCGAGCCGAGTCACTGCTGCAACAGGCGCGGCAAGAGGCGCCGGAGGCACTGCCCGTGTATTTCTCGCTCTACAAGTTCTACTTCTACAAAGGCCGGCTAGCCGAGGCCGAGGAGGCCGCGCGCTTGGCGTTGCGAATCGCGGCGCGTCAAGGCGGCTTCCCGGAAAGCTATTGGAACCTCACCCCGGAATCCACGGACTGGACGCGATACGACAGTCCTCAGCATTTTTACCTCTTTTCGCTCAAGGCCTTGGCCTTCATCCGCTTGCGTCAGGGCGACGCGCAAGGTTGCGGGGAAATACTCTCCAAACTGAGGGAACTGGATAAGGCCGACACCGTCGGCGGCTCGGTGATCGGCTCGCTCGCCGCGGGATTGTGAAACTTTATCGAGAACGATCGGACCAAGGGCGATTTCTGCGAGACATCGAATTCTCCACCCACAAGAACAACGAGGTAAGCACATGTCGACTCTGACCATATTGCCATCCGGAAAAACCATCGAAGTTCAGGAAGGCATGAGCCTTTTGGACGCGATATTGGCCGCTGGCGAAAAGCTCATGCACAAGTGCGGCGGCAACGCCGAGTGCGGCAGCTGCCACGTCTTCGTCCAGGCCGGCAAGAAGGGACTCTCGAAGACCGCGGCTCCGGAGCACACGAGACTAGACACCATCGTAGGCGTCGGCTCGAAATCCCGCCTGGCTTGCCAAGCCAAGGTCCTCGGCACCGAAGATATTACCGTCGAATTGCTGGGATTTGCTTCCGGACTTTGAGGTCCTGAAGTAGCGGTCGATGCGAATTTCCTCGGACTGAAAACAGGTTCATCGGCAAAGGCTTGTCGACCAACTCAAATGCCAAACGGAATCAGTCACTCGATCAACTAACGAGAGGGTCAGCCATGAGCATCGAAGATACCATCCGCGAACAGATCGCGACCCATCCGGTACTCCTTTACATGAAGGGGGTACCCGACATGCCCCAGTGCGGTTTTTCCGCCAAAGCCGTTGCGGCGATCCGAGCCACCGGAGTCCCCTTCGCCTACGTCAACGTGCTTCAGGCACCTTCGATCCGGGAAAAGCTGCCGAGCGTCTCGGAATGGCCGACCTTTCCCCAGTTGTTCGTGAACGGCGAGCTCGTTGGCGGCAGCGATATCGTTGAAGAAATCGCGAAGAAGGGAGAACTCAAGCCCATGCTGGAAAAGGCCGTTGCCAGCAGGAAAGCGAGCTGATCGTCATGGAGATCGCGGAAGTCCGTCGCCTCATCGAAACCGGCCTGCCCGGCTGCCAGCTCTCGGTTGACGGCGAAGGTTGCAATTTCTCGGTAGTCGTGATTAGCGAGATTTTCGAAGGCCTCACGCCGGTACAGCGCCAGCAAAAAGTCCTGGCGACGATCAGAGAACCCTTGTCCAGCGGCGCGTTACATGCCATCAGCGTGAAGGTGTATACGCCTTCGGAAAGGCAGCGGGAACAATCGAGCGGAACCGCAACCGAGTCTGGCGCTTCGACTACGAAGCAAACCTCAAGAATGCTTTTTTGATCGACAAAGGAGACAACGATCTATGCCGATCTACGATTTTCATTGCCGCCGGTGCGACCGGACCTTTGAACTGCTGGTCAGCATCACAGCCGTTCCGGCCTGCCCCGAGTGCGGCAGCGCGGGCATGGAAAAACTTCCCTCTCTGACCGCGCCCCGCGGCAAAACGGCGGGCCTGATCGCGAGAGCTCGGGCGCAAGCCGCTCGGGAAGGCCATTTCAGTAACTACCCTGCCTCCGAACGCCCTCGCATCAAGCCGTAACGATTCGCCAGTCAGACAATCGACGTTCGAATCTCGGGACGAAACCGCCATGAGTACCTACATCAAAACGACCGAGGACGGCCGCAAGGTAGAGGTCATCGGGATGGCCGTCTGTCTCGACGGGAGGAAGGAAGCCGATCGGCTGATTCCTGTCCACGAGCACCCAAACCGGGCGGCCATTCTGAAAGCCGTACCGAACGCCACGCACGTCGCCGGCCGCCTGCCACTGACGGCGGAACAAGCCGCGATCGCCCAAGCCGCGCTGGACGCGGCCAAAGCCGCCTACGAATCGAGTCCGTTGGGGATCGCAGAACGAATCCGCAAGGCGCAACGGTACGCGATTGCCAACCGGGATTGAGATTTCGTAGGTTAGGTGTCGCATCCTGGACGATTACATAGTTACCAACACGCCACGGACACCTGCCGGCACGCCGTGTCTCACGGGAATTCTCAGCTGCCGGTCCCCGTCGATGGATTAGAGTCCGGAGGTCGTGACGATGATCGTTGCCCTGCACCCGCAAGCGCCCACGACGCGTTTGATTCCGGTGTGTGTCTGGGGGTGTCAAGTTAACAGGGCAATCTCTATGTCCGCCGACTGCTCTGCGAGTTCGCTCATGCCGCCAGTCGTACTACGTCCGTGTTCCAGTCGAAGTTCCAGTCGCTCGTCGTCCGGCGCGGTTACAAGCGCGCCATCATCGCCATCGGCCACAAAATTCTCCGTACCATGTTCTTCATGCTCAAGCGGCGCGAACATTAGCGGGATTCCGCCACCAACTATGAAGCGCTCTCCGTTCAACGCAACGCCCCGCGCTGGATCAAGGCACTGACCAAGTTCGGCTTCATCACCCCAGCCAACGCCTGATCGTCACGTGCCTTCCCCGCATGACCTTCGCCGGTCAGACAGCCGCTCGCCCTGGCACAGGTTCTTTCACGCTAAAATTCTCATCCTCACGGTCTCCTGCAGCCATTCCGTCCGGTTTACTCCTCCCTCCTCGGGTTCTCGTGAAACCGGACAGATTACGTGCTACAACTCCGGACAGTTTATTTGCTCTCAACATGCGCTTTAACTGCCCGTTGCTCGAAACTTTTTTACCAGTATACTGTCTACTTGTTTGATTTTTGGGGGCGACCTGGCTTCGACGGGGATCGCAAAACCCGAGGTGCATGCCGAGGTGCAGATAACCTCGTAAATCAATCTGCAACCAATATAGTTGCCAACGACGACAACTACGCTCTGGCCGCTTAATCCGGCCGGCCTCTGATCCGAAGCCCGCTTACAGGCGTCGGCTTTCAGGGGTAACCCAACTGTAAGCTCGCGATGAGGTCTGTCCGAGGCCGATTCGCTAAAACTCAGCGGAATCGCCGGCCGTATTCCCTGCCGCTCGGGTAGCGACCGGTTAAATCAATAGAGTCGGATAAGCATGTAGAGCCGAAGGCGGAGGATTCGCGGACGCGGGTTCAATTCCCGCCGCCTCCACCAATTTAGAAATTCACGACATTTCACAAAGCCCCGAAACCCGCATGATTCAAGGCATTGCGGGTTTTTTATTGCCTCATGACGTATCACAACATACCTTGACATACCGTCATGCCTGACGGTAGTTTTGACGGTATGTCGTCCGCCGAAAGACCGCATACCGTCAATTCGCTCGAATCTCGCTGGCGGCGCGGGCTGCGGACGTTCAGTCGTCCCGTAGGAGATACCGTCATGCCGTTATCAGATACCGCCATTCGTAACGCCAAGGCCAAAGAGAAGCCGTACAAGCTGGCCGACGAAAAAGGCATGTACTTGCTCATCGCCAAGACCGGAAAGTATTGGCGCTTCGACTACCGCTTCGAGGGGAAGCGCAAGACTTTGGCGCTTGGTGCTTATCCCGATATCACCCTGAAGGACGCCCGCGAAAGGCGCGATGACGCTCGCAGGCTGATTGCCCAAGGCATTGACCCAAGCGCACAGAAAAAGGCGACCAAGGCCGCCGAGGCCGAAACCCTCGAAGCCATCGCCCGCGAATGGTTCGTAAAGTTCCAGCCGTCATGGGTGGCGAGTCACGCCGATCGGATCATCCGGCGATTGGAGCGCGACATTTTCCCGTGGATCGGGCCCCGCCCCATTCGGGACGTGAGCGCCCCGGAATTACTGGCGGTACTTCGGCGCATCGAGGAACGTGGCGCCCTGGAAACGGCGCACCGGGCGCTTCAAAACTGCGGACAGATTTTCCGGTACGCCATTGCGACCGGGCGGGCCGAGCGCGACATTTCCGCCGACCTAAAGGGAGCGCTTCCTCCGGTAAAAGGCGGGCATTTCGCAGCCGCGACCGATCCTAAAAAAATTGCCGAATTGCTGAGGGCGATTGACGCCTACGAAGGTACGTTTCCAGTGACGTGCGCCTTGCGGCTGGCCCCGTTGGTATTTGTCCGTCCCGGCGAGCTGCGAACGGCAGAATGGAAGGACATCGACCTTGACGCGGCCGAGTGGCACTATATCGTCACGAAGACGCAAACGCCGCATATCGTCCCTCTGTCCAAGCAGGCCGTTGAGATTCTAAGCGAACTACACCCGCTAACCGGGCACGGGCGGTATGTGTTTCCTTCGGCAAGGACGCCAGACGGTTCCCGCCCCATGTCGGACGTGGCCTTGCTGGCGGCACTGCGGCGCATGGGCTACACCAAGGATGAAATGAGCGTTCACGGCTTTCGCGCATTGGCAAGGACGGTTCTCGACGAAGTTCTCGGCTTCCGCCCCGATTTCATTGAGCATCAACTTGCCCATGCCGTGCGGGATCCGAACGGGCGAGCCTACAACCGGACGGCGCATTTACCCGAACGCCGGAGGATGATGCAGATGTGGGCCGATTACCTGGACGAGTTGAAACGCGGCGCTGAAATAATCCCGATCAAACGATTCGCTTGAGCTGAATTGCCGCGCCTAGCCCGACGGGGCGAAAACCGGGACACCCTGACCCGGCTGGCGCGGCCCCGTCTTTCAGGGCCTACGCCACAGGGGGCGCATAGTGGCCAAACGACGCCGTAAAAAAAGCCGCGGCATATCGCCGTGGCTGCTGAAGATACTTATCGAAGACGCGCAGAGAGAGCTCGATGGGGTGCCGGAGGATGCAATCAACCTGCTTTCCGAGGTCCTGTCCGCCGTTTTCGAGACATGGAAACGTGAGCATGGCGAACTTCCCGTTCGCCGGGGACGGCTGCCGCTCGATTTCGAGAGCGCCGAACCCTGGCACTGCGCGGGACCGGCGGTATCGAATAGAGTCGATTTGGCTGTCAAGCTGCTGAACGACGAATATCGGCCTTTTCTCGAAGTATCGAACAAAGCGGGCCTGAGCCGCGTTCTCGCTTTGCTGATTCTGCAAGACTGCGGTATGGCTTGCGAATCGGCCTTTACGCTTGTCGTCGCTTCGGACTTTACGCTTGTCGCTTATAAGCTTCTGCGCGATGCCCGCGAAGAAAGATTGTTGAGGCTTCAAACCGACAAAGTATTTCAGGTAATAACGGACAAAGTATCTCAGGTAATAAAAAGAGTATTCGAGGAGGTGAAACCGGAGATTTACAAGGTGAAACCGGCGTTGGCTGCCTATCAAGAACAACGGAAGATCTTGGCTGAAGGGCGAAAAAAGGGTGCCGCCGTAAACAAGGAAAAGAGCGAAGAATTCAAAGAACGCGTCACAAGGATGACCAAAGACTGCCTAAAACACCCCGCGTCGTGCCGATGGACCACAGGTCAAATTGCCGACCACATTTTTAAAACAGCCAAAGCGTGGCCGGGCGGGAAGATACGCAGCAAAAGCTACATAGAAAAACTGGTGCGGCAAGCAATCAAAATCGCCACACACGACCCCCAGGCCTGAAATGTCCGAGAATCGGATATGTCTGGCCTGATTTGTCCGAAAAATCCTGTAAATTCAGTGGCATAGGTACACCACCGCGACATATCATGGGCACCGCAACCATTGTTGAGGTGTCATTTTATGTCCCGTCATCACACTACTGTTCCTAACAAATCTCCGGGCGCGGAATCATCATCTCGCCCGCCACGCGGCGGCATCCCTACGGCCGCCGAGCATTTCGAGCGGCTGCCAGACACTGCGTTCGTCCGGCAGCCAACCGTGCAACTTTTGTTCGGTTTCTCGGCGTCGACCGTGTGGCGCCGGGTAAAGTCCGGCGATTTGCCGGCGCCGAAAAAGCTCGGGCCGCGGGTCTCGGCATGGAACGTCGGTGAGCTTCGGGCGGCGCTTAAGGCGCTGGGTGGGCAGGCGGCATAGGGGGGCCAACATGACCGGCAACAAAAAAGCCGCCGGGGCGGGCGCGCCCCAAGCGGCCTTCACGACCAATTCCAAAACCGATTTTATCGCCATACTCGCCAACATGAAAGTCGCGTGCCATCGGCTGTCTGTGTGGCTATGCGCCGTGGGGGTGGCCTGATGTCGGACGAAATCGATCAATTCAAGGCCGCCATGCTGGCGGCAGGGGTTAGCCCCACTTCCGCAACTCAAAGCAAAAAAGCCGCTAAGCCATTGATCTGCCG
>DYIL01000054.1 GCA_020723665.1 Methyloversatilis universalis
GCTAACTCTTCCCCTTGCCGGGCGAGTAGAGGACTTCCACCTCCAAGTGAGTGCGTCCTGCCGGGCGCACGAAGACAAAAAACCCACCTTACGGTGGGTCAAGAGGAGGAAGAACGCATCACTATGGACCGCGTTGCGGTCCACTAGTTCATACATGCGGCAAATTTTGTTGCCCTATATCAACGATTTGTTGCGAGGAAGCGGTTACGGTCGAGCAAAGGCCCGGCCCATGCCGGAAAGGCCATCGGCCGCGGTGCGGATTAGAAAATTGGAGATGAAAATCCGATGTCAGAGGACGGCGATCCGTCGCCAAGGGAGAGGTCTCGCCGGCCGTGCACCGAACAAGGCGCGATTCTATCGCCGCTATCGCGCCGCTTTCCGATTCAGCAGGTAATAAACCACCGGCACCACGTACAGGGAAAACGCGGTCGACGCGAAGATGCCGAAGATGAAGCTCCAGGCGAGGCCGGAAAAGATCGGGTCTAGCGTGATGACGAACGAGCCGAACAAAGCCGCGGCCGCCGTGAGAAAAATGGGGCGGAGGCGGGTGGCGCCGGCTTCGAGCAGGGCATCGATCAGGGGTTCTCCCTGATCCCGCAGGCGCTCGATGAAGTCGATGAGAATGATGGAATTGCGCACCACGATGCCGGCCAGGGCGATCATGCCGATCATGGCGGTGGCGGTGAACAGGATAGGATTGTCGAAACCGGCCACGGGTTCGGTGAACAGCAGGTTGAGCAGCGCGAAACCGGGCATGATGCCGATGACGGTCAGAGGAATCGCCACCATGATGATAAGCGGCATCCCTAAGGAACCCGTCTGCGCTACCAGCAGCACGTAAATCATGATAAGGGCGGCGCCGAACGCGAGCCCGAGATCGCGGAACACGTCCACCGTGATCTTCCACTCCCCTTCCCCGGCCAGATCGACCGTATAGCCTTCGGGCAGCGGCTTTTCCTCTGCGATGTCCCACCAGTCGAACACGGCTTCCACCGGACTCCGCCCCGCCATTTCGGCGGTGACGTAACTCAGGCGTCTGAGATTTTTATGGTAAATCGTGAGATCCGCCGGTGCCTCCATCGCGTGGCCGATTTCGCCCAGCGGCACCAGCAAGCCGCCCAGTCCTTTCACCCGGAGCGTATTCAGATCGGCCATGGAGGAACGCTCCGCGCGCCGCAGCCGCATGACGATTTCCAGGGGCTGGCGCTCGGACGAAACGTGCACGACGCCGGCGGACATTCCGTTCAACGCGGCGCGTAGGGTTTCCGCAACCTCTCCGACGGTTACGCCATGCAGCGCGGCCTGCTGACGGTCCAACCGATAGCGGATCACGGTCTGCGGCTCGTCGACGGTGTCGTCCACGTCGGCTACCCCTTCGATTCCAGCGATCTCCTGTTTCACCCACTCGGCGACGCGCGCGAGGTCCGAATAATCCGCGTCCAGAGGCCCGTACACCTCGGCCACGAAAGTCGACAGCACCGGAGGGCCCGGTGGGGTTTCGACGATCTTGGCGTTGGCGCCGTAAGCCTTGGCGATCCGCTCGATGTCGGGGCGGATGCAGAGGGCGATCTCATGAGACTGTTGCTCGCGCCGTTCCTTGGGCAGGAGGTTGATCCGAATCTCCGCCTGATACGGTTCCCGTCGCAAATAGTAATGCCGCACCAGTCCGTTGAAATCCATGGGCGATGCAAGCCCCACGTAAGTCTCGAAATCGGTCACTTCGTTGACGGTGGCGAGATAATCGCCCAGCGCCCGCGCCGCCGCGTCGGTTCGTTCCAGCGTGGTGCCGCGCGGCATGTCGACGACGATTTGCAACTCGTTCTTGTTGTCGAACGGCAGGAGCTTCAGCGGCACGATGCGGAAAACAGCGAGTAAAGCGGAAACCACGAAGGCCGCCAGCACCAGCCAGAGAAAAATCTTCGCCCGACCGGCGGTCGCCAGGAGTCCGCCCAAGGTGCGGTGATAAAACCGGTACACCGCGCTCTTTTTGAGATCGAACGCTTCCTCGCCCTTGCCGTACTCGCTCTTGAGTAGGTAATAGCTCGCCCAGGGGGTTACCGTGAACGCCACCAGGAGCGACATCAGCATCGCGACGGGCACGTTGAACGCCATCGGCGCCATGTACGGCCCCATCATGCCGGTGATGAAGAACATTGGCAGAAAGGACACGATGACGGTGAAGGTCGCGAAGATCGTGGGCGGGCGGACCTCGTCGACCGCCGTCAAGGTGGCGTCCAGGGGAGGCTCCCGGCGCAGCTTGAAATGGCGGAAGATGTTTTCCACGTCGACGATGGGATCGTCGACCAGGAGCCCCAGCGACAGAATCAGCGCGAACAGAGTCACGCGGTTGATGGTGTAGCCGAAAACGAGATCGCAGAACAGGGTCACGCCCAAAGTCATCGGCACCGCCAGGGCGACGATGAAAGACTCCTTGGGTCCCAAGGCGAAAGCCAGAAGAACGATGATCGTGGCGATGGCGATGAACAAATGCCGGACCAGTTCGTTGACCTTGTGATTGGCGGTCTCGCCATAATTGCGGGTGATGTTGACCGTGACGTCTTCGGGAATGACGGTGCCGTACAGCCTTCTCGCCGTCTCGATGACCTCTTCGGCCACCGCTACGGCGTTCGCCCCTTTCCGCTTGGCGACGGCCAGCGTGACCGCCTGCCGCTCCTCGCCGGGTTTCGCGGCTTCCGTTTCGCCCAGCCGCGGGCTTTCCGCGGCTGCCGGCCCGTAGCCGATCCGGGTGTAGCTCGATGCGTCCTGCGGACCGTCCGTCACCTCGGCCACGTCGCGAAGATAGACCAGTCTGCCGCCCTGCCCGGCCACCGGCGTGCCGGCGACTTCGTCCGCGCTGGTGAGGAACGGACCGGCGTCCAGGCGGACGACGCGGTTGGCCTGTTCGAAAGTCCCGGCTTGCAGGTTGATATTGGCGGCTTGCAAGGCGCGCATCACGTCCAGAACGGTCGTGCCGTGGGCCGCCAAACGCGCGGGATCGGGATAGACCGAAACCTGCCGGCGTTCGCCGCCGATCACGGTGATCTTGCCGGCATCCTCCACCACGGCCAGCTTGTCCTTCATCTCGTCGGCCAAACGGCGCAGCGCCGCCGTATCGTAACTCGGATCGCTCGAAGACAAAGCCAGCGTGACGATGGGAACATCGTCGATTTCCACCGGCTTCACGGTCCAGGACTCGACCAGGGGCGGAATCCGGTCCTGGTTGGACATCAGCTTGTTCCAGACTTTGACCAGACTGTCCTCGCGGTCTTCGCCGACAAAAAAACGCACCGTCACCAGAGCCTCGCCTTCGCGCGATGCCGAATAGACGTACTCCACGCCGTCCACTTCCCGCAGCAGCGTTTCCAGCGGCGTCGAAACCAGTTTTTCGACTTCTTCGGCGCGGGCGCCCGGCGCGCTGATCAAGACATCCGCCACCGGCACCACGATCTGCGGTTCTTCTTCGCGCGGCGTCAGCACTAGCGCGGCGAACCCGGCCAGAAACGACGCAATCAGCAACAATACCGACAGCTTGGAGGTGATGAACAGCTCGACGATGCGGGCCGTCAATCCCCGCTCGACGGGCGTTTCGGCGCTCATCGACCGGCCTCCGGGAGCAGCACGGTATCGCCTTCCTCGAGTCCCGAGAGAATTTCGATCTGGCCGTCGTGCCGCTTGCCGGTGCGAACGTGGCGCAGCCGGACCTTATCGCCGATTACCAGCCGCACGCTCTCGAGCTGTCCGACCCGGCTCACGGCGGAAACCGGCAGCAACAGCACCTCGTCTTGACCGCAGCCTTGATAGATCCAGCCGAACGCGCCGGGCTGCACGCCCGAATCTTCGGACAAGCGGGCTTTCACCAGCACGGTTCGGGTCTTGGGATCGGCGGCGGGCTGGATTTCGTCCACCACGGCCTTGAATTCCTTTTCCGAATTGGCGATGCGGACCTTGAGTTCATGCCCGATTTCGACCAGGCCGGCGCACTCGGCGGGAACGGCGCTCTCGATCCTAAACCGCTGAGATTCCTGGAGAACCAGTACAGGCGAACCGGGCAAGGCCATGTCGCCCGGCTCCAAACGGCGTTCGACGACGACGCCGTCGAAGGGTGCGCGCAGCACGGTTTCCGCCTGAGAGGATTCCGCCTCGCGAATCGCCTCTTTTGCTGCCCGCACTTGCGCTTCGGCGGTCCGGGCCGCCGCCAATGCAGCATCGAGAGCTTGCCGGGTCACGGCCTCTTTGTCGTAAAGATTTTGGATTCGGCGGGCATCGGCGCGAGCGTGTCCGGCCTGCGCCTCCGCCGCCGCGAGAGCGGCTCGCGCCTGACCCAAACGCGAGCGGGTTTCGCGTTCGTCGAGGCGTGCCAGCACCCGATCCTTTTTGACGCGATCGCCCGCGCGAACCGGGATTTCCAGAATCCTGCCGGGAATCTTGGGAGCGATCTGCACCACCGTTCGCGCCGCAACGGTGCCGGGCCAGGCGAAGACTTTTTCGACCTCCTTGCGAACCGCCTTGGCGGTCGGCGCGCGCGCCTCGGCTTCCCCATTCGTCACGGACTCGCTCACTCCAGGTTCCACCTTGTCCTTAAAGCCTCCCTGCATCCAGACGAGAAAAAGGATCAAAGCGGCTACCGCGATTAGGGCGTATATAAGCTTGGTCCGGGAGTATGTAGGATGGATCATGAATAGGCCTTTCAATTTCTTGTTTGTTTGGAAGCGACAAAAATCCCCGGTACGCTTAAGGAAGCTCTGAATAAACCCTCTCCCGCTGGGACAAACCTGTCCTGAGCCTGCCGAAGGGCCTGTCCTGAGCGAAGTCGAAGGGCCGTGCTTCGCACGTTAGCGTTCGCTCCCGGCGAACGGGTGCACGGGTAAGCGCCGCTTGCGGCTCCCAACGGGGAAAGTGCGGCGTGATGGGGTTGGGTGAGGGCCTTTTGGATTAAACAGTCGCACCGTTCGCTTTTCCCACTGGAAACTTAATCAGAGCTTCCTTAAGAAGCCCGGCCGGCGTAAGGCGAGAAACAGGTGTACGGATGCCTTACCGCCAGTGTCCCACCGCCTTTTGCAGCTGAGCTTGCGCCACCTGTGCTTGGTAACGGGCAATGATGGCGCGCAAAGCGGCGTCGGCGCGGTCGGTTTCGGCTTCCAGATACCGCGTCACCGTTGCCGTGCCGCCCCGATACTGTTCGTTGACCAGCCGCAGGGCCTCGTCGGCGGCGGCCGCTCCGGCTTCGGCCACTTTGAGGCGTTGCAGCGCTTCTTCCAGGGACGTATAGGCGCGCCGGACTTCGCCCTCGATCTCCAGCCGGGTGCGCCGCTCCAGGGCCTGAGCTTCGGACAGCCGGCGTTCCGCCTGGGCGATCCGGGCGCTGACCGCGCCGCCCGCGAAGAGATCCACCTCGGCGTTGACGCCCAAGGTGACATTGTCGCGACTGAACGCGAACCCCGGCGAACGGCTGTTCTGGCCGTACGCGGCGTAGGCGTTCACCCGTGGCCAGCGCGCTCCCCGTTCGGCCTGGAGTTCCTCGCGCCTGATCTGCGATTGGCGTATCGCGGCTTGCATTTCCGGACGCCGGGCCAAGGCTTGATCCAGCAAACGGGCATAGTCTTGGTCCGGAGGCGCGGCAAATCTATCCGCCGGTTCGCGCAGCTCGATGATGTCGTCCGTGGTGATACCGAGCAGCGTCTTGAGCGCCGAACGCGCCAACTCAATGGCGTTTTGCGCCTTCAACTCGGCCTCGCGAGCTTCAGCCGCACGAACTTCGAGGGACAATACATCCGCCTTGAGCGCCATGCCTTCCACCACCCGGCGCTTGGTGTGCTCGAGCTCACTTTCGACGGCTTCGATCGAGCGCCGCGCCACGTCTACTTGCTGCGGCGCGGAAAGCAGCGCGTAATACGCCGCCGTCACCGCAGCCGCCAAGCGGTTGCGAATCGCCGAACGCTCCAGTTCGGCTGCTTCGACGCCCAATTCGGCGGCCTTCTTTCGGTAACTGTCCTGTCCGCCCCGGTACAGGGACCAGGTGCCGACGATTTCGGGACGGAAGTTTTCAACCCAGCCGGGGTGGTTGATGTCCATCCCGAAATTGAAGCGCCGCTGCGCCACGATATAGGAAAATGCCTGAGCAGGATCGTCGGAATAGGCATAACCGACCCGCGCGGTGAGCTTGGGATAAAAATTCGCGGCGGCCTCGGCGACTTTGGCCTCGGCTTCGCCGATACGGGCGGCGGCCGCGAGAAGATCGGGGTTCTGCTCGAAGGCGATCTCGATCGCCTCCTCCAGCCCGAGCGGGCGGCGGACGCCTGTCTCCGCCCACGCGTCGACGGCCGCCCTTATCCCGAACGCGATCAGACAGAATGCGGCGAATGCTGACAAAGATCCCGACGGGGAACGCTTAGAATTCATGTCCTGCCCTTGTTCTTACCTGGTTGCGCCTCGATGCTCGACAATCGCCCATGCTTCATGGCTCGATCACTGATCCGGGACAGATCGGCGCCGTCCGCAAATCGACCACCCTTCGATCGGGGGGTCAACCACAATATAAGTATCTGCTAATGTTTAATCAAGTTCGGATTTTTCGGTTTGAGGATTGTCCGCCTCCGGGATGTTCGATAGCTTTAATCAATCCCATCCATAAGTGTGGGGCCAGTCCAATCCGGGATAGGGACGCCCGGGCGCGGAGACGCGAAATACCGGGAGAGTACTTTAGGGCTGGATCGCTGAACACTCGCACGGTCTCCCGCGAGCTTACGGAGAGGCGGCCGACCGTTTCACGAACCGACTTTACATTACGTACCACAGGAAAGCATCGCCATGTCCCAGGAAAGAGGCTTCATTCCCCTCAACATCGCCGTATTGACGGTCTCCGACACACGCACGGAGGACACGGATGTTTCCGGAAAAACCCTGGTCGACCGGCTGAGTGCGGCGGGGCACCATCTGGCGGACAAGCGCATCGTACCCGACGATATTTACCGGATACGCGCCGTGGTGTCGGAGTGGATCGCCTCGGAAGCGATTGACGTCGTCATCACCACCGGCGGCACCGGCGTTACCGGGCGGGACGGCACCCCGGAAGCGGTCTCGGTCCTGTTCGACAAGACTCTGGACGGGTTCGGCGAGGTTTTTCGAGCCATTTCCTACCAGGAAATCAAGACCTCCACCATTCAGTCCCGCGCCATTGCCGGGGTGGCCAACGGCACCTACATCTTCTGCCTGCCCGGTTCTTCGGGCGCATGCCGAACCGGCTGGGATCAACTCATTCGAGATCAACTCGATTGCCGTACCCGTCCGTGCAATCTGGTGGAACTGATACCCCGCTTGCTGGAAAAATGAGCCGAAGAGTGGCAAAGGCACTTGCCGAAAACCACTCTGAAATTGACATAAACAATCCTGCGAACTTCAATCCGGAGCACCCCTATGATCCAGCTTGCGCTTGCCGCTTCGTTTTTCGTCGGCATTCATTTCCTGATCGCCGGCACCCGGTGGCGGGACCGGCTGATCGCGAAGTACGGCGAACGCATCTACCGCGGCGGTTTTTCGATCCTTTCGCTGACGGGTCTGTTCTGGCTGATCTATGCCTATCGCCAGGCGCCTTACATCGAGACTTGGGGGCAACTCGCATGGTTCAAACCGGTCGCGGCGTTTCTGATGCTGATCGCATTCATCCTGGCCGTAGCCGGCGTAACCACGCCCAATCCGACCGCAGTAAACGGTGAATCTCTGCTCTCTGAAGCCGAGCCGGCGCGAGGCATTCTGCGGATAACCCGGCATCCCTTCCTGTGGGGAATCGCCCTGTGGGCCGCCGTGCACCTGATCGTCAACGGCGACGCCGCGGCGCTCGTGTTGTTCGGGTCCTTCCTCATCCTAACCTTGGGCGGAGCCCGTTCGATAGATGCCAAGCGTCAAAGGCAATTCGGGGATCGATGGGCGAAATTCCAGGCAGCGACATCCAACGTCCCTTTTTACGCTATCCGGGAGGGACGCAACCGACTCGAGTGGGGCGAAATCGGCTGGTGGCGCTTGGCTCTCGCCATGACGCTCCATCTCCTGCTGCTGCACTTCCACAGCTTGCTGTTCGGCGTTTCGCCGCTCTTCTGAGGAATCAAACCCAGGAGTTTTGCATCAAAACTTTAGGAAACTCTGAACAAGTTGATTCCGTTCACGCCCTTCGACAGGCTCAGGAGAGCGTTCGACAAGCTCACCGCGAACGGAATCAATAGGTTACCGTTCGTCCTGAGCCCTTCGACAAGCCTGTCGAAGGACTTAATCAGAGCTTCCTTTAGATCTCGAGACTTAGGAGAAGGCGATGAACGACGATACCTTCAACATGGATATCCGCAAGTTCCTGAAAAAAGTCGGCGTGACTTCACAGCGGGAGATCGAACTGGCCGTGCACGATGCGCTGCAAGCCGGCAAGCTGGCCGGAAACGAAAAATTTGCCGTAAAAATGACTTTGGAAGTACCGGGCATCAACATCCGTCACGTCATAGACGGCGAAATCGCTTTGGAGTAGGTATCCGCGGCGATACACGTGTGTGCGCCGCTCATCCGTCGGCTTCAGCCGCCGGTAGCGTTCATATGGCGGAAGATCACAGGCTGGGCCTTGATGTCGAAATAATGCCGCTCCGGCTTGATCGACATCGATTCGACAATCGCATGTTTCAGCTTTGGCATGTCGCCGGGATTGGCGCGTAAGACCCGCTTTAGGTCTACCGAGTGTTCGTTGCCGAGACAGAGCAGCAAGCGCCCTTCCGCCGTTACTCTCACGCGATTGCAGCTTGCGCAGAAATTGTGACTGTGCGGGGAAATGAATCCCACACGGGTATCGGTGCCGGACACCCGATAATATCGGGACGGTCCGCCTGTGGTTTCCGGAGTGGGCAGCAGGGTAAACCGCCGGTCGAGATCCCGCTTGATCTCGTCGCTGGAATAATATTCCTCGGCACGATCATGCCCGTCCACCGCGCCCAAGGGCATTTCTTCTATGAAACTGATGTCGATAGCCTTGGCGATCGCATAGGCGACCAAGTCGCCCACCTCGTCGTGATTACGGTTCTTGAGCACGACGGCATTGATTTTGAGCCGCTCGAAACCCGAATCCAGGGCTGCATCTATGCCGCGCAGCACCTGGGCGCAATCTCCTACGCGGGTCAGTTCCCGGAATCGATCGGCCTTCAGCGAATCCAGGCTGACATTGATGCGCTTGACGCCAGCCGACTTCAGCAGGGAAGCGGTCTTCTCCAGTTGCGAACCGTTGGTCGTCAAGACCAGTTCTTTCAAACCCCGCAGTTTGCCGATTTCCTGCAAGAGATCGATCGCACCCTTGCGGACCAGCGGCTCTCCGCCCGTAATCCGGATCTTTTCGACACCGAGCTCCACGAATGCCCTGGCTACGGCCAGGATTTCCTCGAGCGTCAAGATCTGGGCGCGCGGCAGAAAAACCGTGTCCTCGTTCATGCAATAAAGGCAGCGGAAGTCGCAGCGGTCGGTGATCGAAATGCGAACATAACTGATGCGCCGCCCGAAGCGGTCTATCAATTGCGTGGGTAAAGCCGCCATAGCCTCATCGTTCTGCTTGGCTCAGTTCGAGGAACCACGTGATTTTTGCACGAAACCGCTCCATAGCCAAGTAATTTACTCAGGATTTATCTTGCCCCAGCCGTCCGAAGAACGACGTCAAGCGGCTTCCAGTAGTTTTCGAGCGTCCGTCGCCCAGCGAATAGATTCCAAGTAAACGCGAGCCGGCACGCCCGGTTCGAACCGGCAGCCGTGAAGTTCACCGGGTTCGGCACGTTCGAACGCGATTACGGCGCGGAGAATCTCCCCGATTGGACCGCTGCCGCACAGCAGCGCTTCATTGATGCTATCGTCGAGATTCAAGTGTCGAAGGATACTCCCGATAGGAACGTCCATGATCGCGTCCAGTAAAGAAAACAGTCCCGCGATGTAATACCGCTCGGTATTGGGCCGTTTCAGCTGTTCCGCCAATAGCTCGCAGGCTCGCGCCCGCACCATCGCGGTGACGAGCAACTCCCGCGGCCGATAGTCGACGGCATTGACCAGAATCACGGACGCCCAGTTCTTGATTCGTTGCAAGCCGAGAAAAATCACGGCCCGGCGGATCGAATCGACGCGTTTCGCAACGCCGAAAAACGCAGAATTGACCAAGCGGAGAAGCTTGTAACTCAAGGTCAGGTCACGCGTGATGATCGCCTCGGCCTCGGCGATCTCGACATTCGGATCGTGGAGCCGGCCCAACAATTCGAGCACGGCCAGGCGATTCGCCGGTATATCACAGCTGTGTAAAGGTCTCGGGCGCTCGAAGAACACCCCTTCATAATAATCGAAGCCCAGCTTGCAAAAACGATCGTATTGGTCCGGCGTCTCCACATCTCGCACCAGAAGATGCAGTGCACGATCATGGTTCGCCGTCCAATGCGTCTTGAAACCGTTCAGCATGCGGGCGTCCAGAGAGCAAATCGACACGAACCCCGCCGCGCGCCGAAGCTCGGTTAGATCGCAGGTCGGATTGTGGAGTGCGATGGTAAACCCTTCCTCAGCCAGCCTGGATACCGCTTCCACCGCCGTATCGTCATCCAAGACGTCTCCCGGTACCGACACAACGACCTGAGATTTCGGCCAGGCCAGCCGTTCGCACACGCTCAGGACACCGAACGGCACTCGAAGCATGGCCCGGTTGTCGCCGACCAGGTCTTTTAAGTCCAGCGCCCGGCCAGCCTGCCGCACCGTCTCGGCCCATCGGTCTTCGCTGTCCTTGGTCCCGGTGCCGAGCGCTTCGCCGCTGCAAAAGCTAAGCTCATAGCCAAAAACGTCGAAAGTATCCGTGTATATGGGCACACGACCGATCACCCCGTCGAACATTGCTATCCCCCGCCATAATTTCGACCGAAAACGAAACATGCAAGAGGCTAGCACAAGAATCTTTCACGCGCAGAATCTTTCACGCGATCCATCCGCCGCCGTTGCCCCGAAAAAACCGAGGCCGCCGGACCACCGCGCGCTCAGCCTGTATCGGAATAAACTGACGTAGACTTAGAGTCAATCTCAGTGGACCACCGAAATCCTTCGACAAGCTCGAGACAAGGCTGTTGAAGAGTTCGGGGCGAGGTTTACTGAGATCGGCTCTTACTCCTCAAGTAGTGGCTGGACGCCAACGACGGGCTGTGGTAACCGGCGGAGCGGCCCAGCGCCGGCTCGTCCGACTGCTGCGACTCGGATGATTTTCCGGGCTTTATCGGAGATAAAACTCGGCTCAAAATTGTCTTTATGTATACGCGTCCCGCAGCCTGACCAAATGGACTGAACGTGTCACGGTAGGCAAAAACCATCATCGAAAATCTTAACCCAGAAACGGCAGTTGGACGTACTCGAGTGTGCGGCGGGCGGGGCAACTGGCAAGCCTGTCCTGAGCCTGGTCGAAGGGGCGCGACGAAGCCCACGGGGTAGTCTTTCGCAAGAAGGAGCAACGCCGCCAGGCGGCTCGCCCACCGTTAAATCGGGAACGTAGCGTCTTCACCCGAAAGACGAGATCGAGGCGAGTCAGGGCTTGAGGATTCATCGAGCTTTTCTGGTACATCGAAGCGGTCAACTGCCGCTTCTAGGTTAAAGAACGGGACGGACACACGAGACACTCTAAAATGAACAAACTCTTACAGCTTCTCAGAGAAGCATCGGCTTTTAGCGAGGACAACGTCGGTTTTCTCGAGGATCTCTACGAGAGATTCCTTAAGGACCCCGAATCCGTCGATGAAAGCTGGCGCGAAAAATTCCGATCAATCCAGTACGAGTTGGCGAGGGAGGAACCCTACGCCGAAAAAAAACCTCCTTTCGCCGAAGCGGTCATCGGGAAATCCGAAGCGGAAGACATGCTGCGCAAGCAATCCGCGGTCGACCGGCTGATTTACCAATACCGCACCCGCGGCCACCAGTCGGCCGACAACAACCCGTTGAAGCTGTCGTCCCCGCCGGGCCTGAGAGACTTGGACCCCGCCCATTACGGTCTGGGCGAAGAAGAATTGGACCGTCTGTTCTACATCGACATTCTGCGAAGTCCGGAACGGCTGCCTTTGCGCGAGATCCTGTCGATGCTGCGGGAGACCTATTGCGGCCCGGTCGGCGCCGAGTACATGCACATCGTCGACAGCGATATCAAGCGATGGATTCAAAAGCGGCTGGAAAGCACGCGCGCGCGCGGAAGCTTTGATGCCGACGAAAAGCGATGGATCCTGAAGTTTCTTACCGCCGCCGAAGGGATCGAAAAATACCTGCACCGCAAATACGTGGGACAGAAGCGATTTTCGCTCGAAGGGGCGGAAAGTCTGATCCCGCTGCTGGATGAGTTGATCCAACGGGCCGGCGAAAAAGGAACCAAGGAAATCGTGATGGGCATGGCCCACCGCGGACGCCTGAACGTACTCATCAACATCCTGGGGAAAAAGCCCAGTTCGCTGTTTCAGGAGTTCGAGGGGATCTATCCGAACTCGCCGCCGTATGCTGGTGCGGGCGACGTGAAATATCACATGGGCTTCTCCTCGGACATCGAAACCGCGGGCGGTACGGTGCATCTCGCTCTGGCCTTCAACCCCTCGCACCTCGAGATCATCGATCCGGTGGTGGAAGGCTCGGTGCGCGCGCGCCAGGATAGGCGCCAGCACGAAGACGGCGAGACGGCCGTGCTTCCGGTGCTGATCCACGGCGATGCCGCGTTCGCGGGGCAAGGCGTCGTCATGGAAACGCTCAATATGTCCGAAACCCGCGCGTATACGACGGGCGGGACCATACACATCGTCATCAACAATCAGATTGGCTTCACCACCAGCAATCCGTTCGATGCCCGATCCACGCTGTACTGCACCGACGTCGCGAACATGATCCAGGCGCCGGTGTTTCATGTAAACGGCGACGATCCGGAAGCGGTGCTTTACGTCACCCGGCTCGTGCTCGATTATCGAATGAAATTCAAGCGGGACGTGGTGATCGATCTCATCTGTTACCGGCGTCACGGCCATAACGAGGCAGACGAACCGGCCGTCACTCAACCCTTGATGTACCGTTTCATTCGTAACCATCCGACGGTACGGAAGCTGTACGCCGATCGATTGATCGCCGAAGGGGTGGTGACTTCGGACGAGGTCCAACGCATGGAAGAAGGTTACCAGAACGGCCTTAAGAAAGACGAAACATTCCTCCGCCCCGTCGTTCACGACGCCATGAGTTACGCCAAGACCCGGTGGAATCATTACCTCGGCACGGAGTGGACGCAGCCCTGCGACACGGGGTTACCCCAGAAGACGATTCACGATCTCTCCCAGCGCCTGATCGAAATCCCGCCGGGATTCGCCATTCATTCGCGCGCCGCAGCGATCATGGAGAGCCGGCGAAAAATGGCGTCCGGGGAAATCCCGTTGGACTGGGGCTATGCCGAAACCTTGGCCTATGCCTCGCTGTTGACCGAAGGTTACAGCGTGCGCTTGACCGGCCAGGACGTGGGGCGCGGAACGTTTTTCCATCGTCACGCGATCTTGTACGATCAAAATACCGGCGATACCTACATTCCACTTCAGAACCTCGGCAGCACACAGGCTCGTTTTTACATCTACGACTCTCTGCTGTCCGAGGAGGGCGTGCTCGGGTTCGAATACGGCTACAGCAGTTCAGAACCCGAAACTTTGGTCATTTGGGAAGCCCAGTTCGGCGACTTCGCCAACAATGCCCAAGTCGTGATCGATCAGTTCATCACATCCGGCGAAACCAAATGGGGACGGCTCAGCGGACTGACCATGTTTCTGCCTCATGGCTACGAAGGCCAAGGCCCCGAACATTCGTCGGCCCGGATCGAGCGCTATCTGCAACTGTGCGCCGAGCAGAACATTCAAGTCTGCGTGCCGACAACGCCAGCCCAAATCTTTCATCTCTTGCGCCGGCAGATGCTTAGGCCCTATCGCAAGCCGTTGATCATCATGACGCCCAAGAGCCTGCTGCGGCACAAGCTGGCGACTTCTCGGCTGGACGAGTTGTCGACCGGCAGTTTCCGAAACATCATCGGCGAGATCGACGCCCACGACCCCGCCAAGATCACGCGCGTCGTCCTCTGCACCGGCAAGGTGTTCTATGACCTCTTGGAAACGCGGCGTAAGGAAAATCTCCATCATGTCGCGATAATCCGTATCGAACAGCTCTATCCATTCCCTTACGACACCTTCATGCAAGAACTGGCGGCCTATCCGCAAATGAAGGAATTGATCTGGTGTCAGGAGGAACCTGAAAATCAGGGCGCTTGGCATCAGATCAAGCACCGCTTCCTGAGTCTTCTGGAAAAGGACATCATCCTCAGCTATGCTGGGCGTCCAATGTCGGCCGCGCCCGCCGTGGGCCAATTCCACCGGCATTTGGAACAGCAAAAGAAAGTCGTCGAAGACGCATTGTTTGGAACCGTGCCCCGTCAAGAGCCCTTAGGAATCGTTCATGCGCATCGAAGTCACCGTGCCTAACCTGCCCGAGTCCGTTACCGACGCGACCCTGCTCGACTGGCATAAGAAGCCGGGCGACCCGGTGCAGAAGAACGAGACGCTGGTCGACTTGGAAACCGAGAAGGTCATCCTCGAAGTACCCGTGCCGGATAACGGCGTATTGCAGGAAGTTCACCATGCCAAAGGGGACGTGGTTACAAGCGGCGACCTCCTCGCGGTGATCGAAACCGAGGTCCGTCCCACGGTCGCCGAGACCACAGCGCCTCCGAAAAAGCCGGAACCAGCGGCCGTACCCGAAGCGGCGCCCAGGCCCGCGAGTTTTGCCCAACCCATGGGGCCTTCGGTACGCCGGCTGATCCTGGAGCACAACCTCGACCCGACCCAGATCAAAGGCACGGGACGGGAGGGCCGTCTGACCAAGCAAGACGTCCTGGATTATCTGGAATCCCGAAAACGCAAAGCCCTCGAAGAAACCGCGCCGGCGCCGAAACCGGAACCGGCAGCAAAGGAGAAACCGGTCGCCCCTGCGCCGGAAGGCCGGGGCGAACGGCGCGTGCCCATGACTAGGCTCCGGGCGCGCATCGCCGAGCGCATGATCGAGGCGCAGCATACGACCGCGACGCTGACCACCTTCAACGAAGTCAATATGCAGAAGATCTTCGACCTGCGGAACGAGCACCGCGCGCGTTTCGAGCAGCGGTACAAGATCAAGCTGGGCCTCATGTCCTTTTTCGTCAAAGCAGCGGTGGAGGGCCTCAGACGCTTTCCGATCGTCAACGCCTCGGTCGACGGTAACGATATCGTCTACCACGATTATTACGACATCGGTATCGCCGTATCGACCGATCGCGGACTGGTGGTGCCGATCCTGCGTGACGCCGACCGCCTCGATTTCGCCGAGATCGAAAAGGCGATCGTCGATTTTTCGCAGAGGGCTCGGGACGGCAAACTCAGCTTCGAAGAATTGAGCGGCGGTACCTTCACCATCACCAACGGCGGCATCTTCGGCTCCATGCTGTCGACCCCCATCCTCAATCCGCCGCAGAGCGCCATTCTCGGCATGCATGTCATCAAAGAGCGGCCGGTGGTGGAAAACGGGCAGATCGTGATCAGGCCAATGATTTATCTAGCCCTCTCCTACGATCATCGCATCATCGACGGCCGCGAAGCGGTGACTTTTCTGTTTACCTTGAAGGAACTGCTGGAAGATCCGGTCAGACTGCTTCTGAAGATTTGACAAGGAAGCGTCGCCACGGCGTTTCGCGCCCAGGCTTTCAAGAACCACGAGAGAGTGGGCTTCGTCGCACCGAACCGGCGCCTGGACGGACTGCCGCCGGCCCTCGCGTTCCATCGGACCCGCTCTTCGCTGAGACGATTGGTCGTACAACGGCAACCGAACCCGGAACTCGCTGCCCCGATGCTTGCCGTGGCTGGCGACCGAAATTCTGCCGCCGTGCATCTCCACCAGGCTTTTTACGAGCGCCAGGCCGACGCCGAGACCTAAGTGCCCGTCGTGCAGCGGCCGCTCGAATTGAACGAACGGCTCGAAGATATGCTCGAGCGCACCCGGCTCGATTCCGATTCCGTTGTCCTGCACTTTGATCGAGATTTCCCTTTCCGTCCGCTGCACCGCCAATTCTATCCGGCCGTTCATCGGCGTAAATTTCGCGGCGTTCATCAACAAGTTCGCGACAATTTGCGAGAGCCGTGCCGGATCGCCCCAAAGATAAAGCGATTGATCGGTTCCGCTAAGCACCAGCTCCTGTTGATTCTTGTCGATGACCGGTCGACAGAGTTCGATGGCATGGGCGACGACCGACGCCACATCGGTCACTTCAAAATTCAGATTCAGCTTGCCTCTGGCAACCCGCGATATGTCCAGGAGGTCATTGATCAGTCGGGTCAGATATTTAACCTGGCGCTCGATGCTCTCGGTGGCTGACCAGATCAGCTCCGGCCGTTCGGAGCCGCGGCGCTTCAAGAGTTGCGCCGACGTCAAGATCGGCGCCAGCGGATTGCGAAGTTCGTGAGCCAACAGCGCGATGAATTCGTCCTTTCGGCGGTCGGCTTTACGCAGCGCCTCTTCGGCTTCTATAACCTGACTCAAACTTTCCTCGGCACGTTTCCGATCGGTAACGTCGGTAAGAACGCCGACCAAGCGTGGGCGGCTTTCCCGGTTATCCAGAACCCGCAATCCGCGCGCTTCGACCCAATTCCATTGCCCGTCCGGCAAGACGATGCGGAATTCCTGACGGCAGCTCTCGACCGGCCGCTCCCCAGCCTCGGAAAAATCAGGCAAATTCCGTTCCGCGATGTTCTGCACCCAAGCCTGAAATTGCTGCTCGAAATCGACGGCCGAATGAATATTCGTCGGATCCAGCCATGTCATGCCGCCGCTCGCCAAATCGCGTTCCCACACCGCCATTCGCCCCGCTTCGAGGGCGAGTTGCAGACTGGCCTGGCTGTCCCGCCAAGCGTTCTCGCCGGATTCGATTTGCCGGGTAATTTCCTTCACAGCAACATTTACCCCCGATACGAAGCCATCATCTTCCTTTATCGGCAAAAAACTCGCCAGGAAGACCCGCTCCGCTTGAACACCGCTCCCCTCCACCCCTGAAATCTCTTTTTCCAGAATCGCCTTACCCGATACGATCACGCGCCGCAACAGCGGACCGAGCACCGCTCCGATCTCCGGAACCGCCTCAAGCACGCTTTTTCCGATAGTAACTTCCACCGGGATCCCGAGCATCTCGGCGAGCCGCCGGTTAATGCGTACGAAGCGGAGTTCGCGATCGAGAAAGCAGAGACCGACGGGGGCGGTGGCATAGATGTTTTCGATTTCGGCGACTTGCGATTTGACGGTACGTTGGCTTCGCACGAACGATTCCTCCAACTTCCGCCGACAAACGGTTTCTCGTTCCAGCACGTGTTGACGGTGCGAGGCTTCCCGCGCCTCGGACTTAGATAGCCGATACCTTCGGCCGATCCAGATCAGCAACAAGCTCTCGGCGATGAAAAATACGAACCGAACCTGCTGACCCACGTCCGGAAATTGTTGCCGGAGATCGAAAGCCGACTCTCCCGGCAGCAGATGGGCCGCCCCCAAAGCGAGGAGCATGGCAAATAGGCCAACGCCCGATCCACCCAGAAACGCGCCGATCAAGACCGGAATCAGCAACAAAAGATTGACCGGCACCGGACTGCCCATCGCCGGCGCTGTGGCGATCAAACCTAGAACGAAGGAGAGTGAAGCCAGGACCGCGAGATATGGCTTGAGAACCGCGAATGGACTCCTGGGATTCAAGGTCTCGTTGGATTTAGTGAAGTTGGGCACGACTAACCTCCATTTCGATATCCCCGAACAACGCCTCCCAAGTCCCGAGCATGTTCGTCCACCCCACCCCTGGGTTGGGCCTGATAGCGAGAACTCGTCGATATTTGTATCAGATGCGGCCAGAATACGCTCAGTCGGCGTACCGTTCAGACCGCGATGGTCTGCAGCAGTGCCTCGACGATAGATAGATAGATAGATAGATAGATAGATAGATAGATAGACCCGTCCGGTCACGCCGAGCTCTATTGGATTTTCGGTCCTTTGCAAGACATGAACGCCCTGCCGCCGTAGAGTAGCCGCGAAGCGGCGATTCGAATGTACGTACTCTTACGTATCTTCCGAACCAGCCTATACGGCTTGCCGGATGCAGAGCACAAGCGGACGGCATCGTGTCCCGCCAATCAACGGATTCCCATCTGAATGGCAAGCGCAACGAGGTCGGCGAGCGACTGCACGCCGAGCTTCTCCATGATACGGGCGCGGTGAATTTCAGCGGTACGGTGACTGATGCCCAATGCCTTGCCGACCTGTTTGGCCGAGTAGCCCCGAGCCAGAAACACCAAGATTTCCTTTTCACGAGGCGTGAGGTTGGCGTAAAGAGCATCGAGTTCGTGCTGACGCGATTTTTCTTCGAAACGCTGACAACTAAGAGCAAGCGCGTTTCTTATCGCCGGTATCAGGACATCGGCATCCACGGGTTTTTCGAGAAAATCCACGGCTCCGCCCTTGAAAGCGGCCGTCGACTTGGGTACGTCACCGAATCCCGTAAGGAAGATGATAGGGAGATTGAAGCCTCTCTCGGTCAGGATCTGCTGCAGATCCAGCCCGGAAATCTGAGGGAGGTGAATATCGAGAATGAGACATCCTTGTTGCTCCGGCTTGACCGCGGCCAGGAAATCCGGCCCGGACAGATAGGTTTCGACCGCAAAACCCTCAGCCCTCAACAATACCGCCAAAGCGTCGCATACATCCGGGTCGTCATCGACGATGAAAACTGTTAATCCATTAACAGCCATATCTAACGCCTTTTCAATTAGTATGGTTTCGAGGGTACGCGGTCGGTATTTTCCATGAAGGTCATGCATTTGTATATACGAATATGCCGCCACACCAGCCCGAAATTTATCGGCGGTAGCGTTATCCTATCGCCCCAAATACGGCGCTGTAAACCTAGGCTTACGTCTTTATCGAGTCAAAGAGCCGTAGATTAGAAATATTACCTACTGCCTCTCCGCGAGGCAGCGAAGCGCCAACCGTGGACCGTACCGGCGCCTCCGGGCGAGGACGTGAGAAATGCCGGCCGGCGCTTGTCAAACCTCCTAAAAAGAGATCCGACCGAAATCTCCGCGATCTCGATCCGGAAGCCGGAAGATGTACTCCGGCGAGTTTCAATGCCTTACGATCACCATCAAGGGACAAGAATGAGGAATTTCGACGCCCATCGAAAAAACGACAGCCGCATTCTCGAGCCGGGACGCAATTGTTGGCAGGGTGCCCACGCTGATCGGGTTTCCTTCTTGATCGACAGCTCGGCCTACTTTCCCGCTTTGCGCGCGGCGGCGATTCGGGCTCGGCGATCCATTGTCATCGTCGGCTGGGATATCGACAGCCGAACCCGCCTGGTTCAAGACGATATCAACGACGGATTTCCGGTACAGCTCGGCGACTTTTTAAAGGCACTCATCGAATGCCGCCGCGGACTGGAAGTTTATATTTTGAACTGGGACTTCGCGATGCTTTACGCTCCAGGCCGCGAAGTCCTGCCTATCTACACGCTCGGCTGGCAACGCCATCGGCATCTTCATTTTCATCTGGACGGACGACATCCCGTCGGCGCCTCGCACCATCAGAAGATCGTGGTCATCGACGACGCCGTAGCCTTTGTCGGCGGCATGGACCTTGCCCAGGAACGTTGGGACACGCCGGCCCACGAGCCTAATGCGCCCTACCGCTGCCGCTCCAACGGACAAGCCTACCCCCCGGTCCACGATGTACAGATGATAGTGGACGGCGATGCAGCGGCGGCGCTCGGCGAACTCGTCCGCGAGCGCTGGCGCTATGCGACGGGCTCCGAAATCCAGGCCGGCAGCCATGCCGAGAGCGATCCCTGGCCGCCGTCGCTCACCCCGGATATCACCGATGTCGACATCGCCATCGCCCGAACGGCTCCCCGATTCGACGGCGCCCCGGAAATCGTCGAACTCCGGCAACTGTACCTCGATGCAATCAAAGCGGCGAAAGACACGATATACATCGAGAATCAGTATCTGACGGCGTCCTCGATCGGCACTTTGCTCGAATCGCGACTGCGCGAACCGGATTCGCCGGAGATCGTCGTCGTATCGCGTTTGACCGGCGGCGGTTGGCTTGAGCAAACGACCATGGAAGTATTGCGGGCACGGCTGCTTCGGCGCCTTCGCGCAGCCGATCGGCATGGCAGATTCCGGATCTACTATCCGGACTGCGAGGGCTTGAAGAATCAGTGCATCAATGTCCATTCAAAACTGATGGTGGTGGATGACCGCCTGGCGGTTGTCGGCTCGGCGAATCTGAACAACCGTTCGATGGGATTGGACACCGAATGCAATCTCGCGATCGAAGCGACCGAACCCCGGACGGCGAGAGCAGTCGCAGACTTGAGAAATCGGCTGCTGGCCGAGCACCTGGGCGTCGGAACGGATCGCTTGGAACAGGCCATCGAACGGAACGGCTCGCTCATTTCCGCCGTCGAAAGCCTGCGCGGAAACCCGCGCACGCTTCGGCTCCTCGAAGGCGAAGTATCGCCCGAAGCCGATGCCCTCCTGCCGGAGGCCAGCGTGGTCGATCCGGAAGCGCCCATCGATCCCGACCGCTTGATCGACGAACTCATTCCCGTCGAACATCGCCCCTCCGCCCGCAAACGCATCATCGCCACCCTGAGCCTGCTCGCCGGTATTGGGTCTCTCGCCGCCGCTTGGCGTTGGGGACCGCTGCACGACTGGCTCGACAGGGAAACACTGGTCAGTATCGGACATACGCTGCAGCAGACGCCGGCGACGCCGCTATGGGTCATCGGGGCTTATATACTCGCGGCTTTGACGGCCATACCGATCACCTTGGTCATCTTTACGACGGCGGTCGTGTTCGGCCCTACCGAGGGCTTCGTTTACGCGATTCTCGGATCGCTGATAGGCGCCTCGCTCACCTTTGCGCTCGGCCATGTCGTCGGGCGGGATATCGTGCGGCGCTTGGGCGGCGCCCGACTCAACACGCTCAGCCGATGGCTGCGGCGTAGAGGCTTGCTTGCCATGCTTACGGTCCGACTGATACCCGTCGCGCCGTTCACGGTGGTCAATCTGGTCGCGGGGGCATCCCATATCCGGTTCCGCGATTTTCTGCTCGGCACGATTTTCGGCATGGTGCCCGGTGTCATCGCCATCACCGTGTTTTCGGACCGCTTGGCGGCCGCGGTCTACCACCCGAGCCCGATCAACATCGCCTTGCTCGTCGGCTCCGCGGGCATTATCGGGGTTGCCGCATTCGCCACGCACCGATGGCTTAGGCATCATGAAACCGAAGCGGCCTCCTGTCCGGAAGGTTCGGTCGGTTAATCGAGCCTGCCCGGTCATGTCGTTGGTCGTCGCCACTTACAATGTTCACGATTGCATCGGACGCGACGGACGTTACGATCCGGAACGGGTCTTGACGATTATCCGCGAGCTCGACGCTGACCTCATCGCGCTCCAAGAATTGCAATGGGAGCCCCAAGTCGCTCTCGACCTGCTTCAGCATTTCGCAAACCGCTTACACTACCGGGCGGTACCGGGCCCGACACTGCTACGCCGCAACGGACATTACGGCAACGCCATTCTTACCCGGCTGCCGGTCCGGAACATCCGGCGCGTCGATCTCAGCATCCCGCACCGCGAGCCTCGGGCGGCTATCGACTTGTCGGTCGACAGTCCTTGCGGACCTCTTCGCGCAATCGGCACTCATCTGGGGCTGTTTCCCGGCGAGCGGCGGAAGCAGATGACCCGAATTCTGAGCATCCTCGCTGCGGCCCCTCCCCCGGCCATTCTATTCGGGGATTTGAACGAATGGTTCCTGTGGGGAAGACCGTTACGCTGGCTGCGCAACCATTTCGGACACATACCGGACATCGCGACTTATCCCTCGATATTGCCCCTGTTCGCTCTCGACCGAATCTGGGTCAAACCGCGGGAACTCCTTGCCGAAATCACTGCCTATTCCACCCCGCTGGCGCGGGAAACGTCGGATCATCTGCCCTTGCGCGCCGTGCTGAAGTGCCTCGACGCGAAAGACCACGTCGAAAAACTGCGAGGTGCCCTAAAGGGCATGGATGCCCCGTCGTTATCAGTCACGTAAGGGGTTGAAAACGTAAGCCGAGCCCAAACCGCTTTGGGCTTGGCATCGAGTAGGGGACGGGGTCACCCCCGTCGCCCTCTCACACCA
>DYIL01000055.1 GCA_020723665.1 Methyloversatilis universalis
CTCATCTTGTGATCGATGCCCATAGTCTAAGGCCCCTAGTAGCTCACTATGTGAGCCTGTACTGAACTTCATCGCTAATCAGAATAACTTATGAATTGGCATCGATCCTGCCATAGTCAGTCTGACAGGACCGGCCGAAACGGCGCCTAAGGGTTCGCCGCCTGCTACCTAAGGCCTGGCATTCCCGAGAAGCCCCCCACCCTCCGGAACGCTTCGCCATCGGCACTAACCGGTGTGAATCCGTTAGGCACTCACGGCCGGTCTCGTCCAATCGGTCATCGCCGACATTTCCGAATGCGTGTCAAACGGCCCCACGCAAACGCCGGCGTCAGGTGACCGGCAAACAGGCCCCATGCCGCGAGCCATAGCTGCAAACCGGGGCACCGATAAATGTTCACCGCAAGGTCTGTGGATGCAAGTGAATTCCCCAAGGCGCCGGCGTGCCCGGCGTTTCATGCTGTTCTGTCTTGCTTTTGCAAGAGGTCGAAGCCTTTGGGCCGGGCTCGCCGTCGGATGCGTAATTCTCGCTGCGGGCTGTGCCTGGATTCCGCCCGGCGGGAAACGGGCCGAGTTCATGCCCGCCCCGGATATGGCGCATGGACTGTCCGAAGCTCGCGAGAAAGAGCCGTTGACGCCGAGAAGAGCATGGCCCGAAGACCAGTGGTGGCGGCAGTTCGGCAGTGCCGAACTGAATCGTCTCATGGCGGTGGCGCTCAAGGACAATCCGGGTCTCAAGGCGGCCGCGGCGAGGCTGCGCCAGGCGCAGGCCATGGCCCGGGTGGAAGGCGCGAGGCTGCTGCCGTTCCTGGACGCGGATGTGGAGTTCGCCAACGAACGGATTTCGGAGAACGGCGTGTTCGCCGCGCTCAATCGCGAAGAGGCGGCAGGCGCGAATATCATTTTCGCCAGCATCAATCCTGTCAGTCTCAGCTACGAATTCGATTTCTGGGGAAAGAATCGGGCGGCACTGGAAGCGGCGCTGGGCGAGGCGGAAGCGAGCGCGGCCGAGCAGGCGGAAGTCCGTCTGCAGTTGACGACCGCCATCGCCCGAGCCTACTTCCGCGGAGTGGCGCTCAGGCGGCAGCTCGATCTGGCGCGGGAAATGGTGGAACTGAGTCATGAGCTGTTCGAGCTCGCCGATACCCGCTTCGAGAGCGGAATTACGTCTGCCCGCTCCGTGAAACACGCGACCATTGCCCTAGAATCTGACGAAAAACGCGAAGCCGCCATCGAGGACCAACTGGACGTGCAGCGGAATCTGCTGGCCCGACTGATGGGCACCAGCCCCGACCAGACCCGCCATCTATTCGCCAATCCGGTGACCATCCCGGAAAGAATTCCGCTGCCTTCCCAGCTTCCCATAGGTCTGCTCGCGCACCGGCCCGACCTGGCGGCCGCCCTGCACCGGGCCGAAGCGGCGGCGCACAGGATCAAAGAAGCCAAGGCGCGCTTTCTACCCACGGTCGATCTCACTGCTTTCGTCGGCGTGAATGCCCTGAGGCTCACCACCAAAGGAGCGAGCTCCCTAGCCAACGTTCTTTTCTCAGGCTCCAGTTTCGCTTACGGGGTCGCCCTGGGGCTCAGACTGCCCTGGTTCGAGGGCGGACGACTGCGCGGCGAACTGTCGGCGCAGAGGGCAGAGTACGACGTCGCGGTCGAGCTTTACAACGACACCTTGGCGCAGGCCATACAAGAGGTCGCAGACAGCCTGAGCAGCTGGCGCGAGACCCGCAACATATTGGAGGCTCACCGGCGCCTCCTGGCTACGCAGCGGGAAGATCTCGACCTTGCGTTGACGCGCCTGCAGGCCGGACTGGATGACCGTCGCACGCTTATCCGGAGCCGGCACGCGGTTCTGACCCAGGAGTATGTGCTGAAGAGCCTGGAGACCAACCAGCTCATAGCCATGACCGATCTTATCGAAGCCTTGGGTGGTGGGTATACGAATAACGCAGACATCACACGCCCCCAATCGATCGCCGATTGAGCATGAGCCGGTCGATGAGATAACCAAGAACCCACGCCGGTCTGTCGAGCGACGGAACGGCCCTGGCCACAGAATTCTAGCAAGCACGTATGAAGATTCATCCCAAGGCGATCCGCGCCCGCCGCAACCGTCGTTTGTTGCTGGTGGCGCTGGCCGTTATCGCGAGCGCTCTTGCCTATGCCGTGTATTGGTGGATTCACGGCCGTTTCTGGGTCGTGACCGACAATGCCTTCGTCGCCGGCAATCTGATCCCGGTAGAAGCGGATGCCACGGGCATCGTCATCCAGGTCCTGGCCGAAGAAACCCAGTTCGTGAACAAGGGCGACCTCCTGGTCCGGCTCGACGAACACCGCGCCTACGCCGCCCTAGGGCAAAGCGAGGGCGACTTAGGGCGGACCGTGCGCGGCATCGGCGCACTGTTTGCGACACGCCAGCAACTCTGCCGGAAACGGGATGCACGCTCGGCCCTGCTCGCCCGGGTGCGCCACGACGTGATGCGCTTCCGCCAGGCGTATCCGAGCGGTTCGGTTTCGGAGCAGGTCCTGCAAAACGCCGAGGATCAGATGACCGCCCTCGAAGCGGAACTGCGCGAGGTCGGAGCGGAACTCCAGGCTATCGAAGCACGTGTGGGCGGCACCAGCCGCACGGAGCACCCCGAGATCGAAGCCGCTAAGCATCGGTTCATCGAGGCCTATCTGGATTTCGTACGCTAGCGCATCCGGGCGCCCGTTTCGGGTTATGTGGCAAAACGCAAGGTCCAGGTCGGCGACCGGGTCCACCCCGGAGACATGCTGCTCATGGTGGTGCCCCTGGACCATCTCTGGGTGGAGGCGAACCTGCGCGAGACCGAGCTGCGTAAGGTTCGGCCAGGCCAGTCGGCCGAGGTGATCGTCGATCTCTACGGCAGGCGCCGGCTCTATCACGGCACGGTGGAAGGGCTGGTACCCGGAACCGGCAGCGTGTTCGCCCTGCTGCCGCCGGACAATGCCACCGGCAATTTCATCCACATCGTCCAGCGGGTGCCGGTGCGCATCGCCCTGCGGAAAGACGAGATCCTGAAGCGGCCGATCCGTCCCGGCTTGTCCACGGTGACCTCTATCCATATCGAGGAACCCGGCCGGCCGGTGGATACCTCGCTGGCGGGGGTCGTCACCCAGGAATATGCGACCGATATCTTTGCCGAAGAGTTGATCGAGGCGGAGTCCAGAGCGCAGTCCATCATCGCAGACAATCAGATTCCAAGCCACGATTCATTGGACGCGGCCTGCACCGTTCCGGCGTCCCCGGCTACAGAGCGACTCGATCCGGAGCGGCTTGGGCAAACCACGCCGAACCGTGACAGCAAGCTGCATGCAAGCGTCCGGAAGGGACAGCGCACTCCCCCGATGCCGTCTCCCGATAAGACCATCGACCGTTCGGCAGTCGCGACGCGCCACCAGCGCTCGGGAATGGGCACCGGAAATTTCGATGGAAGCTTCATTCAACCAGGCTAAGACGAGCATGAAACACGAAATTCAGATCAAAAGCCTGATCACACTGGTTCTATTGGTCATCGCGTTTCGGGGCAACGCTCTTTTTTCGTTCCTGTTGGAAGGGCTTCAGATTTTCGTCGAGGTCGTGGAGCGTGTATCCGGGCACCTGTTGGAAACACGCTTCGGGCTCTCCACTCGTGCCGCTCGAGCGGTCATCGCCGGGTTTGGCTTGACGGTGTTCCTGGGCTTGACGCCGTTCATCGTCGGAAAAATACGGGGTGTTTCGGGCAGAAACGTCGCGCCTGCCAAGGAGGAGCGGCGGAAAAAACGGGCTGCTGCCCAGAGATGGACAGAAAAAATCGGCCCAAGACATTGAGTGATTGCCGGCGTCGTTCTGCTTGCGACCAACTCATTTGACTCCGGCTAACCGTTCATCGGCACGACCATCGGTAACCGCCTTGTGCTCCGGTTTCAACGAAGAGGCGAAGTTCAATCGCCTCTTCGGCCCAATCGATCAGGTCCGGGATGTTCGTCATTTAGTATCACCAATGGGATTTAGGAGGATTCATGCGTGAGATAAAAGCACGCTGCATCGAAAGAAGTCATGCCGTGAAATGAAGTTTTCCGACCGACCAAGCGCGTTCGGCCTCCCGTGTGTCCGCTGCGGTTTCGACCAAGGCCTCGTCATCGAAGCGAGGTCTCATGGGCGCCCTGATCCTCGCGCGGATACAGTTTGCGTTTACGGTGAGTTTTCACATCTTTTTTCCGGCTAGCGCTCGGCTTGTTCGGTGCGGCCTTCCTGGGGCTCGCCGGCAGCTTTTTCCCTTACTTGGTGCCGCCGAGCATCACTTACCGCGAAGCCGCAAATCCCGATAACAGCCTCGCGTTTCTGCTGGTCGGCGCGGTCATCCTCCTGCCGCTCATTCTCGGCTATACGGCTTACGCCTATTGGATTTTTTGCAGCAAGGTACATGCCGGCGAGGGTTATCACTGATGAAACCGGCGGACGAAAGACCGCTCCGGAAGAAACTCGCCTGGCTCGTTCTGCTGTGGGCTGGCGGGGTCGCTGCGGCGGTTGCGGTCGGGTATGGCGTCAAGAAGGCCATGGTTACGGCGATGGGGATGCAGTTTTGACGGGGGTAACTGAAAATACGTTTCAACCGTGTTGTGCCAACACAGATTGAACATCCAGGATACCCGCCAATTTCGAGAAAGGAGAAAAATATGTCCGTCCCAAAAGCCAAGCAAACGCAGAACGCACTGAAAAGGCTTTTCACGCCATATGTCTTGCTTATGGCGCTATGCGGCACTTCCGTGTCTGCCGAAGAAACCCGGATCATGCTGCGGGTGAAAGGCGTCGATTCCAAATTCGTAGGCAGCGGTGTCGGTGGGGTACGGGCGGTGATCGAGGACGCCGAAACCGGGGAGATTCTGGATCAGGGGTGGATCACCGGCGGCACCGGCGACACCAAACGCCTCATGGAAACCTCTCTCCAGCGCGGTCAGCCGCTCGCCGATGACAACACGGCGGGCTATTCGGCTCGGCTCGAACTCACCGAGCCACGACTTCTGCGCTTCAAGATATTCGGTCCGTACGGACAGCGCCAATCCCTGCAGGAAGCGAGCATGACCAGTTGGGTCGTACCCGGCAAGCACATCACCGGCGACGGCATCGTCATCCATTTGCCCGGTTTCATCGTGCGCGCCCGAACCACTGCGCCGGAGAAAGGCCTGGCCAAGCTGGAAGCCGAGGTGACGATGATTTGCGGCTGCCCCATCAGCAAGGGCGGTCTATGGGATGCCGACAAATATGAAGTCAAGGCCTTGCTGAGACGGGACGGCAAGACGGCGGGCGAATATCCACTGGCGTTCACCGGCGACGTCAATCATTTTGCGGCGCAACTGCCGGCACGGGACAAGGGCGACTATGAAGCGGTGATTTACGCGTACGACCCTCGCACCGGCAATACCGGGGTGGACCGGGTGGCCTTCACGGTTAGATGACATTGTGGCCTAAAGCATTTTCTAATCCGATGTACGGCATTGCCGAATTGTCCCGTATGGCGCGCCCGAGCATCGCCGGCTTGAGTCAGAACCGCTCGAAGGGGCACACGAGGGAGCGCGTGCGGCGACAGAAGCACACGAACTGTCTTCTGCGTCGATTTCAAGCCAAACGATGAGGCGGTACTGGTCAAGCCGCTTCAAGCCCCCGGCGAGGTGGTCATGATGAGCGAAGGGGTGAACGATGTCCCGGCCCTGCCGCCGCCGATGTGGGCATGGCCATCGGCGGACACAAGAACGTGGCCCTGGCGATCGCTTCTTCCGATATCGTGATTCTCGGCGACGACGCGGGCGATTTGCTCACAGTCCTCGACATCAGCGGCAAGATGGCGGAGATCACCGAGCAGAATGAGGCTCTGAAGCCACTCTAGCCCCTCAGAGGAGTGCATGAGGGGATAATCCAGAATCACGGTTCCGACACCTTCCGCCAACCGACAACATCGTCTCTGCTTCCATTGCACTTCTACACGGCCGTTTAGGTCTAATGCATCGAAATGTTTGGCATAGCGCAAACATTTGAGGAGCGACAAAGTTAGGGTTTGCCGTGGCAGCTAACCCGTATGCCTGTTGCATTCATGGAAAGTGGTCCGATACCTCCAGCGTGATCCCGGCATGAGAGAAGGAGCACGATTGAATACCCCTGTGGAGGGTTGGCAGCCGCGTACGCCGTATCGGTCACGGCGCCGCAAGCGAGAGCTGATACTCATCCTCGGCTTCTGCTGCGGATTATCTGCGTGCGCCTATCGCACGATGCAAGAGATGTCAAATTACTGGCAGAGCGACTCGTGGTGGTTACCGCCTCCGATCGAAAAGCCGGTGGAAGAACCGGTGAAAGAATCAGCGCCTGTTGCGAGCCCACCGATCGCATCGCTGGAGACGCACCGATTCTCGGTCGCCAAGAACGAAGGGGTCGTGGGGTCGCTCGGAGTGAGCGAGCTTCAACGGGGAGATGTGCTCCCCGATATCGCGCGGCACTTTGGATTAGGCTACGACGAGATCGTCGCGGCAAACCCCGAACTCGACCCGTGGCTGCCGGACGCGAACAGCAGGGTGTTAATCCCGGCACAGTTCGTGCTGCCGCGGGCGCCGCGGCGGGGAGTGGTCATCAATCTCGCCGCCATGCGGCTGTTTCATTTTCCGGCCAAGGGAAACGGCGCCGAGGTTGTCACCTACCCCGTAGGCATCGGGCGGGAAGGACGAGCGACTCCCACCGGGGCGATGCGGATCGCGCGGAAGACCACGAACCCCACTTGGTATCCGACAAAGAACATCCGAGACGACCATCTCCGGCGAGGGGATCCCCTGCCGGCCGCAGTGCCGCCGGGACCCGACAACCCCTTAGGCAAGTATGCCTTGTACCTGAACCGGCAGATGTATCTCATTCACGGCACGAACAAGCCTTACAGCGTCGGCCTTCGAGCCAGCAATGGCTGCATCCGCCTGTATCCGGAGGACGCCGGTAAGCTGTACTCGCGGGTTCCGTTGAGCGAGCCGGTCTATATCGTCAATCAGCCTTATCTGGTGGGCCGGCGAGACGGGATCGTCTACCTGCAGGCTTACCGGAGCCCTGAGGAATTAAACGAGAAATCGCTCACGAAAACCCTCCGCGCCGACCTGAAAAAGTGGGAACAGGATCAGAACCAGCCCTTGGACTGGGGCAAGATCGAACGTATTCTCCAAGAAAGCCGGGGCATTCCGCTGCCGATTACCGCTGGGACACCCACTGTCGACGCCGTACTTGCGGAGGCGCGGCCTATCGTGCGCCCTGCCAAGTGGTTCGGACAACCCGAGCCGCCGCCGGAAGGGAAAGGCGGCTGGTACGTATTCGCCACCGAGACGGCCAGCGAAACGACGGCCCGGCGACTCGCCGCCATGCTCAATCATCAGGGGCCTCCGATACCGGCACGAGCCGTTCCGAAGGACGAACGCTATTAAGTGATCGCGGGACCTTTCGCCGGCGCCAAGGCCGCCAAAGCCGCCGTGAAGCGTCTCAAGGTCGATCTCGAACTGGAGGGGCATATTATCTCCCCCGGGAGCGACCGGACCGCAAAGTCGTTCGCCGAACCCAGAGCCGGTAAAACGCTTTTTCAAAACACCAACGCTCCGAAATCGGACGCGACCTCCGCTTCGGATGCGATGACGAGCGAAGCAAGCAAGCGCGGCGTGACCGCCACCGAAGGAAGAATGTTCAGGAAGATGCCGCCGGAAGTCCCTAGCGGAAATCCTTTGGAATTTCCTCCCGAGATCGATAAGCGCGGCGCGGTTCCGGGACCGATAGAGCCGAAGTAGCCTCGCTGCAGCACAGCGGAATCGAGGGTAACGGGGTGTCAGATATTACTCGGTGCCGTGACGGTGTGGCCTGGCAGGCAGATAGATCAGCCCACGGCCATGTCCAGAATCATCATAAGGTGATGGCCAGCACAAGCAGCAGCGTCCGCCGCCAGGTTGTGACTACCCCCTGCTCCGCCTGCATCGCCGCGCCGAGTTGAAAATGGGGCAGAATCCTGTCGGACAGAGTCGGCGCGATACCGGTCGCAGCCCGGAACCGGGCAAAGCGGCCGAAGCCATCCGACAAATCGATAGCCGGCGCCGGCAGGAACCAGTAACTGGCGACCAGCATCACGCCCGGCGAGAATCCCGGCATGGCATCAAAGAATTTTTGGCTCATCCGCTTGGTAAAAAACCGCGCCGGCGCCCAGCGCTCATTCCCCAAGTGAACTCCGAAGCCAGAAACGCTTGCAAGACATGGGGCGCTCCGCAAACCAGCGAACGCCAGCCCAAAGGCCGGCGTCGAGATACCCGGCGAGGGCGGATAAATCCGCGTCGACGGCCATAAAACCGGGATAGACCACCGATTCAGTCATCGCCGAACAGTTTCTCGGGCGCTTCCTGAGTTTCGTTGTGCGCCTTTCGCCAGGCGGCGTACTTTTCGAGTTCGACCTTCACGAGCTTCAGGACGAGAGCCATGACCGCCACATCATCGAGGTAGCCGACCACCGGGATCACGTCCGGAACCAACTCGGCCGGATTGATCAAGTACAACAGGCCGAAGGCCACGGCGGCGAGCGCCCAGACCGCGATGTCCCGGTATCTTCCGACCCGGTAATCGCGGACCAATTCCAGGCACAGCAGGATGTCCAGCCAGACCCGATGCAGCGCTGGAACCTTCTTGACTTTGTCCTCGATCTCGCGAGCCTTCTCGATGATGCGGTCGAAATGCCGGTCCTTGAATTTCCCGCTCTTGCGTTCGAAGAAAGCTTCGTTCAGCTCGTCGCTACGTTTTCTTTCAGACACCTGTAATCCTCCGTTCTGTCAATGGCCTATACCGAGAAAGCGAGCCATTCGGGCCTGAACAGCAACAACAGTCCGATGACGATCAGCACAAGGCCACCGATCGCGTGAGCGTGCCGAATGTATGTCCCGGTCAGACCGGTCACCCGCAAGGTCTGCATGGCGACGAAAAACACGAAGAGGTCGTCCAGCATGAACACGAGTATGTAAAGGCCGAGGTAAGCATGATATTGCCATGTCGGCAGGCTGCTCAGCGTGGGCACCTGGGTGTAGACGGCCGGAATTCCGGCGGAACAGATCAGTTCCATCAGGTTCACCGCAAAAGCCAGCAGGATGATGCCCGCCAGTGCGAGCAAAAAGCGTCGCTCGCTGGCGAGGAGCCGTAGCCGGTCGAACACCCGCTTCCGGGATTCCGGCGCCGTCACCCTGCAGATCGCCTCGGGATTCACGAAATATTCGCGAAGGTAATGGGCACCGCCACCCAGGGCCAGCATTCCGACCAGGATGCGAATCCAGATCGACATGCCGAAAAACAGCAGCAGGTTCAGCCAGGCCGCCATGAACAGGTAGTAAACGGCCGCCGAGGCGACGATGAACGCGCTGCCGAGCACCCACATCCGGAACCGGTTGCGCAATCCCAACAGCAGACCGATCAGGAACAGCAAGGTCCACATGGCGCACGGATTGAAGCCGTCAACCGCCGCGAGCGTCAAAGTCAGCACGGGAAGAGAGACTTGGCCGATGGTCATCTCGCCGAATATCGGCAGTTTCAGAACGTCCGGCGCTTTTGCGGCCGGCCGGGCAAGCTCTTCGACCGGCGTTTTCGCCTGCCCGGTCAACAGATGCCACACCCAATCCCTGCAAAGAACCTGAAAGCAGTCCGAGGCGGCGGATTTGATCGCCGCTCCGGTTGTCGATTCATCGTTGTAGCCGTCAAAAAAGGTCTCGCCCACCACTGTTAGAGGCACCCCCGGCCGCTCGATGCGAAACTGCCTGACCAGCGCGGCAAAAACTTCGTAATTGTCGGGCTCGCGGCTGATTTCGAGATAGTGGACGCGAACTCTCGTTTCCTCGCCTTGCCATCGCGTAAGGAAATCCTTCTCCCGCTCACAGTGCGGACAGCCGTCCCTCCAAAAGAAATAAACGTTCACCGTACGCTCCTCGGACACTGCGGCATTTGCTTGCCAAACGCTGCCAAGCAGCCACAAAAGGACGGAAAAAAGCGGATATACCGAGTTTTTGCTGCAACGCATCGCCGAAGCCACCTCCCTAAACGGGTTCCGAATGATCGGTTCTTCAATGAACTATACGATGAGTTCGCAGACGGGAGCGAACGATTCGGACAGCTCGAAGGCCCCGCGACGGCCCGACGGAAAACCAAGGGATTACCGGACACCGTCCAATTCCGAAGCCGAGGAGTTAGAGCCTATCCCAGTAGGCTCAAGAAACCCTTCGGCAAGCCTGTCCTGAGCCTGGTCGAAGGGCTTAGGGCGAACGGCCTAATGAGATAGGCTCTTAGTGCCGTATCGGCCTCCGCGCCCCTTACGCAGCGGGGCTTCGCTTCGAAACTTGCGTATCAAGACCGATCAAGGCATGATCCTAGAAACGGCGGTTGACCGCCGACGCACCCGAAAATAGGATGCAGCGAGCGAAGCGAACCGCCCTTCGACCAGGCTCAGGACACGCATCATTCGAGGACACGATGGGTGCGGTTCGTTCCTCACCGCACCCTACAAAATGACTTGCAGCGATCTCACCTTTCGGGTGGAGACGCTACCTACCCGATTTAACGGCGGGCGAAGCGTCTGGCGGCGTTGCGCCTTCTTGCGGGAGACTACCCCGCGGCGGGGCTCAGGACAGGCCCTTCGACCAGGCTCAGGACAGGCCCTTCGGCTCCGCTCAGGACGGGCTTGCCGGCCGCCCCGCCCGCCCCACACTCGAGCACGTCCAGCTGCCGTTTCTAGGATGATTCTGATCCCGCTGCCGGGGCTATGGGTTGAGAATAAGAACAAAACGTGTCAGAGCAAATTTAGAAATGTCCGCTTTGATGGCCCAGGAGGGTCCTCAGACCGAGATGGTGCTCGTATGGCTGCGATGCCAGAACAAGCTGGTACCTTAGCCATGCACGAGTTTTCAAGGCTTTCTGGCCATATCAAAGGTTCGCCTCGCTATGCTGTCGCATGCCCTTGACATGCCCAGAAAGCCTGCAACCGGACGTCTCTATCTTGCTCAACTACCGGGACATTTCTACTCTGCCTTGACGCCCGGGGCTCGGTCTTATTCCATTTTTTCGAACAAAAAGAAAATTTCTTCAATGGTAGGCCGGGATAAGCCTGTCCTGAGCAACGTCGAAGGGCTCATTCCGGCCTACAACGTTTTCCTTTTGATTGAGAAATGGGATTACCCGATGCCGTCGGCGCCAATCCGGTCGCGACCATTTCCGCCGTCTCGGAGTGGATCGCTCAAGGAATTACCGGCAATCCCGACCTTCCAACCGACGATCTCAGCCAGACCCTACCTTGAACCTGCGAGGAATCCGCCATGAGCACGAATCTCCAGAATGCGATCGGTTTTCAGTTCACGGAAGAGATGAAGGGCTATCTTGCCGCCGACGAGACCTCGTTCGAGGACGGCTACCGGAAAGGCGAAGCCGACGGCAGCCGCTTCATGTTCCACCTGACCATCAAAACCGAGGATCTGGATAAGTTTCTCACCCCGCCTGAACGTCAGGCTCAGGCCGTCGGCTACGTGCAGGGCACCTTGGTTGGCGGAAGGCGCCCGGTCCTGAAGGGAACTTTCAACCTTTTCGCCATGACCGGCGACCTGAATCGGAAGGAGATGCGCTACCGCCTGTTTTTCGAGGATGCCGAGGGCCAGCCGTTCACCCTGAGCGGGTTCAAGAGCATCCAGGACAATACCGGTCCGGATGTCTGGAAGGACACCACGACCCTGTTCACCAATCTCTATCGAGGCCATGTCGAGGCGGACCAGGAGGCTAACGCTGATTTATACGCGACCGGCATCCTGCGCATGGAGTTCACGGATTTCATGCACCAGTTGACCACCCTGCGCGCCGACGCGCCGAACTTTGCGGAGCGAATGGGCGCCCTGGAACGCTTCGGCAAATTCTTTTTCGGCGCGCTGTGGGAAACCTATGCACCGTCGCTGATGCCGGAAATGGGTGCCTTCGAGCGGGAAATCCCGCTCTATACCACCGAGGGCGTGCGCGATGCCGAAATCACCACCCATCCCTTCACCACCGGCGACCGCCTCGGATTGAGCCTGCTGCGGTTCCTGCGCGCACCCTGCGATGACGTGGTCGTCATCATTCACGGCCTGACCACCTCCAGCGACATGTTCATCATGCCGGAACACTACAACCTGGTGCAGTACCTCCTGGACCACGGTTTCACGGATGTCTGGACCCTGGACTTCCGCATGAGCAACCGCTATTCCTACAACCTGCACCGGAACCGCTACAACATGGACGATATCGCCCTGTTCGATCATCCCGCCGCCATTGCGACGGTGCGCCGCGCGGTCGGCGAGGGCAAGCGCATCCATGTGATCTGTCATTGCTTGGGCTCGGTTTCGTTTATGATGAGCCTTTTCGGCAAAGCGGTATCGGGCATTCGCAGCGTCATCGCCAACAGCGTTTCCCTGACACCCAGGGTGCCGGGCTGGTCGAAAGTCAAGCTGGCCATAGGACCCTTTCTTTGCGATTACCTGCTCAGCGTCGAATACATCAATCCTTACTGGCGGCGCGAGCCGGGCTGGTCGATGGGAAAATTTCTCGGCTGGTTGATTTCGTCCTTCCACCGCGAGTGCGATTCACCGGAATGCCATATGCTGAGCTTCATGTGGGGCACGGGCTTCCCGGCTCTGTACAACCACGACAACCTGCTCGACGTCACCCATAACCGCGGCGGAGATCTGTACGGCGGTGTCAGCGTGCATTACTACCGACACGTGCGCAAGATGGTTCGGGCCGGCAACACGGCGGTGAAATTGGAACCCGAAAATCCCAGGTATCAGACCCTGCCGAACAATTATTTCGCCTATGCGGCCGAGATCGAAACACCGGTATTGTTCATCACCGGGCAACAAAATCGCGTGTTCACCGATTCCAATATCGTCTGTCATCAAAGGCTGGAAAAAATCGTGCCGGGACGACACCAATTGCACGTATTTCCCGGCTACGGCCATCAGGACGTGTTCATGGGGAAAAACGTCCACGTGGATATCTTCCCGCGCCTCCTGCAATTTCTCGAAAGCCACAGGAATTAGGCGAACTCGGCAAGGGATTGCCGAAAAGCGGCTTATCCAAATCGCCTTCGATAAGGCATTCATTCTTGTAGGGTGGGCTAGGCGCACGTCAGCAGTGACCGATGATCAGCCGCTGCGCTTCGCAAGCGCCGTAAGCCACCGGGCCACTCGAATCGGCGAGTTATTCCATTGCTAAATCAAGAACCACATGTAGGCCGGAAAAAACCCCTTCTACGTCGCTCAGGACAAGCTTATCTCGGCCTACCATCGATGGAGGGCGGTTCGCTCGACCCGTCCCACGATTTATGTTCACTCGAATGTCCAACGGCATATAACGGTGCCCTCTTCCTATCCAACCATCGAGGCAGTGCGGTGTGGCCTCGCCGGCACCAAGCCCTGGCGCGAGCGATTGACATGCTGCATCGCGGCAATGGGCCTCCTGCGGCTGGTGATATCCCATATCTCAACGTTGACGACTGTTTTATAAGCTTTACAGATACACAAGGCTCAAGGCCGCCTAAGAATTTTTCTTCGTCGACGGTGCGGGATTAGCCCCGCTCATACGTCTTTACGAATAAGACACGACAAGAAAGGAATTCCCATGAGCACAGAGAAAGGTCATCCCGGCTCTCGCCCAAGGGCCGCCTTGAACGAGCGGCAAGCTTCGGAACCCGGAACCACGGAGGGAGCGGAGTTTCCTTCGGCACGCTATTTCCAGATTCATTTCGACTATTTGGGCGAGTTACTCGGCGACATACGCCGTCGCCTCGATGCATTGCGACAGCAAATCGCCGACCTTCAACGCGGTTCCGATCACGATCAGGCCGAGGAAAACGAATCCCGGTCCAGCCGGCCGAACGGCCAAGCCGCAGTCGAAACACCGAAAGGCGAGGGGACAGCACCGTACTCCGCGACGCGGCCTTCCGCCGGGCCAGCGCTTTCGCTCCAAGGAGTCGACAAGCGCCGGAAGGTACGGCGCAAAACTGCAAGCAGCGTCGCCCCGATCTTCGGTACGTTATCCAAGGAATGAGCGCCTATTTTCGTTTCCGGAGACCCGCATTACGGCGGTCCGGGAGGTCCGCCGTTCGCCTCGGCCGAGATCCCCTTTACCTGGAAGCGTCCGGTCGCAGCCGCCACGGCTCTTGCTGCCGTGCTGCACGGCTTACTCCTCTTCTGGCATGTCAATCGCCCGACCCCGTGCCGCTCGCCGAGGCCGCTCTGCCGACGATCGACATGATTCTGTCCGCCCCACCAGCGCCCGCGGTGGCCAGCCGAACGCGCTGCCTACGCCGGCTTGTTCAGGGCTTCCTGAAAGACATCCTCACCAAAATCGCGGACTAATGCTCGGTTCACAGGCGCCGGGGATTCGCTTTCCTAAGCGGACCGTTCAGGTCGTGGATCTGCAACGGATCGCCAGATGAAATATATTTGGCGACAGAGGGTCTGAACGATCATGGAGGTACCTAGAATGAATATCGATGTCTCGAATATCCGGAACGACAGGTCTCTTTCCTGTCTCCTTTATCTTTATCTGTGGCCGCTCTGGATCTTTGAAAACGCCAATGCAGGTTCCTTTCTGGAGCGCGCCGCGGCTTATCGCCGCAACCGGTGCAAACGGGTCTATCTGCCGGGCTATACGGCCAAATGGACCGTCATTTTCGGGATGCTCCTGGTGACGCTGTCGGCACTCGAAGGCATGGGAAACCTATTCGCCTCATGGAAATTCCCGTTCACGCTTCTCGCCTGCGGAACGGGGATATTGGCGATTCTGGCGTTCGTCGTGGTCATGATGACCATCGCCATCTACTTATTGTTGACCCATTGGGAATACTGAGAATCCGCCGAAACGACCCGGCACGAACGCGGGGCATCGATTCCGCTCCACCCGGCGGAATGTGAACGGATACACCGATCCGCGCCACGGCGATCACTCTTCGTTCGCAGGCTTCCCTGAACAAAACCGCCTTACTTTGAACCTAGAAACGGCGGTTGACCGCTTCGATGCACCGGAAAAGTGGGATGCGGTGAGCGAAGCGAACCGCCCTTCGACTCCGCTCAGGACGGGCTTGCCCGCCGCCCCGCCCGCCGCGCACTGGAGCACGTCCAACTGCCGTTTCTAGAATGATCCACGTTTCTTCGTCACGAGTGCTGCGCCGACACGGACTGCCACCCGCGTCTTCATCGCCGCACAACTGTTCGAAGCCGTCTCCAGACCCCGCGTCGGCGGTACAGTGTCGCGGGCTATCGCGCTCATGGAAGTTATCCGAGTTCGCCGGAATCGACGGCGCGTGTCATCCGTCGTCACTTCACGAACGGCGTCGAGCTTCAACCGCCGACGCCTGCCGTTGGCGTAGCATTTTCGCCGCCTCGACCATATTCGCCAGGGCTTGCTCCACTTCCGGCCATCCGCGCGTCTTGAGTCCACAATCGGGATTGACCCAGAGCCGTTCCGGCGGGATAGCCTCGCACGCTTTTTGCAGAAGGCGCAGCATCTCCTCTTTGTCCGGCACGCGGGGAGAATGAATGTCGTAGACGCCTGGGCCTATGTCGTTGGGATAGCGGAATTCGCGTATGGCGGCCAGCAGATCCATCCCCGAACGGGAGGTTTCGACGGTGATCACGTCGGCATCCATATCGGTGATGGCGGGCAGAATGTCTCCGAACTCCGAGTAGCACATATGGGTATGGATCTGGGTATCGTCCCCGACGCCGGATGATGCCAGGCGAAACGCTTTTACCGCCCAGCCCAGATAGTCGTCCCAGTCGCGCCGCTTGAGCGGCAAGCCTTCCCGGATCGCGGGTTCGTCGATCTGTATGGCGGCAACGCCGGCTTGCTCGAGGTCTCCCACTTCGTCGCGGATGGCCAAGGCGATTTGGAAAGCGGTGACCGCTCGGGGCTGATCGTCGCGCACGAAAGACCATTGCAGCATGGTTACGGGGCCGGTCAGCATGCCCTTGACCGGCTTCCGGGTCTGCCTTTGGGCATAGGCGATCCATTCCTGAGTCATAGGCTTCGGCCTCGATACGTCGCCGACGATGATCGGCGGCTTGACGCAGCGAGAGCCGTAACTCTGTACCCAGCCCTGCCGGGTAACGACGAAGCCCTCTAACTGTTCGGCGAAATACTCCACCATGTCGCTACGCTCGGCTTCGCCATGCACCAGGAGATCCAGGCCGAGCGCTTCCTGCTTGTGCACCGCTTCGCGTATGGCCTTGCACATGGCCTCCCGGTACCGGACTTCGTCCAGTTCTCCCTTGCGGTAATCGGCGCGGGCCTTGCGGATGTCCGGAGTCTGCGGGAAGGAGCCGATGGTGGTAGTGGGAAAGGCGGGCAGCCGCAGCCGTTCCCGCTGCAACGAGATCCGTTCGGAAAACGGCGAGTAGCGCCGGAAATCCGCTTCGGTCAACTGCTCCAGGCGAGCCTTGACCGCCGGATTGTGAATCCGCGGTGAGGTTGCGCGGTTTTGTAACATCCGATCCTGCGTCTCCAATTCGTTTCGGATCGCCTCCGCGCCCAGCCGCAAGCCTTTGTCCAAGATCGCCAGCTCTTGAAGTTTCTGCACGGCGAAAGCTAGCCAGCTCTTGATTTCCGACTCCAGCTCGGTCTCGGGCTCGAGGTCCACCGGCACATGGAGCAGCGAACAGCTCGGAGCCAGCCACAGCCGCTCGCTCAACTCCGCACGGGCGGCCTCGGCCAACGCCAGCGCGCGTCTGAGATCCGTGCGCCAGACGTTGCGGCCATCGATGACCCCAAGCGACAAAACCTTGTCCGAAGGATATCCGTCAAGAAAGGCCGGCACCTGCTCCGGTGCGCTGACGGCATCGAGGTGCAATCCGGCCACCGGCAGCGCCTTCATCAAATCCGCTCGATCCGCCGCCGAATCGAAATAAGTGGCCAAAAGGACGTTCGGCCCCGTCGCCGCCAGTCGCCGGTAGGTCTCTTGGAAGCCTGCAAGCCAGTCCGCCGGCAGGTCGAGCACGAGGGCCGGCTCGTCCATCTGTACCCAGTCGACGCCCTGCTTCTCGAGCCGTCCAAGGATTTCGGCATAGACCGGCAACAAGCGGGGCAATAGCTCCAACCGGTCGAAACCTTCGTCCTCCGCCTTGCCCAGAAACAGATAAGTCAGAGGCCCGATCAGCACGGGCTTGGGGTTGAATCTCAGAGCCTTGGCCTCCTCCACCTCCTCGAACAGCCATTCCGCGGCCAGACGAAACGTCGTGTCGCGACGGAACTCCGGGACGATGTAGTGGTAGTTGGTATCGAACCACTTGGTCATTTCCATGGCCGGCTGGTCCTGGTTGCCCCGGGCCAACTGGAAATAGCAGTCGAGACTGGAGGACGCGTCGCCGAAACCGAAACGTCCGGGAACGGCGCCCAGCAATACCGTCATGTTCAGCATCTGATCGTAATAGGCGAAATCGCCCACCGGCACCAGGTCGATCCCTGCCCTGCGCTGCAGCGCCCAATGCCGCTCGCGAAGCTGTCGGCCGGTTTCGGTCAAATTCGACAAACCGATCTTGCCAGTCCAGTAGGCTTCCAAAGCCTGTTTCAACTCGCGCTTAGCGCCTATGCGGGGAAATCCCAAGGAATGCGTTATCGCCATGAGTCTGCTTCCTCTAGTAAATCGATTCGGAGCTGGCATGATCGGTTCCCGATGATTATTATTCAAACTCATTGTTTTCATAATCTTCATCGATTTCATTCATGACTCAGTCGATTTTGGAGCTGCGCCATCTGCAAACCCTGCTGGCCCTGGTGGAAACCGGCACCTTGTCGCGCGCCGCGACGCGGCTCTATCTCACGCAGTCGGCGATCTCGCACCAGATCAAGCAATTGGAGGAGCACTACGGCGTCAGCCTGTTCGAGCGTAAAAGCCAGCCGCTGCGGCTGTCGCCGGCCGGACAGCGCCTCCACACGCTGGCGGAAACGGTCATGAAGCTGGTCGGAGAGGCGGAGCGGGACGTCGCCCGCATCGCCCAGGGCGAAGCCGGACAGCTCCGCATCGCGGTGGAGTGCCACACCTGCTTCGATTGGCTCATGCCGGCCATGGATCAGTTCCGGGAGCATTGGCCGGAAATCGAGCTGGACCTGGTCTCGGGCTTTCACGCCGACCCGTTGGCCCTGCTACTGGAAAATCGCGCGGAACTGGTGGTGGTTTCCGAGCCGCAGCCGCGCTCCGGACTCGCTTTCCACCCGCTGTTCAGTTTCGAAATCGTCGGACTGGTGTCGCGGCAACATCCGTTTGCCTCCAAACCCTTCCTGAAACCGGAAGATTTCGCCGAGGAAACGTTGATCAGCTACCCGGTGCCGGACGACATGCTGGACATCGTGCGCAAGGTGTTGAAACCGGTCGGAATAGAACCGAAGCGGCGCACCGCCGAGCTGACCGTGGCCATCCTGCAGCTCGTCGCCAGCCGGCGCGGCATCGCAGCCTTACCCAACTGGACGGTGCAGAGCTATCTGGAGCGGGATTACGTTCTGGCAAAACCGATCGGCAAGAAAGGTCTGTGGAGCGCCTTATATGCCGCGACCACGGAATCCACGGCGGCGTCGGCCTTCATGCTGGATTTCCTGGACACCGTGCGTTCCAGCAGCTTCCGAAATCTGCGCGGGCTTCAGCCGCTGCCGTAACCGGACGAACCCGCTCAACAACCGCTCATACGTATTTTTACGTGCTTACATGACGTGCAAAGCACGATTGAATGAAGCCGTCTATAGCCTAATCACGCCGAATGATCGTTCCCCTCAGGCACGGTCCATGCGCATTCCGGCATCGGTCGCATCGATTCATCGTCGAATCCGGTTGCGCGCGACGTTATCCACATTTTGACGCGGTTTGGGCGTATAATGGATAAGTCTTCCACAACCATGAATCCACGATTGTCTCAATCAAGCACCAAAATTCCCCTCGGTACAGCAGTACTGTATAAACCCAAAAGGCCCCGCTTTTTCAAGGATTCCCATCTCCCAGGTCAACCCGCCATCATCAAGCGCTACTCGCGCTTCAACAGCGGCGACTGTTTCATAGAATTTCCTTCCGGCGGCATTTTGCGGGTGCCCGAGAGCGATATCGAACCGGTCGTAACATAGCCACTAGCCGACGGATTCACTGCCTTCCCGTGGGTCGCGCCGGGAGCGTTTGTTAATGCCGTCTTGGCCATCAAGACGCAAACCTCTGGCCGAGCGGCGTAATGTCGCGAATCCTTTCCCAATCGCAAACGGTGTCTTCGGGAGCGCCGAAGCCACCCTTCCCAATCGCAAACGGTGTCTTCGGGAGCGCCGAAGCCACCCTTCCAACGAACCCGTCTGCTCAACGGCTCTGTCGGGAATGGCTACCGGTCCTACTGGTTTCGTTCGGCTGCACGCGCGGCGATGGCGGTATCCGGAAAATCCGAAAAAACGCCGTCGACACCAAGGCGGTAAAACTGCCGGTATTCTGCCAGCGGGTCGTCGCCGTAGTCGCTCGCCAAATAGCGGGGCTCGTTGCGGAACGTCCAGGCGTGAACGAACAAGCCGGCCTTGTGCGCATCCCGGATCACGGTGCTTGGAGCCCGAAGTTTCCTCTGAGATTCATCCGCGCCGGCGTCGATGCCGCCGCTCGCGGTAACACCGACCAGATAACGTTTCCATGGCCCGATGCCGTCCGCATAGCTTCCGATCTCGGCCAAGCCGTCTTCGGTCAGCAAATCCGCGTAAGTGCGGGAATCCCCGCCCGCTTCGAAATCGTATGGACGGCCCGGTAGCGGGCTTCCATCCGCTCCGAGACCGAGTCCGTCGATAAGTTGCACCAGCCGAACGCCGGTCATTTTCCTCAAGGCTCTTAAATTGGCCGTCTCGAAGGACTGAATGACTACGGGAGCGGTTCTGTCGGCCCATCCATGCCGCTTCAGCGCTTCGACTAGTTTTTCCTCCAGCGGCAGGCCGACCGACCCGTGATAACTGGGATGCTTGGTCTCCGGATAAATGCCGATGACGCGCCCGCGCCGCTCGCTCTCGCGTTTTGCCAATGCAATCACCTCCTCGAAGGTCGGGATTTCGAAGCGGTCGTTGAATTGCTGGGAGCGAAACGGAAGACGTTGCCTTGCCCGCAGGGTTTTGATTTCTGCAAGCGTGAAGTCGTCGGCGAACCAGCCTTCATCGGCCGTTCCATCGATCACCTTGGTCGTCCGCCGCGCAGCGAACTCCGGGTGTTCGGAAACGTTCGTCGTTCCGGTGATGTTCAGCTCGTGGCGCACGATCAAAACGCCGTCCTTGGTGGACACGAGATCGGGTTCGATGAAGTCCGCTCCTTGTTCGATCGCGAGTTCATAGGCGGCCAGCGTATGTTCGGGCAGATAGCCGCTGGCCCCGCGGTGGGCGATGACGATGGGAGGGGCTCCGCTCAAGGTCGGAAATACCAAGTCACGAGCACAGCCGTTCATAAACACGATGCAACATACGCCAATTCCAAGCCAAAGGGACCTATCCAAGCACGCTTCCGCCACATCACGCCAAGGGTCGATAGAGTCCTTCGGGCGCGACCTCGCCGATTTCCACCGTTACCAGACACACGTCGTCCTCGAACTGACCTTGCGGCGAGAACCCCTGAACACCGCTGACCAAATCCCGAATCAAAACCTGTCCCGATTGTTTCATAGTTGACGCCACCAGTGCCAACAGTCGCTCCGGCCCCAGGAGGTCGTCCTCTCCGCGGACTTCAAACAGTCCGTCGGTGAAGAGCACTACCGCGTCTTGCGCCTTCAATTCGGCGCTCCCGGTGTGATAAACCACATCGGGGCGCACGCCGAGTACGCCACCATTGCTGGACTGTACGCAATCCAGGTGTGCCGCGTGCCCGGTTTGCCGGCATAGATGAATGGGGCAAGGGTGTCCGGCATTGGCATAACGAAACTCGCCGGCACCGATATCGATCACCAACGAAAAAGCCGAAGCAAAGGTCGACAGACTGCTGCCTTTCAACATATCGCAAAAGTCACGGTTCAGCGCGGTCAGCAATCGGCCCGGCTCGGCGGCCGCCACGCGATGGTTCTGAATCAGTGCCCGCATCATGGCCATGACCAAGGCGGCCTGCACGCCATGTCCCATCACGTCGGCGATGAAAACGGCAATGGCTGTGTCGGAGATCGCGAAAACGTCGAAAAAATCCCCGCTCACCAGGCCGAGCGGCGCATAGTGGCTGAAAACGCGCACTGCGCTGACATCCGGCGCGGCTTCTGGAGGAATGGTCGGCACCGTCCGTGGCAGCATGGCCAATTGCACTTCGCGGGCCATGCGCAGATCCTCTGTCAACTGCTGATTGCGCCGGCAGATCTCGGCCTGCTTTTGCTCCAACTCGGCGATGCTCTGCATCAGCAGCCGAGTCTGGAGGCGGACCAGGGTTTGCACCGAAATAAGTCCCAGGAATGCGCATCGATCGTCGACCAGCAGCACGTCCTGGTTGAAGCTTTCGCCGCTACGCGAAAACACGCGCTGAAGCACGTCGGACCAGACCTGCTTGACATTGATCAACAAAGGCTGCGCGACCAGGTGATCGCGGACCGGGGTTCTTCCGAACAGCGAGAATCCGTATTGCGAGCCGAGGCGCATGGCGATTTCGTGACGCGCGCAAAGGCCGATCACGCGCTTTCTGTCGAGAACGGCCATGAAACTGACATCGGCCTGACGAAACTTCTCCTGCACACTCGCCAGATCCTCGTTCTGCTGAACACAGGTTCGGTGGTCCACCAGGGTTTCCCAGTCGACGCTCCCCATCTCCGAAATCGACGCCGTTGGACCAATCGGGTTCTGTCCTGTTTCCAAATCACTCATCCTCAAGACTTCCGCGCTTCGGCGTTCCAACTTACCGCTTTATGAAAGGCCATCTTACCCGAATCGAACCGTACCTACGTGGCAAACAGCTAACAGGGTGTTGAAAAACGCATTCTGCATACGACATGTAGGTTAACAGTTTCGTCGTTGCCCACTACCTATGGCAGGAGCATCGAATTTTTCAACAGCCTGCTAATTCCATTCGGCATTCGAGTCAACATTAATTACCCCGGCCGATATTTCGGGAATCGGGTATGAGGCGGGGTCGCCCCCGCCGTCCTCCCACTCCGCCGGACATACGGATCATCCTAGAAACCTAAGTTGAATTTCGGAAATGACCGGGATGCCCCATCAGCCGCCGAATTCC
>DYIL01000056.1 GCA_020723665.1 Methyloversatilis universalis
GTTCACACCTAAAAGAACAGCTCTTATTGTTACCCTTCTGATCGAGAAATGGAATTAGATCAAACAGTTGCACTGTTCGCTTTTCCCACTGGAAACTTAATCAGAGCTTTCTTAAGGAAAGTGAAAACGCTCTAGGATCAAAACGGCGGTCGAGAGATAGCGTTGTCTCGACATGGCGCCCTTGCGGAAAATCTGTCAAACTGCGGGTAGGAGGTTTGATAATGACGTCAATCACGCTTGACACGCACAAGTTTGTTCGTCGCCTGAAAGAGTCCGGATTTACCGAGGAACAGGCCGAAGCGGTGGCCGATGCCTTCAAGGAGGCCCAGGGCGAAGCGGAATTGGCGACTAAGCAGGATCTAAGAGAGCTTGAGTATCGCCTGATTATCAAGCTGGGCGGTATGATGGTTGTTGCGGTGGGCATCGTGGCGACTTTGGACAAAATTTTGTAGTCCAGGCCAGGATCAACGCCTTCAGCATCAAGCCCGGTCCAATATCCACTCCAACACCATCTTGCTGCCGAAATAGGCCAGCATCAGCGACAGAAATCCTCCCAGCGTCCAGCGGATGGCTATGGTTCCCCGCCAGCCGTAACGAACCCGTCCGATCAGCAGTATCGCAAACAAGATCCATGCTAGGATCGACAGCACCGTCTTGTGCGCGAGATGCTGAGCGAACATGTCTTCCAGAAAGATGAAGCCGGTGACCAGCGACACGCTGAGAAATACGAATCCCGCCGCAATCAGCTGAAACAACAGGGTTTCCATGGTTTGCAGAGGCGGAAGCGAGCGCAGCAGGAGGTCAGTATGGTGGGTGCGCAGCCGCCAATCCTGAAAAGCCAGCAGCGCGGCCTGAAAGGCGGCAATATTGAGAAAACTGTAAGCGAGCATGGAGACCACGATGTGAATGGTCAAAGGCCAAGAAAGGTCTTTCACCGTGTGAACGCTCTCCGGGATGCTGAGCTTTAGCAGAAGGACCAGCGCGGCCATCGGAAAAACGACCATTCCCAGCTTATCCACCGGTTTCGCGAGAGCCGCAAGGAGCAGGATGGCAACCATGACCCAGGCCACCAGCGACATCGCGCTCAGAAAGCTGAGGTTGAGTCCTTCGTGAGTTTCAAAGCCGGTAGTGAGCGCAAGCGCATGCAAAACGGCGGCGAACCAACCGAGTGCCAAGGGTTTCAGCCGCCGAAGCGTAGATGTCTCGGCAGCCGCATAGTCGTGCGCGCGCAGCGAACGAATCAGGGCAAAAGCGGCGGCGACATAAGTGGCGATCGCCATCGCGCCAAACAGCGTAGAATTCATTTAATCATGTCCTCCGGAACTTTCTAGTCTGGCATAATGACCGATCAAGATGAAGTTACCCGGCTATATCCATAGCCCGCAGGATTTAGAGCCATGTTTGACAACCTTACCGAACGTTTAACCCAATCGCTCAAGAAGATTCGCGGTCAGGGCCGCTTGACCGAAAGCAATATCCAGGACACCTTGCGAGAAGTGCGCATGGCCCTTTTGGAAGCCGATGTGGCTCTTCCGGTGGTCAAGGATTTCATCGAGCACGTGAAGACCCGGGCACTGGGGCAGGAAGTTCAGTCCAGCCTGACGCCCGGCCAAGCGCTGGTGAAGATCGTCAATGAAGAATTGATCGCCATCATGGGCAGCGCCCACGAGCGGCTCAACCTCGCGACGCAGCCGCCGGCGGTTATCCTGATGGCGGGTCTCCAAGGTGCCGGTAAAACGACCACGGTCGCCAAGCTGGCTCGCTGGCTCAAGGAGAACGAGCGCAAGTCCGTCGTGGTCGCCAGCGCCGACGTCTATCGTCCCGCCGCTATCGATCAGCTGCAAACCTTGGCCGCCGAGGTGGGCGCCGATTTTTTCCCGAGCGATCCTACGCAGAATCCGGTGGATATCGCTCGCAACGCCGTCGAACATGCCCGGAAAAAGTATAAGGACGTGGTCATCATCGACACCGCCGGCCGTCTCCACATCGACGACGAGATGATGGAGGAAATCAGACAGATTCATGCCGCCATCAAGCCGATCGAAACGCTGTTCGTGGTCGATTCGATGACCGGCCAGGACGCCGCCAACACCGCGAAGGCATTCGGCGACGCGCTCACGCTCACCGGCGTCATTCTGACCAAGACCGACGGCGATGCCCGAGGCGGCGCCGCGTTGTCGGTCCGCCATATCACGGGCAAGCCCATCAAGTTCTTGGGCGTGGGCGAAAAAACCGCGGCCATGGAACGCTTCCATCCCGACCGTATCGCGTCCCGAATCTTAGGGATGGGCGATGTGCTGAGCCTGATAGAGGAAGCGGAACGCAAGATCGACAAAACCAAGGCCGAAAAACTGGTCAAGAAGATTCAGAAGGGCAAGTCCTTCGATCTGAACGACTATCGCGATCAGTTGCTGCAGTTGAAGAATCTGGGCGGAGTCGCTGCGATGTTCGACAAGCTTCCTGGTATGGCGAACCTGCCGCAGCATGTTAAGGAGAAAGTGAACGACAGGGAGATGATTCAGCAGATCGCCATCATCAACTCGATGACCAAGCAAGAGCGGGCTTTTCCGGACGTGATCAACAACTCTCGGAAACAGCGCATCGCGAGAGGCTCCGGCACGGATATGCAGAACGTCAACCGTCTGCTCAAGCAGTATGATCAGATGCAGAAAATGATGAAGAAATTCAAAAAGGGCAATCTGATGAATATGCTGCGCGGCATGAAGGGCAACCTGGGACGGGGGATGCCGTTCTAGGACGATTCTTGGTTTGGCATTACGTCCGCCTCGCGCCAGGCGTAATTTCGACTTGTGAGGCCGGTTCTGGCGCTCTTGTCAAACCCGGCCCCGAGAGCGAGAAGGTAGCGGGATGCGCTGAACAAAGAAAAGTGCATCGTGCGCAACGAGTTATCCCGCTCGACGGCTCAGTTCTCTGAGCTTCATCAAAGCATAAACCGATTCCAGATGGGGAATCGGCACGCCCGCTTTCCATCCGGCTCGCACGGCATTGCCCAGGATGGCTTCCGTCTCCATTGGCCGGCCCGCCTCGAAATCCAGCAGCATACTGGTCTTGTAAGGCGGCATCTTGTAAGTGCTCTCTATGTTCTTGTCGACGGTATCGGAAGGCAAGGCGTGCCCGGTGGCTTCGGCGATCAGGCAAACCTCCTCCATGATGGCTCGCACGAAAGACTCCTGAGTCGAGAGTATGTCGTTCGTGCTGAGTCCGCCGGAGAGCACCGACAAGGGGTTGAAGGGAGCATTCCAAACGCATTTCTGCCAACGAGCCGCGACGATATCCTCGGAGGCGACGCAAGTAATGCCTGATTGTTCGAACAGGCTGCATAGTGCCCGAGTTTTCTCGGTAAGCCCTTGCGGATAATTGCCCAAGGCTAGTCTTCCGTAGGCCTGATGCCAGATCTTGCCAGGCGCGGTGCGGGTGACGCAGATGAACGCGAGGCCGCTGATCAGTTCGTTATTCGGGAACGCCTTCGCGATTTCGTCCTCGATGTCGATGCCATTCGAAATGAGCACAACGGACGTTTCCGGTCCCACCGCGTCTTTCAGGAGTCCGACCCGATCGGCGTGCTCGACCACTTTGATGCAGAGGAGGACGTAATCGGGCTTTTCGGTCAATTCCGAGGCGTTGCGCACCACGGTACGAGGCCGGAAGTGATAATGGCCCAGTTTGGTGTCGCTGGCAACGTCTATGCCGTGGGCTTTGACGTGTTCGTAATCGGAGCGGGCTACCATGGAAACGTCCGCGCCCTGCCTGGCGAGGAGAGAGCCATAAAAGCTGCCGACGGCCCCTGAGCCTATGACGAGTACTTTCATATCGATTCCTCCAGATGCGTTCTTTAACCTGCCGACAAAACCAGAGCGTGGCCGGGACTCTAGGTCGAGCGGTGTTCCGCTTTCCCGGATTGATGCTCGCTAGCTGTGTTCTGCAGGCAGGTCCTCAAAAAGGGAATGGTGAGCTTGCGCTTTGCGGCAAGGGTTGCGTGGTCGAGTTCGTCCAGCAATCGTTTCAAAGAGGACAGATCGCGGCGGTGGTGTGAAAGCAGAAAACGCCCGACCTGGGGCGGCAGGTCAAGACCGAGCGAGCGGGCGTAGGCACCGAGAACCAGCAGCTTTTCGTCATCGTTCAAAGGCTGCACGCGCAAGGTCAATCCCCAGCCCAATCGGGTTTTGAGGTCGGGCAGATGTATCGAAAGCTCGGCGGGCGGTACGCTAGCGGTCGCGATGAGGCGATTGCCGTGTTCTCGCAAGCGATTGAACAGATTGAATAAAGCCCGTTCCCAGGCATCGTCTCCGGCGATCAAATCGACATCGTCCAGGCAAACCAAATCCTGATGCTCCAGGCCATCGACCACGCCGGGCCCGTACTCGCGGAGACCTGCTAATGGCAAGTAAGAGACGGATAAGCCGCTCTGACACGCTTCCCGACAGCAGGCATTGAGCAAGTGGCTCTTGCCGGTGCCTGGTTCGCCCCACAGAAAAACCACGGTCTCGCCGCGGCCGCCGGCAGCTTGTTTCAGGTGCGCAACGATTTCGATGTTGCCGCCCGAGTGGTATTGCTGAAAACCCATCTCGGGATTGAAGGCGAAGCGCAGAGGAAGTTGCTCCGCCATAGGTTCAATAGGGTTTGGCCGCCGCGGCGTTCTGAGGGTTGACGCGAAACACGCTGCCGAAAGTGTCCGTCATGAGCTCAGGAAACTACTTTACTTGCGCACTCTTCAGCGCCAGCGCGACGCGGGCCAAGCGCGCGCCGAACGCGCGGCACAAGCGGCGCTCTTCGTCGCTGACGGCGTTGTCGCTTCCGGTATGCCGGCTGGGTCCGTACGGCGTCCCGCCGCTGGTGGTTTCGAGGAGTGCGCTCTCGCTGCTGGGAATGCCGACCAGAACCATGCCATGGTGCAGCAAAGGTAGCAGCATGGTGATCAGCGTCGCCTCTTGGCCGGCGTGCATGGATGATGTGGCCGTGAACACGCCGGCCGGTTTTCCGGACAAAGCGCCCGAAAACCACAAGGAACTGGTGCTGTCGATGAAATATTTGAGCGGTGCCGCCATATTGCCGAAGTAAGTGGGACTTCCCAGGGCCAGCGCATCGCAGTCTTTGAGATCATCGAGTGTCGCGTAAGGCGCGCCGGATTCGGGAATGGTGTCCGCGGTGGCCTCGCAGACCGGCGACACTTCAGGAACGGTGCGGATCTTGGCGACGGCGCCGGGAACCTCCTCGACGCCTCTCGCGATCAGATTGGCCATTTCGGCCGTGGCACCCCAACGGCTGTAGTAGACGATTAGAACTTCAACCATGAAAAGGACGAAACGTTTGAATTAGGTCATGCGAACCGGCGCGACCGGGAAAAGTCGCTTAAGGCCTGGAAGGCCCTAAAGAATCTTCAATACATTCTCAGGCGGACGCCCGATAGCGGCTTTTTCGTTCGCCAGCACGATGGGGCGTTCGATGAGAATAGGGTTTTCCACCATCGCAGCGATCAGCGCTTTTCGATCTAAGGCCGGATTATCCAAGCCGGCTTCCTTGTAAACCGACTCACCCTTGCGCATCAGCTCGCGCGGTTCCATGTTCAGCTTGGCCAAAATGGCCTCAAGCTCGGCTGTGCTGGGGGGCGTTTTCAGATACTCGATCACGGTGGGTTCGATGCCTTTATTCTTGAGCAGCTCGAGTGTCGCGCGTGACTTGCTGCAGCGGGGATTATGGTAAATCGTAACGTTCATGGGTTTTATAGCCCTCGAAATCAATCGTGATGAATCCGGAGTCGCTTGGAGCCTATCCCGCTAGGGCCTATGAACGGTCTACCGAGAGATAGACTCTTAAAACCTAGAAACGGCAGTTGACCGCTTCGATGCACCACAAACGTAGGATGCGATGAGCGAAGCGAACCGCCCTTCGACCAGGCTCAGGACACGCCCTTCGACCAGGCTCAGGACAGGCATCATTCGAGGACACAAGGGGTGCGGTTCGTTCCTCACCGCACCCTACGAAATGACTTGCATCGATCTCACCTTTCGGGTGAGACGCTACGTACCCGATTGCACGGCGGGCGAGCCGCCCGCCGCACACTCGAGCACGTCCAACTGCCGTTTCTAGGTTAAAGGAAGCGCTGAACAAGTGGATTCCGTTCATACGCTTCGACAAGCTCAGGATAGGTTTGTCGAAGGACTTAATCAAAGCTTCCTTAACGGGGTCCAACAGCGGAAAGTCTCTTTTCGACCAGTGCTGCCGCTTCGGCCAAGCCGACGGTCTAGGCTAAACCGCCACGTATTTTTTGTTCTCGTTCCTGTTCCTTGCCGATGATTTTGACCAGTTCGGTAAGCTCGCCGGCGAGTATCTCGAGGAGATCGTCGCTGGTCAGAATTCCGGCCAACAAGCCTTGCCGATCGACTACGGGGATGCGGCGCACGCCCTTGATGCGCATTCGCTGCAAGGTTTCCCACAGCCCATCCTCTTCGCGGGCGGTGATGAGATCATAGCTCATGATATCGCCGATGGTGACAGCGCTCGGGTCCAATTCCGCGGCAAGGATTTCAACGACCAAGTCCCGGTCGGTCACGATGCCGACAGGTTTGACTCCGCCGGTCGAATCCTCGACCACTATGGCGCTGCCTACGTGAAACTCACGCATCAGTTTGGCCGCATCGACGATCGAGTCTTCTTTTCGCAGGATAACCGTATCGCGGTTACAAAATTGTCCAACAGACATGACGATCCTTTACGCCGTTGCTCGAAAGAAGCCTTGTATTCTACCCGTTTGCGCCGCGCAATGCAGGAAAAACGACGTGGCGCTAGCGGGGCAGAAAGAGGTAAAGCAGCACGCCGCCCAGAATCAGCCTATAGATCACGAAAGGCAACATGCCGATGCGGTCTAGAAGCCGCAGGAACCAGTCGATGGTAACGTAAGCGACGATGCCCGAGAGCAGCGCGCCGAGGAACATGTTCCACCAGGATACGGCTTGGTCGGACATCACTAACTCGTAGCTTTTGAGTAAGCCCGCCAATGCGGTTACGGGGATCGACAGCAAGAACGAAAAGCGGGCGGCGGCTTTGCGGTCTAGTCCGCGGAACAAACCGCCGGTGATCGTGATACCGGATCGGGATGTGCCGGGAACCAATGCTAGCGCCTGAAAAAGACCGACGATCAACGCATCCTTCCAGTTCATGTCGGCATCGGTGCGCCGCTCGGTGCTTACTTTTTGTGCCAGCCAGAGCACCAAGGCGAACACGATCGTGCTGGCGGCGATGACCAGCGGGTTGCGCAACTGGGTCTCGACGTAGTCGTTGGCCGCCAATCCGGCGAGGCCGGCGGGGATCGTTCCCAGAATCACAAACCAGGCGAGTCTCGCATCGGTGCTCATGCCTTTTCCGGAGATCGAGCGCCACCAGGCTCCGCCCATATCGCGCAAGGCGCCCGCGTAATAGACCACGACCGCGGTCAACGTGCCGATATGAACGGCTACGTCGAAGGCCAAGCCTTGGTCGTGCCAGCCGAAGATCACCGGCATCAGGATAAGGTGAGCGGCGCTGGAGATCGGCAGAAACTCCGTCAACCCTTGCAGTAAGGCCAAGTAATAGACGTGATGGCAGTCCATGAGGCTCCTTTAATCGTCTGAGTGGTCGGTATCGATCAGTTCCCGCAAAACCGCGGTTGCGTAAGCTCCGGCGGGCAGCGTGAAGCACAAACGCAAGCGGCTCCGGTCGCAAAGCTCCCAATGAAAGCCGTCCGGACAAAGCCGCAATGGCCGGCGGGCCATTTCGAGTCCGAAATCCTCAAGTCCGCGGCAGAGTTCGGATTCTTCTTCGAGGATAGCCGCCTCTATCTCTAATGCTCGGTCGGTAACGGCGGGCGTGCCTTTGCCCCAGAGCGCGCCGCTCGGGTGAATCTCTTTGGCCTCGATCCGTCGGCCAATTTCCGGGGTAATCGTTTCGGGTTTGAAAAAGCTGCGCGAGTTCGAAAACATGAAGGCATCGCCGCTGACGGCTCGGTCCCAGATGTCTTGCGCTACCCGGCCGGCTAGGATGCGGTTGAATAGATAGGAACGCGCTGCCGACAGATAAATTCCGCGTCGGTGTGGGTCGATGCGCCCCAAGGTTCCCGCGAAAAGAGCCGACGCTTTGGCGAGGTTCTGTCCCTCGCGGCCGAAACGTTGCGTCCCGAAATAATTGGGAACGCCTCGGCCGGCGACTTGCTTTAAGCGTTGCTCCAGCAATGCGGGGTCGTGCTTCAACTCGCGAACGGTAATTTCGAAGCGGTTGGCGGCCGCCGCGCCTTTTTTAAGCTTGCGGCCGTTGCGGCGGACTTCGAGTATGCGGAGAGACGGCGATTCGAGTTGGCCCCAATCCGGTTCGGGTTTGCCCGGCAGCCATACGCTGAACCATTGAACGGTCTTGCCGTGGCGGTCCTTGAGGCCGGCATAGCCGATGTCCCGCGCCGAGACGCCGGTGAAGCGGGCCAGCTGGCGGGCGATATAGTCCGTGTTCTCGCCGCGTTTTTCGATACGCAGGAAGATATGCTCGCCCTCGTCCGAAGGCTCGAAACCCAGCAACTCCTCGACGGCGAAATCTTCCGGCGAGGTTTTGATGATACCGGTCCCGGCAGGTCCGCCGAAGGCGTAGGGCAGGGCGGCGGTCGAATCGCCCATGCCGTTATTTTTTCTGGAGGAGCGCTACCGCATAGGCGGAGATGCCTTCGCCCCGGCCCTCGAAGCCCATGCCTTCGGTCGTCGTGGCCTTGACGTTGACGGCTTCGTGCGAGATGTCAAGGTCGCTCGCGATGGTTTCGCGCATTTTTTCGATATAGGGCGCAAGCCGCGGCTTTTGGGCGACGATGGTCAGATCGACGTTGCAGACGGAATAGCTGCGTTCGGTGATCTTGGCGTGAACCGCGCGGAGCAAAACCCGGCTGTCTATGCCCTTGAAACTGGGGTCGGAATCCGGAAAATGCCGGCCGATATCACCCAGTGCTGCTGCACCCAATAAGGCATCGCACAAGGCATGTAGGGCGACATCGCCGTCCGAGTGCGCCGCGAGGCTCTTTTCGTAATCGACGGCGACGCCCCCCAGGACCAGCTGGCCGCCTTCTTTGAACCGATGCGCATCGTAACCTTGACCTATTCGTAGCATTGTCGCTCCAGGTAAAAAGCCGCCAGAGGCAAGTCCTCCGGCCGGGTGATTTTGATATTGTCCGGGCGTCCTTCCACAACCTTGGGACGCCATCCTTGAAGTTCGATGGCGCTGGCTTCGTCCGTCACGATGAGTTTCCGCACGGCGGCATCGATCAGCGCGTGCTTGAGCATGCGATAGCGGAACATCTGGGGCGTCAGCGCGCGCCAAATCCGGCTTCGGTCGATGGTTTCGACGATTTCTCCGGTTTCCACTCCCTTCAAGGTATCCGTGACCGGCAGCGCCAGTAGGCCGCCGACCGGATCGTTCCGGAGCCGATCGATCAGTTTCAGGACATCGCCGCTGGTGATACAAAGGCGCGCGGCATCGTGCACCAGGACCCAATCGTCGGGTACGGCTAAGCCTTCGAGGCTCATCAAGGCGGAAAGTACGGAGTCGGCGCGCTCCTTGCCGCCCGGTGCGACCCGGATCTTGGGATGGGCGGCACAGGGCAGGTCGGGCCAATAAGCATCCTCATTCCCGAGCGCTACGACGATTCCAGCGAAGGCGTCGACCTCCAGCAATCGCTCCAGGGTATGTTGCAGCACCGGCTTGCCCGATACCTGAAGATATTGTTTCGGGACATCGGCTCCCATGCGTTTGCCCACACCGGCGGCCGGGACGACGGCCCAGAATCGTTGGTTTCGGTGGATGTCGGTCATGGGCGAACGCTAACGGGGCATTTCGGTGTTTTGTGGTGCGGTTTTCGGCTCCGAAGATTTTGGTGGCGGCTTTCGGTCGTGTGTCTTGTTCTTCGGCATTTCGATCACTTGGATGAAAGTTTCTCCTTGCTTGATCATGCCCAGTTCTTGGCGAGCCCGCTCCTCGATGGCGTCCGTTCCTTCCTTCAAGTCTCGGACATCGGCTTCCAGCGCGGCATTGCGCTCGCGCCGTTTTTCGCCCTCCTCGGTAAGCTCGTCGATACGAGCCTGCAACTCCTGCAATTCCGCGATTCCGCCGTCGCCGAGCCACAGCCGGTACTGGAGCAAGGCGATCAACACCATTAATAAGACGATCAGTTTTTTCACACGGCTGTCGAACGGCGTTCAGCCTCTCAGATCGCTTGGCGGAACGCTCTCTGTCCGGCATACCGGGCTTTGTCGCCCAACTGTTCCTCGATCTTGAGAAGGCGGTTGTATTTGGCGACTCTATCGGACCGGCTGAGAGAACCGGTTTTGATTTGTCCCGCACTGGTGGCTACGGCGAGATCCGCGATCGTGGTGTCCTCGGTTTCGCCGGAACGGTGCGAGACGACCGCCGTGTAGCCGGCCTGCTGTGCCATGGCTATGGCTTCCAGAGTTTCGGTCAGGGTGCCGATTTGATTGACCTTGATCAGGACGGAGTTGGCGATCTTGGCATCGATGCCCTGTTTAAGAATGGCGGGATTGGTGACGAAAAGGTCGTCGCCTACCAACTGAATGCGCTCACCCAGGCGATCGGTCAAGAGTCTCCAGCCGTCCCAGTCGTTTTCGGCCATACCGTCTTCGACGGTGATGATCGGATACTTTTCGACCCAGGCGGCGAGATAGTCCGCGAATTCACCCGAGTTGAAGCGCTTGTTCTCGGACTCCAGCGTATAGATGCCGTCTCGGTAGAACTCGGAACTGGCGACGTCGATGCCCAGGTAGATATCTTCTCCCGCTTTGTATCCGGCCCGCTCGATCGCTTCCAAAATGACGCCGATAGCGGATTCGTTGGACGGGAGGTTCGGGGCGAAGCCGCCTTCGTCGCCTACGCCGGTCCCGAGACCCCGTTCGGCCAGGACTTTTTTCAGTGCGTGAAAGACTTCCGCTCCGTAGCGGAGCGCTTCCCGGAAGCTGGGCGCGCCGACGGGAAGAATCATGAACTCCTGCATGTCGATATTGTTGTCGGCATGCGCCCCGCCGTTGATGATGTTCATCATGGGCACGGGAAGCAGGAACTCGCCACTGCGATTGAGGTGGGCATAGAGCGGTTTTCCGGCATCGTTCGCCGCGGCATGGGCGGTCGCCAGGGATACACCGAGAATGGCGTTGGCGCCCAAGCGGCCTTTGTTGTCGGTGCCGTCCAGGTCGATCATTCTGCGGTCTATGGCCGCCTGGTCGGCGGCATCCATGCCCAAAACGGCGGACCGGATCGTCGTTTTGACATTCTCGACGGCTTTCAGAACGCCTTTGCCCAGATAGCGGGCTTTGTCGCCATCCCGAAGTTCTATCGCTTCGCGCGTGCCGGTGGAAGCGCCGGAAGGGACCATGGCGCAGCCGGTTGCTCCGGATTCGAGCGTAATCTCTACGGCGACGGTGGGATTGCCTCGGGAGTCGAGCACTTCGTGTGCCCATACTTCGGTGATTTTGCTCATGGGTTCCGTTCCTCTGGTGTTGGGATTTCGTTCTGAAATCAATTCCGTTTTAGATCATTCCGTATTGCTTAACAATGCGGTCTATTTCGACAAGGACCTCCAAGAGCTCCCTTATGCGAGCCAAGGGCCAAGAATTGGGGCCGTCGCTTTTCGCCTTGTCCGGTTCGGGGTGGGTCTCCATGAACAGGCCGGAGATGCCCGCCGCCACAGCGGCCTTGGCCAAGGTCGGGATGAATTCACGCTGTCCTCCGGAAGCCGTGCCCTGGCCACCGGGCAACTGCACCGAATGGGTGGCGTCGAATACGACGGGGCAGCCGGTCTCGCGCATGATGACGAGGGAGCGCATGTCGGAAACCAGGTTGTTGTAACCGAACGAGACGCCGCGCTCGCAAACGAGGATCTGTTCGTTGCCCACGGCTCTCGCCTTGTTGGCCACGTTTTTCATGTCCCATGGGGCCATGAATTGGCCTTTTTTGATGTTCACCGGTTTGCCTTGCCTGCAGACCTCCTGAATGAAATTGGTTTGACGGCAGAGAAATGCCGGCGTCTGCAACACGTCGACGACGGCGGCGACTTCGCCTAGCGGCGTATCCTCGTGGACGTCGGTCAGCACGGGGACGCCTATGGTCCTCTTTACCGTTTCAAGAACACGCAGCCCCTGTTCGAGGCCGGGGCCGCGGAAGCTTTCGTGCGACGAACGGTTCGCCTTGTCGAAGGAGGATTTGTAGATAAAAGGAATGCCCAGGCTCGAGGTGATCTCTTTGAGGATCCCTGCGGTCTCCAGGGCGAGTTGCTCGCCTTCGATGACGCAGGTGCCGGCGATCAGAAAAAACGGCCGGTCCAAGCCGACTTCGAATCCGCACAGTTGCATCAGTTCACCTTCTTGATTTCACGGTATTCTGTCGCGGCACGCACAAAGCCGGTGAAGAGCGGGTGGCCGCCACGCGGGGTGGAGGTGAATTCGGGATGGAACTGGCAGGCGAGAAACCACGGATGATCGGGAATCTCGATCATTTCCACCAAGCGGCCGTCAAGGGACTTGCCGCACACCCTGAGTCCTGCGTCTTCGAGAGGCTTGAGATAGCGGTTGTTGAATTCGTAGCGATGGCGGTGGCGCTCGTTGATGACGTCCTTGCCGTAGACTCGATGGCCCAAGCTGCCACTGACCAGCCGGCATTTCTGGCCGCCGAGGCGCATGGTGCCGCCCAGATCGGACGTTTCGTCCCGATGCTCGATCGTGCCGGAATCGTCTTGCCATTCGGTAATCAGGGCGATGACGGGATGCGGCGTCTTCGGCAGGAACTCCGTGCTGTGGGCGCCTTCCAGTCCCGCCACGTCGCGGGCGAATTCGATGACCGCCACCTGCATGCCTAGGCAAATGCCGAGATAAGGGACCTTTTTCTCGCGGGCGTACTTGACCGTGGCGATCTTGCCTTCGACGCCCCGCTCGCCGAAGCCGCCGGGTACCAGAATAGCGTCCACGCTTTCCAGCGAGCCGGTGCCTTTGTCCTCGATTTCCTCGGATTCGATGAACCGGATGTTAACCTTGGTCTTGGTCTGAATGCCGGCATGGATGAGGGCTTCGGTCAGGGACTTATAAGCATCGGAATGATTGACGTACTTGCCTACCATGGCGATGGTCACCTCGCGCTCGGGGTGCTCCAGGGCATCGATCACCCTTTGCCATTCGGCGAGATCGGCCGTGCCGGCGTCGAGCTTGAGTTTTTTCACCACGATATCGTCCAGCCCCTGCTCGTGCAGCAGCAGCGGAATTCGATAAATAGTGTCGACGTCGACGGCGGAGATGACGGCGTCTTCCTCGACGTTGGTGAAGAGAGCGATTTTGGTGCGCTCAGATTTGGGAATGATCCGGTCCGAACGGCAGATCAGAATGTCGGGCTGTATGCCGATGGTCCTGAGTTCCTTTACCGAGTGCTGAGTCGGTTTGGTCTTGAGTTCTCCGGCACTGGCGATGTACGGAACCAGGGTGAGATGAATGAACAAGCACTTGTCGTCGCCCAATTCGACGCGCATCTGGCGGGTGGCTTCCAGGAAGGGCAAGGATTCGATGTCGCCCACCGTCCCCCCGATTTCGATCAAGGCCACGTCGTAGCCTTCCGCGCTGAGCCGGATGACCCGCTTGATTTCATCCGTGATATGGGGAATGACTTGCACGGTCGCTCCGAGATATTCCCCTTTCCGTTCCTTGCGGATGACGTTTTCGTAGATCTGTCCGGTGGTCCAATTGTTGACCTTGCCCATCGTCGTGCTAAGGAAACGCTCGTAATGACCGAGGTCCAGATCGGTTTCGGCGCCGTCCTCGGTAACGAAGACTTCGCCATGTTGAAACGGGCTCATGGTGCCCGGATCGACGTTGATATACGGATCGAGTTTGGTCAGTGTGACTTTAAGCCCGCGGGCCTCCAGGATTGCGGCAAGCGACGATGCAGCGATGCCTTTGCCCAGGGATGAAACAACTCCGCCGGTAATGAAAATGTATTTGGTCATTCAACGATGGGTATGATAGGGCTGCGTGACGGTCGCGGAGACCGGGCTCGTCACGTCGGAAGTCAAAGGATTTGTGGCGCTATTTTACTTGACCTTCGGACCGGAGTCACCGTCCCGGTTCTTTACCATCGAATGCCGAATCGCGCTAACATGACGAAAATACAACGACAAATAAAGGAGACTTCATTAGATGACTGGGGCGAAACTATCCAAGCTTGTCTTTGGGGTGGTGGTGATGTGCATGGTGTCGGCATGTACCTGGGTGGAGCTTACGCCGGGGGGCGAAAGGGTACGTGAGCTCACGCCGCCCGAGATCGGGCGCTGTAAGTTCTTGGGACGCGTCACATCGAACACGGCAGCGACTGTCGGCATCTTCGCCCGCAGCAAGGAGACGGTGCAACAGGAAGTCGATCGTCTTGCCCGCAATAATGCGGCGGACATGGGGGGAGATACTATCGTGCCCGCCGGTCCCTTGATAGACGGCGAGCAGACCTTCAACGTTTACCGCTGCATCAATCCTTGACGAGCGGCCACGCGCCGGAAAAACCCTGCGGCGCGTGCCACCGGATCATGATGTTGCAGTCGTTCGGTTGGCCGGCGAAAGCAGCGGATACCCACCATCCCGCCACTGCCGCGAGTTCGTCGCCGATGTAGATCAATGGCGTTCGCTCCCGAATCCAGGGCGGAATGCCGGTTTCCTGAAACAGTTTCTTGATGTCGCGAGAGCGATGGCGGCCTGGCAGGCGGAGCGATTCGCCGCCTTGTCGGTAGCGGACGGTGATTATCCCGGTTCGCCACGCGGCGGGCGAGATCCCCGCCCGTTTTTCCAAGGCGGCGCTCAGATCGCCGTTGCCGTCCGGGAGACGGAGCGTGGCGACGCCATCCCATGGGATGATCTTGTCGGGATGGAAGGGCGGGGCGGCCGGCATCAGAAAGAGCTCTCCCCGATATCGCCGTATCTCGCCTTCTTTCCACCGGATCGTAGGATTTCGGTCGGGTTTGGCGTTCAGCGCTTCGTTCAAGACACGATCGACCATGCGCGTAGACAATCTGCGGAAGCCTCGACTCCGAAGCCACTCGCGCAGAATCAGGCGGCGGTCCGGTTCGGAGCAAGCCCGGAGCCGGTCTAGAAAAAGCGTGCCGCGCTGCGGCCGGATGACGGTCTTCAGCAAGTCCGCCGCCAGCGCGTTCAGCTGCGTTTGCGCTTCGGCGCAATGCTTGGCCGTCCGGGCCAGGGTGTCCTTGACCGCCGGCCATCGCTTTTCGAGTAGGGGAAGGACTACGTGACGGATGTAATTTCGGTCGTAACTCAGGTCGCGGTTGCTGGGATCTTCGGCCCAGGCCAGGCCGTGTTCCTCCGCGTAGCCGCGTAGCTGGGCGCGGGAGAAGGACAATAGGGGCCGCAGCAGAAATCCTGGTCCGAAGGCAGCGTGCTCCGGCATGGCGGCGAGGCCGGCGATGCCAGCCCCGCGAAGCAGTTGGAGCAGTAGCGTTTCCGCCTGATCGTCCCGATGCTGCGCGGTCAACAATGCTTCGCCTTCGGAAAGGAGCCCGCGCAAGGCCTCGTAGCGGGCGTTCCGGGCGGCCTCTTCCGGGCTTTCGCCGGGTTTCGCGACCGCCTTGATCCGAAGCAGGCGGAACGGTATCCCGAGCATTCGACTCGTCGCCTCGCACGTTTCGGCCCACTCGTCCGCGGCGGCTTGTAGTCCGTGATGGACATGCACGGCGGCAAACTGGAGGCCGGGATGGCTGGCTTTCAGCTTCGCGCTGAGGTGGAGCAGGACCTGAGAGTCGAGTCCGCCGCTGTATGCGATCCAATAGCGGGATGCCGGCGGATGGCGCGATAGATTTCGATGGAATGTTTCGGCGGAAAGGCTCATGCACGCCGTAAAAGCAGGGACCGATTCAAGACCCGTCCGCAGTGGGGATGGGGCGGTCAATGGCCGCCCCGTGAAAAACAAAAGCTACGCGACCGCCTCTTCGAAAATACCGTAGCTCATCAATCGCTCGTAACGTTGCTGCAATAGGGTCTCGATGGGCGTACGGCGCAGTTCTTCGAGATGCCGTTTCAGCGCCGCTTTGAGATTGTCGCTGACTTGCTTACGATCGCGATGAGCGCCGCCCAACGGTTCGGGGACGATTTCGTCGATCAATTCCAGTTCCTGCAGCCGATCCGACGTGATGCCCATGGCCTCGGCCGCGAGCTCGGCCTTGTCCGCGCTCTTCCAGAGGATGGAGGCACAGCCTTCCGGTGAAATGACCGAATACGTGCTGTACTGGAGCATCAACAGGCGGTCGCCCACGCCGATGGCCAGCGCGCCTCCGGAACCGCCTTCGCCGACCACGGTGCAAACGATCGGGGTGCGCAATTTGGACATTTCGAACAGGTTGCGGGCAATGGCTTCGCTCTGCCCCCTCTCCTCCGCGCCGATACCCGGATAGGCACCGGGCGTATCGATAAAGCAGAGGATGGGTAAGCGGAACCTTTCGGCGAGGTGCATCAGCCGCAATGCTTTGCGGTAGCCCTCTGGCCTCGGCATGCCGAAGTTGCGGTAGATCTTTTCCTTGGTGTCACGGCCTTTTTGATGGCCGATGATCACGACCGGTTGTCCGTCCAGTTTGGCGAGTCCGCCCACGATCGCCGGATCGTCTGCGAAGCCGCGATCCCCGTGAAGCTCATGGAACTCGTCGAACATCAGATCGATGTAGTCCAGCGTGTACGGACGCTGCGGATGGCGGGAAATCTGCGATATCTGCCACGCGGTCAGCGAGGAGAATACCGATTCGGTCAGCTTGCGGCTCTTTTCCTCAAGCCTCGCGATCTCCTCGCTGATGTTGATTTCATTGTCGAATCCGACTCGCTTCAGTTCTTCGATCTTGGCTTCGAGTTCGGCGATGGGTTGTTCGAAATCTAGGAATTTCAGGTCCATTTGTCGATTTTTTGGGAATACACGGGGAACGCCTAGTTTAACACCTCGGCCAGGAAATTCCGCAGACTCTCCCAGGAGCGGCGATCGGCGGTTTCGTCGTAAACCGTGCCGAACGATCGATCGTTTGCCATGGGATTGGTGAAGGCGTGCAAGGTATTTCCGTAGATATGGATTTGCCAGTCGGCTGCGGCTTCGGTGAGCTCTTTGGCCAGGCTCGCCACCTGATCGGGCGGTGCCATGGGGTCGTCGTGGCCGTGCAGGACGAGAACCTTGGCTTTGATCTTCGTGCCTTGCGTATTGCCCGGCGGCACAAATAAGCCATGGAAGCTGACGACGCCGCGGAGATTGGCGCCGGTTCGCGCGAGATCCAGCACGCACAAGCCGCCGAAGCAAAAGCCCATCGCCGCGATTCGCCCGGGATCGACCTGGGGGAGTTTGCGGACGGTTTCCAGCGCGGCGGTAATCCGGTCTTGCAGCAAGCGGCGATCGTCCATGAAAGGTTTCATCAATCTTGAGTTTTCTTCCGGGCCGGTTCCCACTACGCCTTTGCCGTACATATCGAGTGCAAAGGCCGCGTAGCCCAGTTCGGCCAATCGGCGTGCCTTGTTGCACACGAATTCGTCGCGGCCTGCCCAGGCATGGGAAATCAACACGGCCGGCAGCGGTCGGGGTCGCTTGTCGTCATACGCGAAGAAGCCTTCGAGTCGAACGTCGTTATGGGTGTAATCGATCGTCTGGGTTATGACAGCCATCACTATCTCCAAAAGTACCGAAGGAACGAGATGAATAGCTTAATGGATCGTCGGCTTCAGCGAGGGGCATCCGCGGCCGAGAAAGAATGCCGCCATTGCTGATCCTCCCGTTCGAAGATGCGGTCGGCTTCCTCGGGGCCCCAGGAGCCGGCGGGATAGGTGTGAATGAATTCCCGCTCCACCGACCACGTTCTGATAATGGGGTCGACGACTCGCCAGGCCCACTCGACCTCGTCCGAACGCAGGAACTGAGCGTGATCGTCGCCGATGACATCGAGTAGGAGCGACTCGTAGGCGTCGAGTTGGTAACCGGCCTGATAGCAGGTGCTGGCGTCGAGTTGAGTGGTTCGAGCGCGCATGCCGATGCCGGGTTCTCGAACCTGAACTTCGATGCGGATGCACTGTTCGGGCTGTATGCCCATCAGCAGCCAATTCGGGGGCAGCGCCGCGATCTGGGTTTCGCGAAACAATTGCTGCGGCGGGTGTTTGAAGCGTATGGCGATCAGCGAGCTGTTTTTCGCCAGGCGTTTGCCGGTCCGCAAGTAAAACGGCACATTGCGCCAGCGCCAATTGTCGATGTACAGCTTTAGCGCGGCATAGGTTTCGGTCGTGCTCTGCTTGTCGACCTGCTCTTCGTCCAGATATCCGGGCACCTCCTGGCCCTCGACGCGCCCACGGGTGTATTGGGCACGGAAAGCATGGGCATGAACCGCGGCCTTGGGGATGGGCCGAATGGACTTGAGCACCTTGACCTTCTCGTCCCGAATCGATTCCGCATCCATGGTCGCCGGAGGCTCCATAGCCACTAACGCCAGCATCTGCATCAGGTGGCTCTGGATCATGTCGCGCAGCGCGCCGGCGGTTTCGTAGTAGTCCGCCCGGTCTTCGATTCCCGCCGCTTCGCTATGCGTGATCTGCACATGATCGATGAGGTTGCGGTTCCACAACGGTTCCCACATGAGATTCGCGAAGCGGAATACAAAGATATTCTGCACCGTTTCCTTGCCGAGATAATGGTCGATTCGGAAGATCTGCTGCTCGGTAAAGTTGCGGTGCAGGTGGCGATCGAGGATTTTCGCATCCTCCAGATGGTAGCCGAACGGTTTCTCGACCACGAGACGGCGCCAGCCCGCTTGTTCCTGATTGAGTCCGCTCAGCGCCAAATAGTCCGCCGCAGCTTTATATTCCGAAGGCGGAAGCGAAAGGTAATACACGTGATTGGGTGGAAACCCGGGCCCGCTATCCAAAAGCTGTCTGAGGCGCGCCGACGAGTCCGGATCGCCGATGTCCGCCGAGAAGAAACGGAGACGATGGCGGAAGCGGTCGAGTGCGTCCTGGTCGAGTGAACCCCCTAAGCGGTCTTCCAGCCATTTGGATACCTCGGCCCGCCAATGAGAATTGTCCCAATCCCGTCGGCCTAAGCCCAGGATGACCATCGCCTCGGGCAGCCGGCCGGCTTTGTCCAAGCGATACAGTGCGGGCAGCAGCTTGGTGCGGGAAAGGTGGCCGGTAGCTCCAAAAATTGTGAACAGGCATGCATCAAGCATCGTTCCCTCCCGGCGAATCGGTCATGCCTTGGATGATACTGTTTCGTCCCGTTTCCGCCAACGCATGGAGCGGTCGAAACAGGTTCGTTGCCATTGAAATCGGGATTTGATAAGAAGTCTCCGAGTACTCCAACGTGGATTGATATCTCGATGAGCGATGATCGGCTGACTCGGGTGCTCGTTCTGATCGACGAGGCCAACGGGCAGGACCCCAATAGCGAAGTTTGGCAAGGCAAGTCCTATCCCAAGGAATTGCTTTACGGGATGCGCATGACGGAGTGGCTGGACCGCCTCTACCCGGAAGCGACGGATTTGCTGCAGATTGCCGCCCGCGGACAGCATATTCGGCGCTGGGAAGTGCCGCGGCAGACCTACCCGGACACGCGCGAGGGATATCTGCAATGGCGCAGCTATTTGTATGGCTTTCATGCCGATTGCGTTGCGAAGCTCATGGGGCAAGCAGGATATGACTCGGTAGACATCGAGCGCGTCCGAAAGATTCTTCAGAAACGTGGTTTGAAAAGCGACCCCGATGTCCAAGCGATCGAGGACGTCGCTTGCCTCGTATTTCTCGATCATTACTTTGCCGGTTTCGCCACGGAGATTCACGACCAGGAAAAGCTGATCGGAATCATCCGCAAGACCTGGAGGAAGATGTCCGAGCACGCACGCGCGCGTGCATTGGAATTGGAATTTCCGGAGCCGATTCGCGCGTTGCTCGCGGCCGCTTTAAGGGCGGCCTAGAGCGAGTACCGAGCAGGGCCTCGATGGGTGGGCGAGATTACCCGAAAGCGTCGGCGGCAATGACTTTTTGCCAGCTTCGGGCGTGCTCCGCCTCTTTCCGGCGGTCGCCGTCCATCGGCGTTTCTCCCGTCGATACGGCTTCGAGCTGCTTTTCGGCTTGTAAATACCTGTAAACGCCGGTGACCGAGATCGCATAATCCGGCTGCAAAAAGCTGTAGCAGTGATTGATCAAGCTCGGGGGACAGGGTTCCCGATCTTGCAGCAGGTCGATCACGGCCGCGGCGCAAATCTTGGCGTGGGAGTTGGCGGCAAATGCCGATTTGGGCATCGGTGTCGCTATGCAGGCATCGCCGATGACGTGCACGTACGGCACCCGTGTCGATGCAAACGTCATAGGATCGATGGGGCACCAGCCCGATTGATCCGTCAGCCCCGCCTGATGGGCGAGTTCGCCGGCCTTTTGCGGCGGGATCACGTTCAAAACGTCCGCGCGATGCTCGTCGAACTCGGTATAGACGATGCGGGATGCGGCATCTACCCGCTCGATCTTCCCTTCCTTCTCCGCCGAAATCCATTCCACCATGCCCGGATAAAGATCTTTCCAGCCCTGCAAGAACAGCGATTGTTTGGAGAATTGGGTCTTCGCATCCAGCACGAGCACCTTGGAGCGTGGCTTGTGATGTTTTAGAAAATGGGCGATGAGTGAGGCGCGCTCGTAAGGTCCCGGCGGGCAGCGATACGGGTTGGGCGGCGCTGTGATAAGCACCACACCGTCATCGGGCATGGCCTGCAGTTGGCGACGTAAAAGCGTGGTCTGTGATCCCGCTTTCCATGCATGCGGGGCCAGAAGGCTGGCCGCCTCGTCGTATCCGTCGATGGCGTCCCAGCGGAAGTCGATGCCGGGCGCCATGATCAGCCGGTCATAGGGTACCGACGATCCGTCCGCCAACGACACGACGCGCTTATCGACATCGACCGCTCGAGCCTCAGCCTTTATGACTTGTATGTCGCGATCGGTCCTGAGAACGTCGTACCCCCGTCTAAGCTCGTCAAGCGGGCGTAAATCTGCGATTACTTCGTTCGATCCGGGGCAGGATAAATAAGCTGCGTGTTGCTCGACCAAGATGACTTCGAGTTCCGGTGCCAGCAGCTTGAGGTACTTTGCTGCTGAGGCGCCCGCGAATCCGCCGCCGACCACGGCTACCCGGGCTTGATTGAGCCGCGGTCGGGTTTGGCGACGGCCTGCCGAACAACCGAAAAGCCCCAACGCTCCGATCGTCCAGGACCACTTGAGGAAGCTTCGCCGGGAAATCTGTGTCATGAATCCTCTATCGACGATTCCAGAAAAACCGGGCCAGTTTGAGGAAATCTTGATCCTCGTACCCTCGCGCGATGCGGTCCATCACCGTTGCTGAGCGATGCCCCGATTTAAAGTCCTGCATAGCGCGGATGAATTTGGATTCGGGGATGACGTTGATTGCGGGAATGGAACCCATACCTTGGCCCGATGTGCCATGGCAACCGGTGCAAGCGAGAGCGATTCGGGCGAGGTCCGGACTCGCGCAATCGTCGCTGAACACCGCTTGCGGAACCGATATCGCAAGCGCGGCGGCGTATACCGATATCTCAAACATTCGAATCAGTCGCATACCTGACGCGTTTCACCGACAAAACGTCAGCTTAGCGTACATCGCCGAGGCAGAATTGGAAATCGCGTCAGGTAGTGAGAATTGGGATCCCGCGCGAATCGCGCCGCCCTTACGGACGATTGCCGTGCGGCTTTGTTCGTAACGGGCGCAAGTACCTGTCCGGATCCTGTCGACTTATCCAGGGGGCAACGAAAACCTGGTGTTATCGTCGCACTGTCTGAGGGGATTTGGAAAATAATATAGAAAACAGAGTATTACTCTTTTCTATAGTGGTCTTGGATGTCGGAATATGTATTTTTTCATAGATAGACTGTTCCTTGACAAGGCATGAATGAGTGATAGACTGCAACGCACCCCAGGAGTGGGGCATTTTGTCGCAGGGGGTATTAAAAGACTCGCGGCGAGGATGAAAACGACAAGCACGGATGCGGATTGAGGTTGCGATGCGGTGACGCATGGCAAGTACTACTAACTTTGGAGGTAAAACTATGGCTGCAACAACTGTTGGTGG
>DYIL01000006.1 GCA_020723665.1 Methyloversatilis universalis
GAGTAGAGGACTTCCACCTCCAAGTGAGTGCGCCCTGCCGGGCGCACCAAAAAAACACCTCGAAAAACTTCGAGGTGCTCGTACAGGGCAGGAATGCCCCGTCGTTTTCGGCCACGTAATTCCATTTTTCGAACAAAAAGAAAATTTCTTTATGGTAGGCCGGGATAAGCCTGTCCTGAGCAACGTCGCAGGGGCGAAGCCGTTCCCGGCGCGCGGAATCGATAGGAAAGCCGGAAACGCGGAGCCTGTCCTGAGCGAAAGAGAAAAATTAGCGGGAAGGCGGTTTTTCGAGGTCCCGAAAAATCAAATTAATTTTCAGCCTCGGCCCTGACGTAAACATCGGCCGATTCCCGCAACTGCGCCACAAAGGACGAAAACTCGCGTTGCGCGGTATTCTTGATCAGAAATTGTTGGGCCGCGTCCGCTTCCTTGGGATCGCCCTGCGCTGCACCGTCCTTGACGGCGGTAAGTTTGAAAACGGCATAGTCTCCGTTTTCGAGTTCCGCAGTCGAGATGACGGGCCGCTCAGGCGAGGGCCTTTCGGCCTTGAACACGGCATTCGTCAGAGCCGGAGAAACGTTCTTAGCATCGCGGCGCAGATTGGGCTCCTTGGAAATCTGGATACCGTGCTTCTTGGCCAAGTCCGAAAACGGAACGCCCTCCTGCGCTTGACGTAAAAGCTCTTCGGCTTCCTTGCGAACATCTTGCCGCGCATCCTCGGCGCGCAATTTGGCGATGATCTCGTCCTTCACGTCTGCGAGGGGCTTGTCGGAAGCGGGCTCGTGTCCTTTCATCCGCAAAACGACGGCCAGGTCGCTCCCCAATTCGACCGGATCGCTGTTCCGGCCGTTTAGAACGTCCTCGCTGAACGCCGCTTCTCTGATCGCGGGTTCGGCGGCGATACCGTCTCCCGCTTCGCGCGTAAAAAAGTCGGTGCGCTCGATCTTCAGATTGAGCGCTTTTGCCGCCGGCTCCAGACTGTCGGGATGCTCATAGCTGAGCTCGGTCAGCGTTTGCCCCTGTTCGTAAAACTTGTTCTCTGCCGCGTTGCGCTGGAAAGTATTCAGCAGTTCATCCTTCACTTCCTCAAACGGCTTGATCTTGGCCGGGGACAACTCGGTCACTCTGATCAAGTGATAGCCGAACGATGTTTTTACCGGCTCGGAGAGTTCGCCTTGCTTCAAAGCGAATGCCGCATCGGCAAAATTCTGCTCCATGGCTCCCTTGGTAATGAAACCCAAATCGCCGCCGTTCTGTGCGGATACCGAGTCATCCGACATTTCTTTCGCGACCTTCGCGAAGTCTTCCCCCTTAGCCAGACGCTCTCTAATCTGATTTATCTTCGCCAGGGCGGCTTGCTCGGCGGTTTCACCACCTTCCGAGTCGACCGTCACAAGGATATGGCTGACTTTGCGGCGTTCTTCGGACGTGAAGCTGGCCTTCTGTTCTTCGTACAGATTGCGTAGATCCTCCTCGGTGACCTGGATTTGCTTCGCGATATCCTCGAGACGGACGGCGATATACTCGATCGAAACACGCTCGGGGTTTTTATATGCGGATAGGTTTTTCCGATAGTAATCCTCGATTTCGGCATCGGAAATGACGCGCGTCGACGCCTTTAAAGGCACTTTGAGATATTCGACCGCGCGCTCCTGATTCTTGAGCCGAAACAGCGCCGCCAATTGGTTCGACGTCACGAATGCACTGTCAAGCAATCCACGCTGGTACTGCTCCATCAATAATGCTCGTCTGACCTGCGCGACGAATTGAGCAGAACTGAGGCCCTGGGACGACACCATGACGTTGTATTTTTCCTTGTCAAATCTGCCCTCGGTTTGAAAATAAGGAAGCGTCTGGATGAACTCGCGAACGGCGTTATCACTGACGGCAAGGTTCTTGGCTTCCGCATTCTGCGCAATGATTTCGTCCCGAATCAGCTTCTCCAGCGCTTCTTGCTTGAGCTGCTTCTCGTCGACTTCAGCCAAGCCCACCAGATTCGCCAAGCTCTGCTGATAAGCCTGGTTCACCTCACGCTCAAAGATATCCCTGTCGCCGACGACAGCTAGCGGCTGTTCCTTGCCAGAGTCCAGATAATTCTGAATTCCCCATAGAGCGAACGGCACGCCGACAAGAATCAACATGACCCAAGCAAAAATGCCTTGGGCACGGTCACGAATCGCTTGAAGCATATGCAGGACCTGATACGGCTATGAAAGCTTTCATTAAACGAAAAGACGGGCAGCCTTCTACCCAAAAAAAAAGCCCGCGGCTTTGAAGGCGCGGGTTTTTTGGATTTGGCGGAGCGGACGGGGCTCGAACCCGCGACCCCCGGCGTGACAGGCCGGTATTCTAACCAACTGAACTACCGCTCCGATTAATGGTGGGTGCTGTAGGGATCGAACCTACGACCCTCGCCTTGTAAGGGCGATGCTCTCCCAGCTGAGCTAAGCACCCGAAAGAGTTGACTAGTTTACAGCATCTTTCAGTGCTTTGCCAGCCTTAAATGAGGGAATTCTTGCAGCTTTGATCGTAATCGTATTTCCCGTCTGCGGATTACGGCCTTGACGCTCGGCACGCTCTTTAACCCCAAAAGAACCAAAACCCACGAGTGAAACAGTTTCGCCGTTTTTTAAAGCCGTTGTGATAGCGTCAATCATACCGTCGAGTGCGCGCCCGGCGTCAGCCTTTGTCAAGTCGGCTGACTTAGCGATCGCATCTATGAGTTCCGCTTTATTCATTCTTTCCCCCTTTACTCGATAATGATAAATCTAAGTTCTTGACATTGCCGCACGACTTCGTCCATCCCAATATACTTGCCGGCTACGCTTGAACTCGCCGGCCGAACTGTAGCAGTAGACAAAAAGCACTGTCAAGCCGCGCAGCGCCTGCGATTCAGGAGATTTTGGCGATTCCTCGCATTTCTCCAAGTGCACGAAACACGCTGCCCAAACTGCTGATTAATGAGCAACGATCATGCCCGCCGCTCCCGTCGATTTGGTTACACCCTCGGGTTCAGACGTAACCGGCGGTTTCAACGGTTCTGGCATATGTTTTAGCGCAGTCTCAAGGACTTGATCGATGGAACGAACCGGGACGATCTTGAGATCCTGTTTGATATTCTTCGGAATCTCGGTCAAATCCTTCTCGTTTTCCTGGGGAATCAAGACAGTCGAAATACCGCCCCGATGTGCCGCCAGCAGCTTCTCCTTCAGCCCCCCGATAGGCAAAACCTCGCCGCGAAGCGTGATCTCGCCGGTCATCGCGACGTCCGATCGCACCGGGATCCGCGTCAGCGCAGAAACCAAAGCCGTACACATGCCGATGCCCGCGCTCGGACCGTCTTTCGGCGTCGCTCCTTCCGGCACATGAATATGTACGTCGTGCTTCTGATAAAACGCCGGATCGATACCCAGCGTCTCCGCGCGGCTACGCGCCACCGTGACCGCGGTTTGTATCGACTCCTGCATCACCTCACCGAGTTTGCCCGTATAGGTTTGCTTGCCGGTTCCCGGCATGACCACGGACTCGATGGTAAGCAACTCGCCCCCCACTTCGGTCCAAGCCAAGCCGGTAACTTGCCCGACCTGATCGCTCTCTTCTGCTCGCCCGTAACGATAGCGCCTGACGCCCAAGAAATCGTCCACGTTGCGATGACTCACGTTCACTTTCTTGGTGGTCGGTTTGAGTACCAAACTCTTTACGACCTTACGGCAAATCTTGGCGATTTCGCGTTCGAGGCCACGAACGCCGGCTTCCCGCGTATAAAAACGGATGATGTCCCGTACCGCCGATTCGGTGATATGAATCTCGCTGTCCTTGAGCCCGTTGTTCTTGACTTGCTTCGGGATCAGATAGCGCATGGCGATATTGACTTTCTCGTCCTCCGTGTACCCCGCGATTCGAATGACTTCCATGCGGTCCAGAAGCGGCGCCGGAATGTTCAGGGTGTTCGCCGTGGCAATGAACATCACTTCGGACAAATCGAAGTCGACCTCCAGATAATGGTCGTTGAAAGTGTGGTTCTGCTCCGGATCCAAGACTTCCAACAGCGCCGCCGCGGGGTCACCGCGGAAATCCATCGCCATCTTGTCGATTTCGTCGAGCATGAAGATCGGGTTGCGGGTCTTCACCTTGGCGAGATTCTGCAAAATCTTACCGGGCATCGAGCCGATGTAGGTCCTGCGGTGACCGCGAATTTCCGCCTCGTCCCGAACGCCGCCCAAAGCCATGCGGACGTACTTTCGGTTGGTCGCCCGCGCGATCGATTGACCGAGCGAGGTCTTACCCACACCGGGCGGTCCAACCAGGCACAAGATCGGACCTTTTAGCTTCTTGACGCGCTGCTGGACGGCCAAGTACTCGAGAATGCGTTCTTTAACCTTTTCCAAGCCATAGTGTTCGGTCTCCAGGATCTCCTCGGCCCGCCGCAGATCGTGACTGATCTTGGTGCGCTTCTTCCATGGCATGTTGACCATCCAGTCGACGTAATTCCTGACGACCGTGGCCTCGGCGGACATCGGAGACATCAGCTTGAGCTTGTTCAGCTCCGTTTCGGCCTTGGTGCGAGCCGCCTCGGGCATACCAGCCTTTTCGATTTTACGCGACAACTCCTCGAATTCGTTCGGCGCGTCCTCCATTTCTCCCAGTTCCTTCTGGATAGCCTTCATTTGCTCGTTCAAATAATATTCGCGCTGATTTTTCTCCATCTGCTGCTTAACCCGCCCGCGGATACGCTTCTCCATCTCCAGCATATCCACCTCGCCCTCCATGAGCGTCATCAACCGCTCCAACCTGGCCGTCACATCGCTCATTTCCAAAATCGACTGTTTGTCTTCGATTTTGATAGTCATATGCGCGGCGATGGTATCCGCCAACCGGCTGGGATCGTCGATGCCGGCAAGAGAATTCAGCACTTCGGGCGGTATCCGCTTATTGAGCTTGACGTAATGATCGAACGTATTGATCGCAGTGCGCATCAATACGTCGACTTCCTGATCGGTGACATTGATCTGGTCCGATTGCGGTGAAACCACGGCCACATAGTGCTTCTCAGCGACGCGATATTTCTCCACTTTGCAACGCTCGCTGCCCTCGACCAGCACCTTCACAGTACCGTCCGGGAGCTTCAGCAATTGCAAGATGTTGGATAGCGTGCCGATCCGGTACAAGTCGTCGAAGCTAGGATCGTCCAGCTCGGCTTCTTTCTGCGCCACCAGCAAGATCTGTTTATTGTCCCGCATGGCGGAGTCCAGAGCCAGGATCGATTTTTCCCTGCCGACGAACAGAGGTATGACCATATGGGGATAGACTACGACATCGCGCAAAGGCAGTACCGGTACTATCTTTTCCGGTTTTGTGCGATTTTCAAGCGAGGTATTTTCCATTAGTCACCCATGGATATGAAATTGAATAGGGATTGTTACTGAGTATATAGGTAAGCTTCGGCCAAAAAACAAGACCAGGCCCGACAAATTGGGAAACGATCTATTCGGAACAGGATTTGGACGATGAGACCGGCGGAATTGCGCATTCCCGTTTCCGGTCGGTACGAAAAACTACTTATATAGAAAAATGCGCCTTCGAGATTCCCTGGTCTCGAATATTTCGAGCACGGTACACGCAAACATTCACGAAAACGCCGAAACCAAAACCGGCGACCGCTTCGGTCAAGAGTCGGCAAATGCAGCCACATGTGCCGGCGACTGGCGAAAAAGCGCAGGAAGACGGTTTGTAGCCCTGGCCGGACAACAACCCCGGGGGAAACATCCAGCCTGACCACGGTCCCCTCTTAAGGAAGCTCTGATTAAGTCCTTCGACCGGCCTGTCCTGAGCCCTTCGACAAGCTCAGGACAGGCTTGTCGAAGGGCTCAGGACGAACGGTAACCTATTGATTCCGTTCGCGGTGAGCTTGTCGAACGCTCTCCTGAGCGAAGTCGAAGGGCGTGAACGGAATCCACTTGTTCAGAGTTTCCTTAACCGTATATCACACGGCGAAGTCCGGCCGTCAAAACCTTAGGTCTCCTGCTGATGCCCGCCGGACGTGAGCATCGACAGCGTTCGAAAGTAGGCTCAGTCCACCGAGGCGCAGTGCTTTTCTTCGGATTGATAAATCAGATACGGCTCCGATTCACCCCGAATAACCTTTTCGTCGATCACGACCTTGGACACATGTTCGGCGGAAGGCAATTCGTACATCGTATCCAATAGAACGTGCTCGAGAATCGTCCGCAGCCCCCGGGCCCCAGTTTTCCGTTCCATTGCTTTTCGCGCGATCACTCGCAGTGCATCCTCGCGGATTTCCAGATCGCAGCCTTCCATCTCGAACAGCTTCTTGTATTGCTTGACCAACGCATTCTTCGGTTCGGTCAGAATTTGAACCAGCGCGTGCTCATCCAACTCATCCAACGTCGCGACCACCGGCAAACGACCGACAAACTCCGGAATCAGACCATATTTGATCAGGTCCTCCGCCTCCACGTCGGCCAACACCTCGCCGACGTTGCGACGCTCGTCCTTGGTTTTGACCTCGGCGGAAAAACCGATTCCGCCTTTTTCCGAGCGGGCACGAATGATCTTTTCGAGCCCGGCAAATGCGCCACCGCAGATAAAAAGGATATTCGCCGTATTGACCTGCAGAAACTCTTGCTGGGGGTGCTTCCGTCCTCCTTGCGGGGGCACCGAGGCGATGGTCCCTTCGATCAGCTTCAGGAGCGCCTGCTGCACGCCTTCACCCGATACGTCGCGGGTGATGGACGGATTGTCCGACTTGCGGGAAATCTTGTCGATCTCATCGATATAGACGATCCCGGACTCGGCCTTCTCCACGTCGTAATCGCATTTCTGCAAGATTTTCTGGATGATGTTTTCGACATCTTCCCCGACGTACCCGGCTTCGGTCAGCGTGGTCGCGTCGGCGATCGTGAACGGCACGTCCAACAAACGAGCGAGCGTCTCAGCAAGCAAGGTTTTTCCGGATCCGGTGGGCCCGATCAAGAGAATATTGCTCTTGGCCAACTCGACATCGTTCTTCTTCAGATTATTTTGTACACGAAGGCGCTTATAATGATTGTAGACCGCAACCGACAAAATCCTCTTGGCCTTCTCCTGGCCGATGACGTACTCGTCGAGTACGGCCTTGATCTCTTTAGGTTTCGGCAGCTTGTCTACGCTAGCGGCGACATTCTCCTGCAACTCCTCGCGAATAATGTCGTTGCACAACTCGACACATTCGTCACAGACGAACACAGCGGGACCTGCAATGAGTTTTCTAACCTCATGCTGACTTTTTCCGCAAAACGAGCAGTAAAGAAGTTTCCCGCCCCCGTCTTTGCCGTGCTTATCGTCACTCATCGCAAACCTCTTATTCGTCAGATGACCGTTGTAGCGAGCTACACGAACCGGCCGCTACCAGCATACGTCCGCTTGCCCTTCTAACTCGGATTCCGATTGATTCAAGCACCGGAACCCGCTTCCCGGCTGGCAAGCACCTTGTCGATTAGACCATATCGCGCTGCGTCTTCTCCACTCATGAAATTGTCACGGTCGGTATCAATCTGAATTCGTTCCAAGGGCTGACCGGTATGCTTCGCCAAGATCCGATTCAATCGGTCACGAGTCGCGAGAATTTCCCGGGCATGAATGTCGATATCGCTGGCCTGTCCCTGGAAACCGCCCAAAGGCTGATGGATCATGACTCTCGAATGGGGTAAACAATACCTCTTCCCCGGCGCGCCGCCCGCGAGCAGCAACGCACCCATGCTGGCCGCCTGACCGATGCACATGGTGCTGACGTCGGGCTTGATGAACTGCATGGTATCGTAAATCGCCAACCCCGACGTGACTATGCCACCCGGAGAGTTGATATACAGATGGATGTCCTTGTCCGGATTTTCCGATTCCAAAAACAGAAGCTGGGCGATAATCAGATTGGCCATGTAATCTTCAATCTGGCCGACCACAAAAACGATTCGTTCCTTGAGCAAACGGGAATAGATATCGAACGCCCGTTCTCCCCGCGCAGACTGTTCAATAACAACGGGTACCAATCCCGTCGCCCGCGTATTGATGGATTTCGAAAAATCGCCGGTAAACATCATGACATCTCTTGGATTAAATTTACGCCGTTTGTGAGGAACTACCGGTAGCCTGCTGCATCAACTCCTGAAACGCGAGCTTTTCCTCGCTCACCTTCGCTTTGTCCAACACTAAATCTACCACTTGGTCCTCCATGACCACATTTTCAACTTCACGCAGCCGTTTCGGTTCGGCATAGTACCAGCGCACCACGTCTTCCGGACTCTCGTAGCTCGCGGCCAGTTCGTCCACCGTCGAACGCACCCGCTTTTGATCTACTGTCAGATTATTAATTTCAATAATCTTTCCGAGGATCAGCGCCAAAGCTACCCTTCTCCGCGCCAGCGGTTCTAGCCGCTCCTTCAATCCGCCCTCGTCGAACTCCTGCTTCCTCTTCTGTGCCGCTTGCCGGTAGGGCCCCAGCAATTCGTTCAACTCATCTTGGACCAGGGCGTTGGGCAAAGCAATCGTGTTCTTGGCGAACAGAGCATCCATGACCGAGGTTTTCGTTCTCGTCCGCAAAGCCCGCTTCATCTCACGCTCCATGTTAGCGCGAATATCGCTACGGAAAGCTTCCACGCCGCCTTCCTCGATGCCATAGGACTTCACAAATTCCTCGTTAACCTCGGGCAAGCGGCTTTCCTCGACTTTCAAGACTTCCACGGCGAACTGCGCCGCGTTGCCGGCCAGTTTCTGATTCGGGTAGTCCGCCGGAAACGATAATTCGAATTCAAGCTGCGATCCGCCCACAGCACCCACCAGCTTGTCTTCGAATCCGGGAATCATTTGGTTGGAGCCTATCACAACGGCCACATTTTCCACCTTTCCGTCGGTGAACGATTCTTCGCCGATCTTGCCTTCGAAGGAGATGGTGACACGATCACCGGTCGTCGCCGCGCGGTCGACATCCTGCCAAATTTTCCGCTGCTCTCTCAGACGCTCAATCATGGCGTCGATGTCGGCCTCAGTTACTTCGGAAACGAACCGCTTGACCTCGAGAGTTTCCAACGGCATCAGCACAAACTCCGGCATCACTTCGAAGCTCGCTTCGTATTCCAGCCCGCTCCCCTCTTCCACCTGCCGCGCGGTAATCGCCGGCGCTCCGGCCGGTCTGAGCTTCTCTTCGCGAACGGCCTGGTAGAAGCTCGATTGGATCAGGTCCGAAAGAACTTCTTCCCGCACTTGTTGTCCGTAACGCTTCTTCAGCAAGCTCTGAGGCACTTTGCCGGGACGGAAGCCATCGATCTTGATCCGGTGTGCCAACGACTTCAAGCGCGAGGCTATTTTTTCCTGGATCTCTTCTTCCGGTACCTGCACGGTCATTTTCCGGCTCAATTCAGATGTCGTTTCGACAGAAACTTGCATGTCGCTGTTACCTCGAGATTATGGAATAAAGTATCGGAGGGACTGGCTCGGAAGCACAATCGCCGAAACTGCTGGCTAACGAGCCGAAGTCTGATATCCGTAGTCGGATATAGACCCTAGGAAGCTTGGCGTCTTGGTGGTTATTGAGCATTTGGTGCGAATGGAGAGACTCGAACTCTCAAGGGTTGCCCCACTGGAACCTAAATCCAGCGCGTCTACCAATTTCGCCACATTCGCACATGAAAGCTACCTGGATTATACTCCGTTTGTCGCGGATTTACCGGCCGGCCCCGGCTTCCTTTCCAGATGCGATCCAAAACCGACGCATTCGGTCGGATACAATCTTCCTATTATAAAACGCACGAATTTTTTTTCATCTGTTCGTTCTCCGGACAGTCCAAGGGAATCGTGTTCGCTCTTTCGGCTCCGTGGGTGTCACGGGCGCACGCGCCAAGACGGTGAATCGACAAATGGATCAGAACCAGAACCGAGAAGGGGTCGTCAAGTATCGGCTGGACTACACGGCGGCTCCGCCCATAAATCGCGGCAGCATCATCGAACTCAACGCCTGGCGCGCCGTGCTCTTTCGCCTGGGGCTCACCGGACAGGACCCTCGCCGCTATGACGGCCTGGCCTACGGCAACGTCAGTATTCGTCTCGGATCGACGGCTTTCCTGATCAGCGGAACACAAACCGGCGGTATACCGCAGCTTTCCGCCGAGCACTACAGCCTGGTCACCGGCTTCGATCTGGAGCAAAACTTCGTCGTCGCGGAAGGGCCGATACCGCCCTCTTCCGAAGCCCTGACCCATGCCGCCGTATACCGCAGCGCAACCGGAATCGATTGCGTGCTGCACGTCCATTCGCCCGAAATATGGAAGAAGGCGGAAGCTCTGGGCATCCCCGTCACAGACCGGCAGGTCGCTTACGGCACACCGGAAATGGCGCTCGAAGTGGGATATCTGGTTCGAGCGTCGGAAAGCCCGGTCGTCGCCATGGGCGGCCATGAAGACGGCATTATCGCGTTCGGCGGCGCCGTGGAGGAAGCCGCCTTCAACCTGATCCGCTGCCTGGCGAAGGCCTTAGCCTAATGTCACGACGACCTCGTGATGTCGCCCGTCCGATAACAATGGCATCCGCGCGACGCCCTGCTCGACCGACAAGGCTTGTCCGTCCATTTCCGCACCGAGAACACGGCCTAGCGTGTTATTCGGGTTTTTAACGCCGATCGTATACTGCGTCGCGGAGACCGGATGCCGATAGCGAATCGCGAATTCTGGCCATTCCGCCGGTATGCAGGGCTTGAGTTCGATGAAAGCCCCGTCCCTCACCCGGAATCCCAGAAGCGATTCCAAGGCGACCCGGTACATCCAACCTGCCGAGCCCGTGTACCAGGTCCACCCGCCGCGGCCCACATGCGGGGGTTCGCCGTAAACATCGGCAGCAATGACGTAGGGCTCGACTTGATAGACGTCGATTTGTTCCCGTGTCCGCGCATGGCTCACGGGGCTGAGCATTTCCAGGAGCCGTGCCGCGCGGTCGTTCCGCCCCATCTCCGCCATGGCGCGCACCACCCAGCACGCGGCGTGGGTGTACTGCCCGCCGTTTTCGCGCACGCCCGCCAGGTAGCCCTTGATATAGCCCGGATCATGCGGCGTGTCGACGAAGGGCGGCGTCAGTAGACGAACCAGGCCGTCGCGCTCCGAAATCAGCTGCTCCTCGATGGCGTCCAGAGCCCGGTTGGCTCTATCCGGCGGCGCCGCTCCGGAAATCACCGCCCAAGCTTGAGCCAGAGCATCGATCCGGCACTCGTCACTATGCTTGCTGCCTAGCGGCGTACCGTCGTCGTAGTACGCGCGCCGGTACCAGTCGCCGTCCCATCCGGCCTCGTCGAGCGCCCGGTGAAGATGCTCACGATAAGCCCGATAGGACTCGATTCGCACCGAGTCGCCGCGCTGCTCGCAAATCGGCAGAAACTCTCCGAGAACGTGGTAAAGGAAGAATCCCATCCACACGCTCTCGCCGCGCCCTTCGCGGCCCACCCGGTTCATGCCGTCGTTCCAGTCGCCCGTGCCCATCAAGGGCAAGCCGTGCGCGCCCCGGGTCAAGGAGCGGTCCAGCGCCCGGCAACAATGTTCGTAGATATCCGCAGCCTGGCCCGCGTCGTCGGGCTTCAGATACGCCTCGTCCTCCCCTTCCGCCAGAAGCCGTGCGGAGAGAAACGGCGCGGATTCGCCCAGTATGCTCCAATCGCCTGTGGACCGGACGTACAATGCCGTTACATAAGGCAACCAGACCAAGTCGTCGGAAAACCGGGTGCGCAGCCCCCGCTCCAGGGGTTCGGGATGCCACCAGTGAAGTACATCGCCTTCAACGAACTGATGGGCGGCGTGGAGCAGAATCTGGGCGCGGGTGAGGTCCGGGCGTAGATAGATCAGCGCCGAGACGTCTTGAAGCTGATCGCGATACCCGAACGCGCCCCCGGACTGGTAGAACGCGGAACGCCCCCAAACCCGGCAGCTCAAGTTTTGATACGCCAACCAGCCGTTGACCATCAGGTCGATGGCCGGAGACGGCGTTTCGATCCGGATTCCGGAGACGAAATCGCGCCAAAAACCTTGAATTTCGGCCAAGGCGTTCTCGATGGCGCCCGCTTGCCGATAGCGCTCGATGATCGATCGGCATTGGTCCTCGGAGAGGGTTTCGCCTAACAGGAACGCACATTCGAAAATTTGTCCGGGTTCCAACTCGATTTGAAGCTGGAAAGCCACGCAGGGATCGAGATTCGCCCCGTGCCGTCCGTCGAGCCGCGCCTGCGCCGCCAATGCGCGGGGAGCTTCCGGATGGCCGTTGCGTCCGATGAAGCTTTCCCTATCGGCGGTGAAATAAATCGCGTCCGGCCGCCCTACCGCCGCCGCGAAAGCGACGCCGTCGGAAAACTCCCCGGCCAGGGGATTGACGGCGAACAGTGCGCCTGTGTCCGGATCGTACCGGCTGATCACGAACCGGCTGCTGTCCGCGGGCGTTCCGCCCAGGACCAAACGCTGATAGGAAAACAGCGACAAGCGCCGGCGGCCAATGCCTTCATTTCTCAGACGCCATCTGAAAATCTTGACCGTATCGTGGCGAGGCACGAACAGCACGACATCCTGATCCAAACCGTCGTAAGCGCTACTGAAGCGGCTGTATCCGAATCCATGGCGCGCCTCGTAGGCAGCGGGTGCCGGGCAGGGTCCCGGCAAGGGCGACCAGAATGCACCGGTGTCCTCGTCCCGAAGGTAGAGCGCTTCACCCAAGGCGTCGCTGACCGGATCGTTGGACCACGGCGTCAGCCGATGCTCGCGGCTGTTCCGGTGCCAGGTGTAACCCGCTCCCCGCTCGCTGACCAGAAAACCGAAATTCTCGTTGGAGACGACGTTGATCCACGGAAGAGGCGGCCCCTGCAACGCGCCGTCGATGCAATCCAACCGAACGACATATTCGCTGCCATCAGCGGCAAAACCGCCGTAGCCGTTGTAAAACCGGAGTTCTTGCCGCTCCCCGGATTTCGGCGGCTGCGGCGGCAAAACGGCCCGGCGCGCTCTCGCGCTCGGCACCGAAAGCTCGAGTCGAAGCGGCGGCACTGCTTCACCGACGACGAGGCGCGCGGCGGCGTACAGCACATCGAGATCGGCCGGCGGAATATCCTTTTCCGCGCGAATGAAAACATGCTGCTCGAGATCGCCGAGATCACCCAAGTCGAGGCCCGCTTCCGGACTCAGAATCACCAGCGCGAAACGCAACCCTTTCGCCAGCCAATAGCGCTGCGCCTTGATGATCTCGGCAACGTGCGAATCTTCGCGGCCGCGAGCCCTGAGAAGAACGATGGGTCGATAGAACGGCAAGCCGTAGCGGTCGAGCCCGGCAAGAGGTCCCGCGGCGCTCAGTAGCGCCGAATCCGGAGCGCGAAGCTTGGGATCGCCGTACAGCACCGCGCCGGCGAGGGATTGAAACATCTCCGCCTGGTTTTCGCTCACGGCGAACCGCCGTAGGAGTTCCCGTTCATGTTCCGCGGCTCGGGCATAAATCGCGTTCACCGCATACCCGTTCGAGCAACGCTCGATGAGCTCCAACGCCTGTGTCCTGCTTTCGGCCACACCCAGCAGAAAAACCGCCGTTTGCTGGGCGCCTGGACCGAGTTCCAAGCGGCGGCGCAAAGCGAACACCGGATCGAGCACGTTGCCGACGCCGCCCGAGAGCGGCCGTTCGTCGCGGAACGTCCGCGGTTCCGCTGGAGTCCGGTTCCGGCCGAGGAAACGCATCCGGTCGGTCTCGTACGTCAGTTCCCCAGGCCCGAGCACCGCGGCGGACAGCCACGGATAAACCTCATGAGCGCTGCGCGGCCTGCGCCGAGCCAATAATACCTCCCGTTCCGCCACGAACTCGGTTTGCACGAACAATTTGGAAAAAGCGGGATGCGCCGCGTCGGCGGCCGGATGATTGAGGACTACTTCGAGATAGCTCGTGACTTCGATCCGCCTATGCCGCCCGGACCGATTGTTCAGCGTGACCCGGCGCAGCTCCAGATCATCGTCCGGGCTGACGCACACCTCCAGAACGGCCTCGATATCCGAGTTTTCACATCGGAGTATGAACCGGCCGGGCTCGTAACCGGCGGTTCGCGAATCGGCCGCCCTCCCCGTGGGCTGCAAACCCAGCGACCACCACTCCCCGCTGTCGAGGTCTCGGAGATAGAAGAACCATCCTTCGCCGTCTTCGACACGGTCTCCGCTCCAGCGGGAGAGGGCCTGATCGCCGCGCATCGAAAAGCCGGTACCGGCGGCAGTCAACAATGCCGTGTACCGCCCATTCGACAAAAGGCGCGACGATGGAACCGGTTGCTCCCGACGATCGGGGCCGGTCGGGATAGGATCGAAGCTCATGCGGACTCCTGGGTCAAAAATCGAAATCAATCGGCTTGCAGCATAACCGCCGGGCCGTAGTTCACCGTGACTTCCGCGGGAAATTCCCCAATGACCGCTTGATCGGCGGTAAACGTATCGACCGGTTTCCCATCGACGGCGACCGCCCGGATAGGCCGGTCGGCGGGCGCCTTGAGCACGATTTTGCCGGGCGGCAGGGCGAGATCGCCGGACAGCGAGAGCCGCAACCAATCGGGCTCTTCCCGACGCAAAACATAGTTTAAGGTCCCGTACCACGTAGGCAAACGCTTCACGCCCACATCACCGCCTCCTTCCAGCCAGGCTCGCGGAATCCCGGCCGCCAGAACCAAGGCCTGATCGCTTTCCCGCTCATAAGCGTATAGAGCCCGCATGGCCCGCACGCATTCCGCGCCGATCCAGGCATGGGGCATGTCGCCTATGAACTTGGGATGCTTGGGATCGCGCCAGACGACTTCCGCCCAATGGTTCCAGCCCGCGGGACGTTGGTCCTTGAGCAGAAAATCCAACAGCTCCAGCGCCTGCTCGCGTCGTCCCATGCGGACCAACGCTTCCACGGTACGCACTTCATAGGGCGTATACGCGATCCACTCCACCTTGTCGTCGCGCCGCTTCTTGAAATAGTCATAAAAACTGTCGAAGGTCTTGTTCAGCGCAGCCGCCGGAAGATTGCTGTCCTCGCCGCCGACCGTCACCGCCATGGCGGTGGCGGTGGCGTCGAAATCGCCCAACTCGGCGGAACCCGGCATGAAGGCGATCTTGTGCTTGACCATGGTGCGTTCGATGGACCGGTACAGATCGCCCCGGAAATCGTCGCGCAGGTCACGGAAATGTGCGGCATTGTCCTCGTCCATGACCAGTACCGCGAGATCGGCGGCATCCTTGAGGCCGCGCAAGGTCCAAAAGCCGTCCCAGTAGGCATGCACGGGATGGGCGCTGTAGCCCTCGTGGCTGATGGATTCCGGCATCATGCCGAAGAACATCGATTTTTCGGCGGACTTGTACTCTTCGCTCTTGCGTTGATTACGCAGTTGCTCGATATAACGCACCGATTTCACGATCGTCGGCCACGTCTCATAGACAAAGCCGATATCGCGCGTGTAACGGTAGTATTCGGCGACCGCATAAATGAACTCGCCGTGGCTGTCGTTTTCGGGCACGCTGTCGGGCCCCCGATGATCGACGCAGCAGGGAACCTTACCGCTCGGAAACTGGAATCCGGCATACCACTCGATGAAATGCCGCACTTCCTCGGTATACCCCATGCCGAGCAAGGCCGCTGACATCAGGGCCGCGTCGCGGATCCAGGAGCGGGCGTAGGAACGCGAGCCGGGATAAAGCGCGGCGCCGTCCCGGTTGATAAAGATATAGGCCAGATTGATCCTGACCGTATCCCGAAGCTTTCGCGCCTCGCGCGGCACGATCAGGTCGGCGCGGACGAGCTTGGCTTCCCAGAAATTGACCGCATCGCGAAACCGGGCCCGGCCGAAAGTGCTGCCGTTCCCTGCCATGATGTTCGCAGCCTCCGGAAAACGCTCCGGATTCTCGTACGGAAGCGCCAGATAAATCTCGCGCGAAGCGCCGGGCGGTAAATCCAGTTCGTATTCCAGGGCGGCGGAGACATAACCGAAAGGATCATGGACCTCGGTCTGCTGCGGCGCCTTGCCTTCCATCAGGAAATCGGTGATCGAACCCTCGTCGAAAGTCGTCGCGCCGAAGTGATGCGGCGGGGTCAAAGGAACGACCGAGCGACTCCCGTCGACCCGGACGATACGCCCGTCCAGCACGATGTCGTGGATAGGCGCCACACCGCCCACCCTGTTCAGCGCCTGCCAGGACGGATTGACCTGAAACGGGCGGATCGCCAGCAGAAGCTTGAGCTGCTCGCGCTCACTGCCGTTGTTCTCCACCCGATAGCGCGCATACAGTGCCTGCCCCGGCTTGCTCGCGGCGAAAGCCGTCGCTTTCATTTCGATCGAATCCGAACGCCAGGTCACCGAGGGCACGGGCAGATAGCCGCGCTCGAGCTCCTGCACCGGATACGCATCGTTCCAGGTCACGAGCTTGCCTTTCATGTACAAGAAGGGCTCGATGGAAAAGGCGTTCTTGTCCACCTCCAAGGCCCCCTCCTCGTTCAGCAGCCCTTCTTTGTCGCTGCCGTTGGTGCCGACGACCGTAAAGTAGCTTTGTTCGCCGTAGAAGTATTTCGGGTACGTGCCGCGCGGCGCCTCACGGGCGATGGTTTCGAAAAACGCGTTCGGCGACGCGGAAAAATCGAACGGCTTCACCGTCAGCGAACTGATACCGTATCCCCGCCCGCGGCTGCTTTTCTTCAACTCCAAGCGCAGATAGCGGGACTCGGCGTCGGGCATATAAATGTAATCGCGGCGCCCGTTGCCCAGGCTGACCGTATACGCCGGCTGCCACTCCTTGCCGTTCTCGGAAATCTGCACCTCGTAAGCCGTAGCGTAATCATCGCGGTCCCATTCGATGACCAAGCCGCCGTACTCGCGGCGTTTCAGAAAATCGATCTGCAGCCACTGGCTCTCGGCCAGTGCGCCGCTTCGCCACGAGGTTTCGGAGTTTCCGTCCAGCACCGCTTGCGGTCCGTGATCCTCGGCGGCCGTCGAAGCCGTCGCTTTGGGCATGAGATTGTAGGCGGTGATCGGCTCGCGCCTTTCGAAGCGGAAATCGTCGATCCAAATCGACCCCTTGCCGCCCGTGCTCGACGTGATCGAAAACTCGATGAATCCGACCTGCTTGAGCGGTGCGTTGGACGCCCCCACGCATGATCGAACATGCGTTTCTTGACCCGGTGCTGCTGCCAGTCTTCCGGAAGCTTGACATCGAAGCGCCGGCGCCACCAGACGTTGTCCCCGGAGGGATCGATGATTTTGAACTCGAGGTTATTGGCCGGCGCTTCCGCGCGCGTATAAAACGTGAAGGCGGAGTTTTCGGGCAGCGGGATGGAGACTTTCTTGCGCACGGTGACGTAACCCATACCGCCCCGAAAATCGAAATCGAGCCGCATGCCCATGCCGGTCCGACCGGTATCCTGGGCCAACTCCGCGTGCGTACCTTCCGCGGCTACCGCCGTCCAACCGCTCAGGGTTTCGAAGTCGTCCAGTACCACAGCCGGGGAACTCGCCGCCCATCCCGGCCCGAACCCCAATAGGCAGGTCAAGCCCCACACGCGCTTGATCAGTTTACATCGATGCATGTCCAACTGGAGGAAAGCAGGTCTGCTTCAGCTTTGACAAGCGTTGTAATCTTCCAGGCAAGAGGGTAAGCCCGTCCCGCGCGGCCAAGCAAGCATGGAGGTCCCCGGCATCCTATCGGGCCTGAGGCGCATCCACTCCCCACGGATACGAAAATCGGGTTTAATCGGCAGGATTTGCGCCCAAGCTCCTTTACGGATAAATCCGATGCAGTTCGTCCGCCACTGGCTACCCTCGCCTTTTCTCCGCTACTCCGCGGCTTTTCAAGTCATCGGCGGTTCTGCCGCGCTTCTTGCGCCCGAAGGGTCGACGCTGCTCATCGAAGCCCTCGCTGCGAATCATGCGATCGTTTTCGGCGCGAGTGTCTGGCCCACCAGTCCGCTGCTCGGATCGAATCTCACCCGCCTTCCGGCCGAGCGGGCGAAACGCAACGAAATCGCGCTGACCTTCGATGACGGTCCCGACATCGAGACCACGCCCGGAGTGCTCGACCTATTGGATAGCTACCGAGCCAAAGCCAGCTTTTTCTGTATCGCCGCCAGAGCCGAAAAGCATCCGGAACTCATCCGCGAAATCGTATCGCGAGGGCATCGCATCGAAAATCACACTTATCGCCACGCCCATACCTTCGCCTTGAGCAGCATAGGCCGATTCAAGGCGGAAATCGCACGGGCGCAAGCGGTTCTGACCGCGCTCGCCGGCGCTCCGCCGCGTTATTTCAGGGCTCCCGTCGGCATGCGCAACCCGTGGCTGCAGCCGGTGCTGTGCAGCTTGGACCTGACCCTGGTCTCGTGGACGCGGCGGGGCTTCGACGCCGTGTCCGGCGATCCGGGAAAAATCGTGGGGCGTTTGTCCAGAAATCTCCGCCGCGGAGACATTCTGCTGCTCCACGACGGCTCTTCGGCACGCGACCGCAACGGTCGTCCCGTCGTACTGGAAGTTTTGCCGAGATTGCTGGACGAAATCGCCCGGATGAATTTCACCCCGGTACCGCTGTAAGCGATCCGGGCTCGGGAAAACGCCGTCACGATCACGGCGGATTCCGGAGCGAAGCGAATGAATGGCGACCGATTGTTGCTCCGAAGGCGGTTCCTTTGCACAATCGGTCCTGCAAGAGGGGGATAGAAGACGACCGTCGGAATAGCGATTCGCGCCCAGCATCCTCTTGGAATTTTTCGTCAATCAACAATAAGGCAAGAAAAATGAAACTCAAATCCGCACTCGTCGCGCTCTTCGTCGCTGCTTTCGTTCTTCTGGCCGGCTGTCGAACCTCTCCGGTGTATAACGTCTACGATGCACCGGTCATGGTGACGGGCAGCAAGCCCTACACGGCCGAAGACGTCGAGAAAGCCATCATCCGCGCTGGCGCTGGGCTCGGCTGGCAGGTCAGAAAAGTGAAGCCGGGGCAGCTCATCGGAACCCTCTTCATCCGCTCCCACATGGCCGAAGTCGACATTACCTACAGCAAGGACAAGTACAACATCCGCTACAGGAACAGCACCAACCTGAACTACGACGGCACGAAGATTCACAGCAACTACAACGGCTGGATTCAGAACTTCGACAACGCCATCAAGCGCGAGCTGTTGAGCATCTAGAAACGGACCGTGACCGTCGATTTCGGCCAACTGGCCGAACGTACCGCCCGCCGCTACCGAGCGGCGGGCCGCTTCACCGAAGGATTCGTGCGCGGCAAGCTGCGGCACGATCCTGTCTATTCCTTTCTCGTGTCCAATCCCGGCTGGCTTCCCCGAACCGGGTCTTTGGTTGATCTCGGCTGCGGGAGAGGCATCCTCCTGAGCTTGCTGTCGGAAGCTCGAAAATTAGACTTGATTCCGCTTAGCGACACGCGGTACTCGGGTATCGATCTGCGTGAAAACGATGCCGCTGCCGCCCGTCTGGCGCTCGGCGACGAAGCCGAAATCACCGTCGCCGATGTGCGCACCGCCGCCTTGCCCGCCTGCGAAGCGGTTGTCCTGCTCGACGTTCTACTCTATCTGTCAGCAGGAGACCAGGAAGCGCTGCTCAAGCGGATCGCGGGCGTTCTGCCCGGAAACGGCGTGCTGATCATGCGCGAAGCGGATAACGGCTCGGGCCTCCGCTTTCTGGCCACGCGCACGGCTGAACGGCTGAGCGCTCTGGCTCGGGGCCATTTTCGGCAGCGTTATCATTATCGCAGCGAGGCGGAATGGCGAGGCCTGCTCGAAACGCTGGGATTTTCCGCGAAAACCGTTCCGATGAGCGGGGGCACACCGTTCGCCAACGTGCTTTTCGTTGCACGTCTCGGAAACACCCGACACGGTTAGCGCGTCTGGTTCCGAGCGTTTCCGGAGTGCCTCCATTCTGCGGCGATCGGCGGACTTTCCTTGCCGGCCGGATTTCCGTTGGACGGCATGGCGCCGACTCGCCGGCCCTTCGACTCACCGAAGACATCCTGCACCGTCGGTGTTCCGTGGAATCAGCTTCATCCGTAACTGACCCGATCGCTCCTCAAGATGGGACCGCTTATTCTGATCAGGCGTTCACAAAGCACCGTATGAGTTAAAGCTTTTGTCGAACCGCAGATTTCTCACTCGGCACTATGTCTGACATCGGCGTTGGCGCAACGGCTCGAAGCAGCATCCGGACACTTCGATCCCGCCGTCGGGCAAAACGTGCAGGTTCATGTCTTTTACGGGACGTCCTCAGAACGACAGCTACAGAATCACTAATCACATGAACATTAGCCGCCGCAACTTTCTCCAGCTGACACTCGCTGCAAACGCGCTATCATTCCTTCGCACCGGCGCCAGTTTCGCCGAGAGCGAAACCACTCTGAAGCTGGGCAGGCCGGTCCCGTTCTCGTTCGAAATCTTGAAGGCGCTCGCGCGCGAACGGGCGGCCCACGACTACGTCGCACCGCCGCAGCCCGATCCCGAGATCGTCAAACAAATCGACTACGACGCGCACGGCAAGCTGCAATACCGAAAGGACGCCGCTCTCTGGGCCGATGGCGGCAGCAGCTACCCGATCACGTTCCAGCATGTCGGGATGTTTTTCCCCAAGACGGTCAGCATGAACGTCGTCGAAAAGGGCATGGCGCGTGAAATCCGGTACGATCCCAATCTCTTCACCATAGGACCGGGCCACGTGGCCAGCGCCCTACCGGCGAATCCCTCGGCCTTCGCCGGGTTCTGGGTGCATGAAAACCGCTTCAAGAAACCGGACTGGAAGAAGCGCGAGCCCTGCGTCACTTTTCTCGGCGCTTCGTATTTCCGCGCGCTCGGGGAACTCGGCCAAGTCGGCCTTTCCGCGCGCGGCATCGCGCTGAATCCGGGTCTGTCCAATCCGGAAGAATTTCCGGACTTCGTCTCGTTCTGGTTCGAAGGCGCGCGCAAAGCCGACGATCCCCTGATCGTCTACGCCTTGCTGGACGGCCCCAGCCTGAGCGGCGCCTACCGTTTCTCCATCAAGCGGACCAAGGGCGTGGTCATGGACATCGAGGCGGAGCTGTTCCTACGCAAAGATATCGATCGCTTAGGCCTGGCGCCGCTGACGTCCATGTACTGGTTCTCCGAAACCGTCAAGCCCGCCGCGGTCGACTGGCGCCCCGAAGTCCACGACTCCGACGGCCTTGCCCTATGGACCGGCACCGGCGAGCACATCTGGCGGCCGCTCAATAATCCTTCCCGCATTACGATATCCAGTTTTGTCGACAAGACGCCCAAGGGCTTCGGACTGCTGCAGCGCGACCGGGTGTTCGATCATTACCAGGACGGTGTACGTTACCATCTCCGACCCTCGGCCTGGGTCGAACCCCTCGGCGACTGGGGCGAAGGCGCGGTACAACTCACGGAAATTCCCACGGACGACGAAATACGCGACAACATCGTCGCAATGTGGGTACCTCGCGAACCGGCCGCGGCGGGCAAGACCTATCATCTCCGCTACCGCATCCACTGGCTGGCGGATGAACCCTACCCGACCCCGCTCGCCCGCTGCGTCGCCACCCGTCTCGGCAACGGCGGCCAACCCGGCAAACCGCGCCCCAAGGGCGTGCGCAAATTCACGGTCGAATTCATCGGCAAACCGCTCGCGAAACTGCCTTTCGGCGCAAAACCGAAGCCCGTCGTCACCGTGTCGCGTGGAGAACTCTCAAGGATCGAAATCGAAGCCGTGCCGGATGGCGTGGCCGGCCACTGGCGCACCCATTTCGACCTGGCCGTGGCGGGAACCGACCCCGTCGAGATGCGCTGCTATCTGCGCGTTAAAGACAAGGCAATGTCGGAGACCTGGCTCTATCAGTACCATCCGGCCTGAATCGAGGACCCGGCGCAAGCCGCTTGCCGCTGGCGTTCTACGGGATCGAGGAATTGCCGCAAGAAAAAAGTATTTCCTAAAGGAAGCTCTGATTAAGTTTCCAGTGGGAAAAGCGAACAGTGCAACTGTTTGATCTAAGAGCCTATCCCAATAGGCTTAAGAAATCCTTCGACAAGCCTGTCCTGAGCCAAGTCGAAGGGCTCGGGGCGAACGGCCTATTGGGACAGGCTCCAAAAGGGCCCTCGCCCAAGCCCATCACGCCGCGCTTTCCCTGTTGGGAGCCGCAAGCGGCGCTTACCCGTGCGCCCGTTCGCCGGGAGCGAACGCCAACGTGCGAAGCACGGCCCTTCGACAGGCTCAGGACAGGTTTGTCCCAGCGGGAGAGGGCTTATTCAGAGTTTCCTTGATCATCTCGGTAAATGGATAAAGTCGAGTCAAGAGCCAATATCGTTAGGCCATTCGCGCTGAGCCTGTTAAAGGCTTTAGGACCTACCGGGATAGGCGCTAAGGCACGGCCACTCGGCGGAGCAGTTCCTGGATGACGCGGTCGGACGACACGCCTTCCGCTTCGGCCTCATAGCTCAGGATCAAGCGATGGCGCAAGACGTCCGGAGCGATGGACTGGATATCCTCGGGCATCACATAATCGCGTCCGTACAGCCAGGCGCGGGCGCGGGCGCAGCGGTCCAGGGCGATGCTGGCACGGGGACTCGCGCCGTATTGCAGCCAGCGCTCCAGCTCCTTACCGTAGGCGCCGGGATTGCGGGTGCTCAGCACCAGTTGCAGCAGGTATTCCTCGAGGCTGTCGGCCATATAAAGATCGAGCACTTCCTGCCGCGCCGTAAACAGGGTCTCTTGGCTGACGGACTCGAACGCTGTTTCGGCGCCGGCACGCCCGCGCCGGGATTCTTCCCGCACCAGCCGCAGAATCGCACGCTCGTACTGGGCTTCCGGATAACCGATCCGGATATACAGCATGAAACGGTCCAACTGCGCCTCGGGCAGCGGATAGGTTCCTTCCTGTTCGATGGGATTTTGCGTTGCCATCACCATGAACAGATCCGGCAGCTTGTAGGTCACGCGGCCGACGGTGATCTGGCGTTCCGCCATCGCTTCGAGCAGGGACGACTGCACCTTGGCCGGCGAACGATTGATCTCGTCCGCCAGCACCAGGTTGTGGAACAACGGTCCCGGCTGAAAATGGAACGAACCGTCCTGAGGGCGATAGATCTCGGTACCGGTAAGATCGGCCGGCAGCAAATCCGGGGTAAATTGAATGCGGTGAAAATCGCCCTCGACAGCCCGACTCAGCACGTTGATCGCCCGAGTCTTGGCGAGGCCGGGCGCACCTTCCACGAGAATGTGCCCGTCCGCGAGCAGCGCGATCAGCATACGTTCGATCAGAGTATCCTGTCCGATAACCTGGGCCGCCACGAATTGGAAGAGGCGTTGCACATCCTGTTGAGCGGGCGATAAAGTCCTTTCGGAAACCTCGTTCTCTTGCAACATGAGTAAGGTACATCCCTCTTGAGTGATTCGCTTCGCTGGCGCTTTAAAACGATGGATTATAATTGAACTCATCGCCCCGCTGCGCGGATTGCTTCGATTCCGGCCTTTCCGAACATGAACGATACTCCGACTGTTCCGATTTTGATTCCGGCCGGCCGGCGCGCGCTCGTGCTGATTTGCGCCTTATTGGCCTCGTGCACGACCTACGACGACCGCATTCCGCCGGTACCGCTGCCGGCGTTGAGCCGCAATCATGCGGATGTGAACGGCGCGCGTGTGGCGGCGGAGGCTTATGCCGATCCCGATCAGGCGGAGCGAGCGTTCGGATTCGACATCCGCGACGCCGGATTGCTGCCGGTGCGTCTCATCATCGACAATCAAAGCACGAGCGTGGTCATGGTCAACCCGCAACAGACGTTTCTGATCGATCGGGAAGGCCAGGCGTGGCCGCTCTTGACCGGCGAGCAGGCTTATAACCGCGTGGCCAGCGCGGTTCATGTCGGTACCTTGGTCGGCAATGCAAGCCGGGGCGGCGTGTGGGGCGCGAGCGCCGGCGCCCTCACTTCCTTCGCTATCGGCCTGATCCTAGGCGGCGGACTCAGCAACAATTTAGCCGAGGACGCCGCATTTGGTTCGCCGTTATGGGTCGAGATGATGCGGACCTTGCGACTCAGCAACAATTTAGCCGAGCACGCCGCATTTGGAGCGGGCGTCGGGGCGTTCGTCGGCGGCCGCCAGGACACCCTTGGTCTGGAAGACCGGATACGCCGTGACCTGATCTCAAAATCGCTGCGCAATCAGCGATTGCAGCCCGGCGAACTGGCTTACGGCTATTTGTTTTTTCCCGGAAAAGACGAGGCCCGAAGCGCCAGTGCTCTGCGCATCGGGCTGGAATTGGACGGTTACCCGGAAGTCGTCAGCCTGCCGCTAAGACCGCCGCGCTGATCCCCGCCGCGTGGTCAACGGCCTATCGCACGGTAACCGATGTCGGTGCGGTAATGCATGTTTTTCCAATGGATTTTTCGCACCTGTTGGTACGCTTTCCGCTGAGCCTCCAAGACGGTATCGCCTAAGGCGCACACACAAAGGACGCGCCCGCCGGCCGTAACGATCTTGCCGTCCGAGCGCGCCGTACCGGCATGAAAGACTTTGCTATCGGCCTGGTCCCTTTCCGGCAAGCCCTCGATTTCATCGCCTTTGTCGTAACCGAAGGGGTATCCCCCCGCCGCCAATACCACACCGAGTGCCGCGCGCTCGTCCCACACGGCGCTGGCCCGACTCAAGCGCCCTTCCACTGCGCCGAGACACAGATCGACCAGATCGCTCTTGAGCCGCATCATGATCGGCTGGGTTTCGGGGTCGCCGAACCGGCAGTTGTACTCGAGCACTTTAGGCGTGCCTTCCGGCGTGATCATCAACCCGGCATAAAGAAAGCCGGAGTAAGGGATGCCGTCCGCCGCCATTCCGCGCAGCGTGGGCTCGATCACGTCCTTCATGATGCGATCATGGATTTCCGGCGTCACCACCGGGGCCGGCGAATAAGCGCCCATACCGCCGGTATTGGGGCCATGGTCCCCGTCATCCCGCGCCTTGTGATCCTGGGACGTCGCCATGGGCAGGACGTCCAGCCCGTTCGCCATGACAATGAAGCTGGCTTCTTCGCCCTTCAGGAATTCCTCGATCACGACTCTATGGCCCGCAGAACCGAAGGCATTGCCCGACAACATATCGGTCACGGCATCTACCGCCTCCTGTTCCGACTGAGCGATCACCACGCCCTTGCCCGCGGCCAATCCGTCCGCCTTGATCACGATGGGTGAACCCTTTTGCCGGATGTAGGCGACCGCCTCGTCAAGCGCCGTGAACGTCCGGTATTCCGCGGTCGGAATGCCATGGCGCGCCAAGAAATCCTTGCAAAAGGCCTTGGATCCCTCGAGCTGCGCGGCAAGCCGGGTAGGCCCGAAGCACTTGAGCCCCGCCGCGCTGAAGGCGTCGACGATGCCGGCGACCAAGGGAGCCTCGGGACCTACGATCGTAAGATCGATGGCCTGCTCCTTAGCGAAGGCCAATAAGGCCGGAATATCCTCGGCCGCAATCGGAATGTTTTCCATTTTCGGTTCGGCAGCCGTTCCGGCATTACCCGGCGCGACGAAAATCTCCTCTACTTTGGGAGACTGCGCCGCTTTCCACGCCAAAGCATGCTCCCGCCCGCCACCACCGACAATCAGTACTTTCATGGTCTTATCGCGTTTGATTTAAAGGATGAACTAAAGAAACGTAAAAACCCGCTATGCCGTTGAGAACGAATTGCACCGCAAGCGCTGCCAGCACGATGCCCAGCACGCGGGTCACGATATGCACCTTGCTTTCGCCGAGGTATCCGGTAACGATTTCGCTGACGTACAACAGCAACCACGTGATCAGATAAATCGCCGCGATCACGCCGGCAAGAACGGTCAAACGGCGCGCGTCACCGCCGGCTCGGTTGGCGAGCAGCAGAACGGCGGTGATGGTGCCGGGGCCGGACAGCAAAGGAATCGCTAGCGGAAAAATCGCGATGTCTTCGCCGGCGGCGCGCTTTTCCTCCGTTTTAGGAGCCTGAAGTCCGGCGCGCTGCCCGAACAGCATGGGCATCGCCGTCACGAACAGGAGGATGCCGCCGCTGATCGCGAAGGCGTGCACGGTTACACCGAGATGCGCAAGCACGTAGTGGCCGGCCAACAGAAAAAACACGGTTACGCCGAAAGCGATGAGCAGCGCGCGGCTCAGGGTCCTGCGCCGCTCTCGCCTTCCGAGCCCCTGGGTCAAGGCGATGAAAATAGGCGCCGCACCGGGCGGATCGACGACCACGGCCAGCGTCAGAAAAGCCGTCACCGCAAACTGAAACAAGCCTTGTTCCATCAACCGTTCGGCTGGGCTTGAATGGACGTCAGAAACTTGATCCCGCCGCTTCCGCAGATCACATAGCGCACTTTCAGGCGGTTTCCCGGCGCGAACAGCGCCGGCAGTTGGGGCCTTTTGTCTTCCGGCACGCTGTCCACATCCAAATAATATTTACTGGTCACGCCTTCCTCGTCAGTCAGCAGAACACCTTCTTCGTAGGCTTCGAAGATATCTTTTCCGCCCATTTCCTTGACGATCACCGCGTGTGCGTCCTTTTCGACCTCACAGCCCAGCCCGCCCTGCCCTGCGACCGCGATTTCGACCGCAGCCGGAACCTCCACCCGTGGCTCCAGAACCGGGACCCGGCCGGGTTCCTGTGGGGCCGGAAGAACCGGCGGAACCGCCCCCTCACTAGGAGGTTTTCTGCCAATCACGAACAGAACGGCCACGATGAGAACGACCAGTACGACGGCAATCGCCATCGCCCACCGGGACCACCCGGTCATCGACGCTCTCTGCTTTTCCGGCTCCATATCTCGTCCCTTCTATCAATCAAATGAAATCTCAAATCCTGTAAACGCCGCCAAAACCGGTGGGAAGAAAATGCCAATTCGAATTTGCCGGCATTCATCCGGGCAGGTCTGTCTGCGGTTTATCGACACACTCGAATTCGAAGGTCCAATACCGGCATCGATCAGCATTGCCTCGAATTTCGCCGGCGAAAAACCGGTCATTTTTTCTTTGCCGATCAGAATGACCGGCACGGCTCTACCGCCAAGCCGGTCGAATTTCGTCCTGGCGGACTGGGACTTTTCGATATCGAGTTCATCGTAAGCAATGCCGTGACCGGTCATATACAACTTGGCCTTCCGGCATACGTCGCACCATTCGGTGGTGAAGATCGTCGCTTTCCGCGATGCCGTCGAGTCTCCGACCGACGAAACTTCGGCCGGGCCCGCGTAAGAGTCGATCTTGACGACCTCGACCTTCGTGCTGTTCCCGCCTTCCGAAGGACTGTCGGTATACGTCACCTTCCCATCGGGACCAATAAGCTCGTAAACCTCGGCATGGCCCGCCGGACCAAAGCCAAGGACAAAGAACATAAACGCGAAGGACAAGCTTTTGCTCACGCTCTCTCCGGTAAATAGTGGGTTATTCGCATTGCCTATCGTCATAAACCCCTTTCGCTCGGTGCCAAAACGGCAGGCGAGATACGGCTCGGGAACCGCCTAACCGATGGCGACGTGCCGCTCGCGTCCCAGCCAGATGAATGGCGTGGGGACGGCATTCCACCGGCACGCGCCCAATCCGCCGCCGTCACTGTGACCGTGGTGAGCAGACGCATCGGATGCTTCTGAGGACGGGACATAACGGCTACCTCCACTCAGTGACTTCGACACTCAGCTTAGCGGACCTTACCCGTAATCGCTACATACAAAGCCAATGACCCTCTAGTTGCAGCTTGAGTGGACAATGCGCGTGACAAATTTACCGCCAGACCCAACAGCGCGGCGGAACCTGACGGGAAACGGGCTCCAAACCCCGCGTCCAGAACAGAGATGATGGAACGGGTGGGATGCCTCGCCAACGCCGGTGTGATGTCATGCTCATCGGCTACCAGGGTGTGTTCGAAACCGCTGACAACGCCGCCTTTTCGATCAAGGCACGCCGAAACGGATTCATGGGGCCACCCTGTTCCATTCGATGCGCCGCTCCGCCGACAACACGGTTTGTTTCAGCGCCAGCAGCAAATGCCCGAGGCTGCTTTTATCCGCACCGTTGGCGCCGGAAATCACCGTCAGGGGTGCTAGGCGAATCTCCCCGGTCTCCTTCTAGGCTTTGAAATTGTTGATGCGAAGTAAAGTCAGCATCAGTGAAAATCTCCGTTATGTAATCGGTCCTGACCCACTAGTGTCAGGCCCACGAAACTGGCGGGAAGATGGTCCAGCCTGTTTCGTACTCCCGGCAGTCCTTGATTCGGTCTTCTTTTTCTTTAATGAAGCTCTGATTAAGTCCTTCGACAGGCCTGTCGAAGGGCGTGAACGGAATCAACTTGTTCAGAGTTTCCTTAAAGCCACTCTTCGACGAAGAAGCGTGACAGAGCAACTTCCTACATGGTCGTAGCCGGAACATCTTCGAAACAACGTCTGTCTCAAGTCAAAACTCCATCAAGAAGGAAGAATCCCATGTTCACCGGCGGACCGCTCCCAGCGTTCGGGCGCTTTGAATCGCTTCTGCTCCGGCGGAAAAACAAGACAAGGAGGCTAGACGTGAACCGTTGCGTTTTATCGATACTGCTTTCTTCGATTCTCGCTGCAGCCATCGCTCACGGAGATGGCGAAAACCCTTTACCCCTTCGCTTCGGCGCCGTTCTCGGCGGTTCTGGAGAAATACCCGCTCAGACGGATGCCTCGATGTGGGGTCAGGCGGGTTTCGCATTCGATCGCGAAGAAACGGCGATGGTGTTCGTCTTGACGCTCGCGAACGGCGTAAACATCACCGGAGTCCAGCTCCATTGCGGCTCACTGAACACGTTCGGCCCTGCAATCGTCCCGCTGTTGACCTTCATCGAAGGCAGCTGGAACGGCACACTGCAAGTGCAAGCGACGTTAACCGGAACCGGCATCATTCAAGGGGTGGATTGTTTTTCCGCGATCGGACGAAACATCGTCACGCTTCCGGATTTGGCCGCGGCCATGAGGGACGGCAACATCTTCGTGAATATCACCTCAGTCGCCTTTCCCGACGGTGAAATCCGGGGACAGGTGCAGATAACGTCAGCCGATTTGACTTTCCTGGTGGCGCCTGGAACGATCGATTCCGCCGCTAGAGTACCTTTGCAGATCGGCGGAGACTCCGGCACCGTCGTTAGAATCGTGACCGAATCCCCCGTGACCATGGTCTCGCAGCCCTCGGCTTTCAATCCGCCGCTTCGAGAATTCCCGTCCTCAAGTTTCAATCCGCCCTTGAGTGACACAACGACCTTTCCGTCCTCGGGCATCAATCCGCCTTAGGAAACAAACCCTTAATCGCCAGTGCGCTCTTTTGGAGCATCTTCCGGTATGACTGAGCGCTTCTAGACTGACGTAGATCGGGAATCCTTTCCCGACCTTAGCGGGTCGTTCGGCGGGCTTTGTCGGCAAGGGATTTCCGACCTGCAACCGCTCACTCGTCCCAAAACCACCGGCTGGGCAGTCGACGCGAGGCGTAGTGATTTGCGGACTCAGCGGCGTGCGGCGAATACCACGACCGGGGTCTGCGTCTGCGCGAGCACGAAACTTACCGGGTATTGACGATTCGTCCCCGCGAGGGCGGCGGTGAACACCTCCGCCTTCTTGGCGCCCCCGAACTGCAGATAGACTCGACGGGCATGCAAAATCCACGGCAGGGTCATGCTCATGCGCTCGGTCGGCGCCACCGCGCCCACTTGAGCGAGACAGGGCGGCGTATCCGCGACCGTCCCCCCGAGCGCCAAGCCGGCGTCCAGATTGGGACTCGCCGGAAACAGCGAGGCCGTGTGGCCGTCGTCGCCCATGCCGAGAATCAGCGCCGCGAACGGCAAGGGCAGGCTGTTGAAGGTGGCCGCCAAGGTCGCCTCCGCGTCTTTCGCGGTGGCATCGCCAGTATAGAGCGGCACGAAGCGAGCCGCCGCCGCGCGGCCTTGCAGCAAATGCGCTTTGACCAGGGCGGCGTTGCTGGCCGGATCGGTCTCCGGTACCCAGCGCTCGTCCACCAGCGTGACGACGACACGAGACCAGTCCAAATCTTCGTCGCGCAGGGCATCGAACACCGGGACCGGCGACCGGCCGCCCGACACCGCCAGAGCGGCATCGGACCCGGATAGCAGAGCCGCGTGCAAGTCGGCCGCCACCGCGGCGGCAAGAGCCGGTGCGAGACTCGCGTTATCGTCGAACCATCGAATGTCTACCATGTTTCAATCCTCGTCGTGCCAGCCGAAACCGTCGCGCGACAGAAGCTCGGAAGATGCTGCCGGCCCCCAGGTTCCCGCCGCATAGGGCTTCGGGCCGCTCGGATCGGCGGCCCAGGTATTCAGAATCGGCTCGACCCAGCGCCAGGCCAGTTCCAACTCGTCCTGACGCACGAACAGCGCCTGGTTGCCCCGGATGGTGTCGAGCAGCAAACGTTCGTACGCTTCGGCCCGGCGGCCCTTGAATTTTCCGGCGAAGTCGAGATCGAGCGACACCGGCTGAAGTTCCATCGAATCGCCCGGCGCCTTGGCATTGAGATACAAACGGATATATTCGTCCGGTTGCAGGCGAATGACCAGCTTGGACGGCGCGCGCGAGCCGCTGCTCGGCAGAGGGAAGATATGGTGCGGCACATCGTGGAAATGGACCACGATTTCGGCGAGGCGGGTCGGCAGGCGCTTGCCCGTGAACAGATAAAACGGTACCCCGGCCCAACGCCAGTTGGCGATCTCCGCCTTGATCGCCACGAAGGTTTCCGTCGTGCTGTCGGCCGGGATATTGTCCTCTTCCAAATATCCCTTCACTTGACGGCCGCCCGATACCCCCGCCCGGTACTGCCCGCGCACGGTCTTGGTCAAGACATCTTCCGGCGTGAACGGTACCAGGCACTCGAGCACCTTGAGCTTTTCGTTGCGGATCGCGTCCGAATCGAGACTGGCCGGCGGCTCCATCGCCACGAAACACAGCAGTTGCAGCAAATGATTCTGAACCATGTCGCGCAAGGCGCCGGTTTTGTCGTAGAACCCGCCGCGGCTGCCGATTCCGACGTCTTCGGCGATCGTGATTTGAACGTTGCTGATCCACATCCGCCGCCACAACGGCTCGAACAGCGAATTGCCGAAGCGCAACGCCATCAGGTTCTGCACCGACTCTTTACCCAGGTAATGGTCGATCCGGTAGACCTGTTTCTCGTGGAAAAAGCGGTCCACGTCCGCCGTGATCGCGTTGCTCGACGCCAGGTCGTGCCCCAGCGGCTTCTCCAGAACGACACGACTGCTCGGACCGTTGAGCCCTTGCCGCGTCAGATTGCTGCAAATCGTTGCAAACAGGAACGGCGCGGTCGATAGATAAAAAACGTTCACCTCGGCGGGGGTCCTTTTCAGCAAGGTCTTCAACGCCGGGTATTGCTCCGGCTGGGTGGCATCCAGCTTCATATAGGTCAGGCGCGAAAGAAACGTTGCCCACGCCGCATCGTCCCAGTCCGCCTCGGGCACGAACTGCCTGACCCTGTCGTTCACCATGGCGAGAAAGGCATCTTGCGTCATGTCCAGAAGATCGAGACAGAAGACACGGCCCGATTCCACTAGCCGGCCGGTCCTGTGGCACTGGTACATCGCCGGCAACAACTTGCGCGTGACGAGATCACCGGCGCCGCCGAAAAAAACCAGGTTGAACGATTTGGGAAATGGGAGCTGACTCACCGATGAATCCTCTTGTAAAAGATCGTGCCGATTCTGGCTCGGCCGAGCTCGTAATGTGGAACGCGTATCCGGAAAACCCGGACGAAAAAACCTTGCAATACTACTCGCCGCCCTTCTCGCTGTCCAGCCGGCTTCAGCGCAGGGAAACCGTATTTCTTGACACGGTTTTGCGGCTCAGATTAAATGTGGCGCCTGCGCCCCGTTGCGGGGCACGGCCTTGCCCATAACCGAGGCAACCCTACAAGATCGCTGCTTCAGCCGAATCATATGTCTCTACATCCCACGTTGCTCGCCGTTACCGAGCGCATCCGCACCCGCAGCCAAACCAAGCGTCAGGCCTACCTCGAGCGCATGCGATGCGCCCGCCAAGGGGGCCTGGAGCGCACCCGCATCGGATGCACCAACGTGGCACACGCCTACGCGGCAATGCCGGCGAATGACAAACTGGTCTTGAAGGCCGCCTCGGTCCCGAATATCGGCATCGTGTCGGCGTACAACGACATGCTTTCGGCGCATCATCCGTACGAACAATATCCCGCCATCATCAAGTCCGAAGCTAGGGTCTTGGGAGCGACCGCGCAAGTCGCCGGCGGCGTCCCGGCCATGTGCGATGGGGTGACGCAGGGTCAAAGCGGAATGGAACTCTCTCTGTTCTCTCGCGACGTGATCGCGATGGCTACCGCGATTGCGCTTTCGCATCGCGTGTTCGACGCCAATCTGTTCCTGGGCGTCTGCGACAAGATCGTTCCCGGCCTTTTGATAGGCGCGCTCCGCTTCGGCCATCTGCCCGCCATTTTCGTGCCCGCCGGCCCCATGGCTTCCGGCGTGTCGAACGCCGAGAAAGCCAAAGTGAGGCAATTGTTCGCCGAAGGCAAAGTCGGCCGCGAAGCCTTGCTCGAATCTGAAATGGCGTCCTATCACAGCGCCGGAACCTGCACTTTCTACGGCACCGCCAACAGCAACCAGATGCTGATGGAAATCATGGGCCTGCAACTGCCCGGATCGGCCTTCGTGAGCCCCGGCACCGAACTTCGCGAAGCCTTGACCCGCGCGGCCACTCGCCAGGCGGTCCGTCTCGCCGAAGACAAATCCTCTCCCAGACTCTGCGACATCGTCGACGAACGCGCCATCGTCAACGGCATCGCCGGTTTGCTTGCGACGGGCGGCTCGACCAATCACACCATTCATTTGGTCGCCATCGCACGCGCCGCGGGAATTGAAATCAACTGGGACGACTTCAACGATTTGTCGGCGGTCGTTCCCCTGCTGGCCCGCGTATACCCCAACGGCAAAGCGGACGTCAATCATTTCCACGCCGCCGGCGGCATGGGCTTCCTGATTCGCGAGTTGCTGGATGCGGGACTTCTGCACGAGGACGTTCAGACAATCCTGGGACAGGGCCTGCGCCGCTGGACGGAAGAGCCCTGGCTGGACAACGGCCAACTGGTATTTCGCCCGGCCAGCAACAAAAGCCTGGACACCACGGTGCTGGCACCGGCTGGCGAACCGTTCAGCCCGGACGGCGGGCTACGCCTGGTCACCGGAAATCTGGGCCGGGGCGTCATCAAGGTTTCGGCCGTCGCACCGGAAAACCGGGTGGTACGCGCCCCCGCCATCGTATTCAACGACCAGGAAGACTTGATCGCGGCTTTCAAACGCGGGGAGCTGGAGCGGGATTTCGTTGCCGTCGTCCGCTTCCAAGGCCCTCGCGCGAACGGCATGCCGGAGCTCCATCAGCTCACCCCGTCACTCGCGGTCCTGCAGGAACGCGGCTTCAAGGTCGCCCTCGTCACGGACGGGCGTATGTCCGGCGCGTCAGGCAAGGTTCCGGCCGCGATTCACGTGTCGCCCGAGTGCGTGATGGGGGGGCCGCTGGCCAAAGTGCGTGACGGCGACATGCTGCTGCTCGATGCTGTCGAAGGCCGCCTTCAAGCCGAAGTTCCGGCCTCCGAATGGGACAGCCGCGAAATCGCGACTGCCGATCTTTCCCGCAACCAGTTCGGCTGCGGAAGGGAACTGTTTACCGGGCTACGGCAACTCGCCGACACGGCGGAACGGGGCGGGGTCACCTTTCAGTTCGATGATTGAGAGCTCCGGAACCAGCCTTCGTTTTTGCAACCACCGTGAGAACCTTGTTATGAACCTTGACCAGATTATTGCCGCCACCAGTGTCATGCCCGTGATGGTGGTTGAACGAGTGGAAGATGCGGTACCCTTGGCCCGCGCCTTAGTAGACGGTGGCATTCGCGTATTGGAGATCACTTTGCGCACCACTGCTGGCTTGGATGCCGTGCGGGCGATCAAGCAGGAAATTCCGGAAGCCATCGTCGGCGTCGGCACCATCGCAACACCGGCCCAGCTCAACGCGGCGATTTCCGCGGGTGCGCAGTTCGGCGTTTCTCCGGGCACGACGCCCTCCCTACTCAAGGCCATCGTCGACAGCAAACTGCCGTTTTTTCCCGGCGTAGCCACCATGTCCGAAGTAATGCGGGTATTGGAGGCGGGGCTCGATGTCATGAAGTTCTTCCCGGCGATGGCGGCTGGCGGAATCAAGATGCTTGATTCCTTCAGAGGTCCGTTCCCGAATGTCCGGTTCTGTCCGACCGGTGGGATCAACGCACAAAACGCGGCGGATTTCTTCAAACTCCCCAATGTCGTCGCCGTGGGCGGCTCTTGGCTCACCCCCAAGGACTTGATCACTAGCGGCAACTGGACCGAGATTACCCGGCTGGCCCGCGAAGCCGCGGCACTTAAGCCGTAACCGTCATCGCCGCAATTCTTCGCACGTCCGGGCTCCGGTCGACTATTTTTATGTTTCCGAGCTTCGCAAGCAGAAGGCGTTGACAGGATAGTATCCTCGAGCTTCCAAGAGCGGAGGAAAGGATACTTTGATACTTTTCGCCGAAGAGCGGGAGAGCGGATCAACCGTTCTCCCGCGGTGCTTATGAGGCCCGAACGCATAAGTCGCATCGGGGCCCTCAGTTAGAGCTAATTCATGCTCTGCGTCAAGACTTGGCTAACCGGCTGCGTGACAGGCCCAAGAAGCCCCAAAAGGCTTCCATTGAGCCCGAAGACCGAGGGTGTGGCTAAGTTAACGCAAACATTCACGGCATTCAGAAGGCCAAAGCAAGCCCCGCCTTCGACAGCGGCGAGTTGCTGCTCGCTCATGGGCGTCAGGCTAGACACCTGCCCCAAGGCCCGAAAGTCGTCGTCCGCCAAAGCCGAACCCGCAACCATCATCGAAGACAACACGGCAGCCAATGCATACGATTTCATAATCGAACTCCTTGTCTTGCATGAAAGCGGGGGAAGCGAATCGCCGTTCCCCCGCCCGGTTTCCCGGCCCGAGTGACGTGTACACACGGGCGATCGGCGTATCGTTAATTCATGCTCTGCGTAGTGACTTGCGCAATGGTCTGGTTGGTTGCTCCAAGAAGACCAAGAAGGCTTGCATTGATCCCAATCACCGTAGGTACGGCCAGGTTCGCACAAAAATTCGCCGCATTTAGAATACCGTTACATGCTCCGCCTTCGACCGCGGCGAGTTGCTGCTCGCTCATGGGCGTCAGGCTAGACACCTGCCCCAAGGCCCGAAAGTCGTCGTCCGCCAAAGCCGAACCCACAACCATCATCGAAGACAACACCGCAGCCAATGCATACGATTTCATAATCGAACTCCTTGTCTTGCATATCCAACAAGTTTCCTTACAGTCGCACTTTGTCCTTGAAAGTGTGCGACGCAAGATCACCGATGCCAAACTCCCTTTGGCCCGGGCCGTGTCCTTACGGCCAACCATGATAATGCAGATCCTATGCCACTACTGATCGTTCGAGCCGTGGCAGACCTATCCGCTTGTTTTGACGCTAACTTTTGTTTCTCCATGCAGAGCTTTCGGACGTTTCGCCAGGTTTTCAGCCCCCGAATGGCAATTGCCGCTTTCAAAAATGTACATTTTTGAAAAAGTGAACGGAAACATTTTCGATCCTTTGCGCAATACTATTTCCGCACGCCGAAAAACGGATAACCCGAGTGAACCACTATTGCTTTATTTTCCTTAATTCTAAGCATTATCTCGAACAATCTCGCACAGACTGTTACAGACCCGTCATAAGCTAGCGTCCCGGTCTGGACGAGCGCATCGATAAGAGCGCTATGGGTATATCTAAAAAGGTATATAATCGTCTCATATCTGTGATCTTGGCGACCGGATTCGCGGTTATCGTTACGGCCTCATGCCGGCCATGCGCAATGCGATGACACCGCCCGATTTTTAATTTCTTGTTATCACCTTTAATCGGGCAGCTGGAGTATCTTTGCAAGCCGTTGACTGAACGACGTTTTTCTTGAATCAGATTGGTTTAATTTTTTGAAAAAGCGGGATCCGGCGGATCTTTAGTTGACCTCGAAAAAACTGCGTTCCCGGCGGTTTTTCTCTTCGCCATACCCAGTCGAAGAATTTCGATGGCCTGCCGAGATAGGCTCCAAGCGTGTACCAGCCTCGGCGGCGACACGAAGACCGCGAGGGTATTTAGAGCCTATCCCGATAGGCCGTTCGCCCTGAGCCCTTCGACTTGGCTCAGGACAGGCTTGTCGAAGGGTTTCTTAAGCCTATTGGGATAGGCTCTTACGGACCCGATCAATAAACGCAACGCTGGTGCAGACGCGATCCAGTAATGAGCTGAATGAGGCTCAGGATCGCCATAAGATATCTGGACAATTTGCCGCCAGTCCCCGATTCTCCCCGGTGCCGGCCGATACAACACGCGGCTTGGCCAGGGACGGAATCATTTATGAATTTTGATATCGTGTTTTTTCATTAACCGATAGAGCGTGACATGCGATACCCCGACGATTTGGGCGGCCGCCACTACGCTGTCCCCGGCTTGCGCCAAAGCCTGGTTGATCAACTCCTTTTCCGCTTGATCCTTGGCCGCTTTCAGGCTCAAGACGAAAGGCCGCGGTAAATATTCCTCCAAGCCCAAGTCCGCGGGTGTGATATAAGCATCTTCACACATCACCAGCGCACGTTCGACCCGGTTCTTCAACTCGCGAACATTTCCCGGCCAAGTGTAATGGCGCATGGCCTTCAAGGCGCGGCGACTGAACTGTCTGGCTTTGCAAGCATTTTCCTTCTTAAAATTATTGAGAAAATATTCCGCGAGCAATTCGATGTCGTAACCCCGCTCCCGCAAAGGCGGCATGATCACTCTTAGGACATTGAGTCGATAATAAAGGTCTTCTCGAAAGTGCCCCTTACGGACAGCGTCTTCAAGATCAACATGGGTCGCCGAAATAATTCGGACATCGACGGCAATTTCTTCGTGGCCGCCGACCCGATAAATGGTTTTCTGCTGAAGAAAGCGAAGCAGATTGGCTTGCAAGTCAAGAGGCAATTCGCCAGCTTCATCCAGGAAAAGAGTACCCCCTCCCGCTTTTTCGATCAGCCCCAATTTTCGCTGATGAGCGCCGGTGAAAGCGCCCTTCTCGTAACCGAACAACTCCGACTGAATCAAATTCGACGGCAAAGCGGCACAATTGACGGCGATAAAGGGTCCGTCGGAACGCGGCGAATATTTATGTATGGCTAACGCGGCCAGTTCCTTGCCGGTCCCGCTCTCCCCCGTGATCAAGACAGGTAAGTCGTAGGATACGACTTTATCGATGCTGTGCAGCACCCGCCTCATAGCAGGGCTTGATCCGATCAATTCGCTCTTACTGATCCATTCGTTCGCGCGGGGAAATATCTTTTTCTTTACCCCTGCCATTCCGGCTGCGTGACCGAGCACGACTTTTAATCGATCGACATCGAACGGCAAGGTGTGATAATCGTAGAAATACTCCGCAATAAGCCGACAGACGGCCTCGTTTTCCATGGACGAGGCAGAAACCAAAGCCAGCCACTGCATGGATGATCCCTCGGGATAATAAAAAATATCGCCGATAACGCGCTGGAGAAAATTTTCATCGAACGGCTCGAATCGAATAAGCCCGACGTGAAAATCGCCGGTACCTAATTGGTTGCGAGCTTTGGCGGGGTCACAAGTGACATAAATCCCGCCTTCGATCGCACTTTTTATTGGTAAAACGATATCATCCGCCTCTGGATTTGCGGCGAGGTAAAGGACGTTAATACTTTCCATGTAACCTTCCCAGCCTTGCGATCCATGCAAGTTTTGGCTATTCAAAGGTCAAAACCGAACATCGGGTGTCAGTCGGCCCACCCAAGTCAATTAACGCGTAACCCTCATTATGCCCTTTCCGATGCCTCCAACTGTCACTGACATCATGCTGCCAATTCGACATCTCCTCGATAACCAGGTATCCCTCTCATTTTAAAAACGGCAAGGGATACTGCTGATCGAACCGGTAGGGAACGTTGATGCCCGCAAAAAGATCCGTCGCCTCCTCGCTCAAGCCGAAGTTTACAAAAGGTTCCACGAATAACCCCTTGGAGACCTGGATGGTAACCGCCAGGTTGAGCGAATGGACATCCCTACCGGACCCTTCAATCTCTCGCCCATCCAGCTTGCTTCGTCTGATAGCAGCACCAGTTAAAGCCGTGGAGAAACTAACCCGATCATTCAACGAGAATCCCATACCGAGCGAATATGGAATTTGATCGCCCGGGTCAATACCGTTCCGCTCGATGACGGCGTTATAGCCCAAGGAACCGAAGAGCACGACCGGATCTATCGTCTTGACCAGAGACACGGAACCGCCGACATTCCAAAAGCCGGTGCCTAGGCTCGGATCGACACCCAGGACCAGTAAATTCGAAGGCCCCAGAATCGGCGTAAGTCCGCGGCCCTCACGTCCGGAATCCGATTTGACGTTCAGGCTCAAGGTGGTTTCCGGAACGAGGCCGTCTTCATGCAAAGCACCCCATCGCAGACTGCCGCTGACGTCTCCCAACCCGGAACCATCCTGTCGAGTGAAACCGATATCTCCAACGCTAATTAGCGACGAACGCGTATCGAGTTCCAGTTCTTGGAAAGTAAATGGAACCGATATATCCAGTTCGAGATCGTCGATCACGCCGTAGCGAAACAAAACACCGGCCCCCGCCGTCCTGGCCCTCAATTTATAGGGCGATATTTCCGCTGTATCCTGAGCGTAACTCGCGCTGAACTCGACCTGCAAATCGCCTTTCTTGAACAAAACCTTCTGCGACCTCAGGAATTGGTCGAGTTCTATCTTGGCTTCCTCCGCTTCTTTTTCGCGGTCGCCCTCCTGCAAGCCCATTTCCTGCGACACCTTTCTCGGCGCAGAGGAAGCCGCGGCCGTTTCCGCCCGGGCTGTCGTGGCCTTTTCGCCTTGCTTCTGCTCCGCAGTTTTCGTAAGCGCTTCCTGCTTTTTGTCCGCTTCCGGCTGCGCCACCGCCTGCCGCGCCCAGGACTCGTGTTCCATGAGCATTCGAACCTGGGATTTCAAGGCCTCAACCTCCTGTTTCAGCTTTTCGTATTCGCTGCGAGGAACCGTATCCTCGGCCGTGGGCTTCGATCGGGCATAAGAAGCACTGCTATTCACAAGCGAAACAAAAAACACCCCACAAACGATTACTGGTATGCGTGTTTTTATCATTATGTTTTCCTTGGCTCCCGCCGCTCGTCACCTCAGCAGGAAAGATTGATGGAACAACACCGGGTAAAATTGCTCGAACCATCACATTCGACACGTCGGAAGAACGGCCATAGGCCGTTCATTGAAACAATGTACGCCACGGTTCAGCCGCCTCCGGCAAACCGTTTGTAAAGGGCTCGAATTCGAAACGAGTATTTTCGGAAGGCACGCATCGACGCTCATCCATGGCCGAACAATGCCGCAAAAGAGAATGGGACTATCGAGTGGGCGCGGGCGACCTACTGCTTTCGTGCAAGGCGCGGCGGCGTTGATGATCCGATCCGCTCGAATTGAATGCTTGAAATGCACTATATGTCCTCCTTGAACTCCATACCGCCGTGGCGTTACACGGCCCGCCTGCAAAGAGTGTGGTTCGGGAGACTTAGAGAAATCTCGTAAGCCGTCTCCAAGGCTACCCATCAGCCGGTAATTAGTCAATGTTTGTGCGGTGGAATCGAAGCCGCGAATGCCGGTATGTCTCAGCCAGGATTTATCGTGTAATAAAAACGATAAAAACTGTTTCTCGAACTTGATTCGATGTGATCGCTTTCGCTTCGTCAGGCGCTCTCGACAGAGAATACCCCAGCGATTAATTACTGGGGACTTAGAAATACCGCCTTCCCGGCGGCTTTTCTTTTTGCCTAGGCCAAACGCGGTTTGGGCTTGGCTCACGTTTTCAACCCCTTACGTCTCTGAAAACGACGGGGCATCCCTGCCCCGCACGAGCACCTCGAAGTTTTTCGAGGTGCTCTATTTTGAACACCTGCTCGTTGTTCAATCACGGAAATGCACGAATCCCAAGTCTTTGGGAATAGAGGATCAGACGGCTTCTCATCACACCGGACACGCACACCGCATTCTTTATTCGAGCTACAAACCGGAAGCGGACAGCAATTTCGGATTTTCCGTGCCGTTTTGGGACAAAACTGTACGGCTCATATTGTGCAAAACCGCATTTGGAGCAGGAAGGCATGGAAATCGGCATCGAAGAGCAACGCGATCATAAACTGCTAGACTTTTGGCGGTTGTTAGCCTTGCCGTTCCGTTGACCATGCCGGATTGCCGTTTTCCCCTCGCCGCCCTGGCCATCATGGCGAAAGCGCCGGTTCCCGGCCGGGTCAAGACCCGGCTGATTCCAGCCCTGGGTGCCCAAGGTGCCGCACGACTGTATGCCGCCCTGCTCCGCAAAACGGGGCGCGCGTTGCTGCACGCAGGTCTATGTCCGGTCCAGATCTGGTGCGCGCCCGACACCCGCCACCCCGAATTCGTCGGCTTGGAATTACTCGGAGCGGCCCTGAAAACGCAATGCCGGGGTGATCTCGGCGCACGCATGGCCCACGCCGCCCGCGAGTCTCTCGAGACGGCGAGTCAGGTCATCATCATCGGCGCTGATTGCCCTGCCATCGATCCCGCTTATGTGGAAAATGCGATCGTTGCATTGATGAACGGAAACGATGCGGTACTCGGCCCTGCCGAAGACGGCGGTTACTGTCTGCTCGGACTGAGTCGGATCGACGATGATTTATTCCGAGATATACCGTGGGGCGGGGAACGGGTGTTGCACGAGACTCGTCGACGACTCGATCAACTGCGTTGGCGGTGGACCGAACTCTCCGTCCTGTGGGATGTCGATCGCCCCGAAGACCTGCGACGGCTCGAAAGCTTGGACCTGAACGGAAGCTTATGAAAAACGTCGCGAACGCTAGGCCAGCAAAGGACGGACGATCCGCGGTCTCGCGGGCGGATTACGGAAAAACTTTTGCGTCGATTCCTTGATCCGGCTAGACTTTTGCACCCCCAATAGGCTCACCGTTATGCAAATCGGCCCGTATCGATTGGCTAGCCGTTTGGTCCTGGCCCCCATGTCCGGCGTAACCGACCGGCCCTTTCGAACGCTATGCCGTCGCTACGGCGCGGCGCTCGCCGTGTCGGAGATGGTGTCCTCCAACCCGGCCTTGCGCCACGATCGAAAAACCTTGCGCCGGAGCGATCACGCCGGAGAACCCGAGCCACGGGCGGTGCAGATTCTCGGCAACGAGCCGGAAGCGATGGCCGACGCGGCACGAATGAATGTCGACCGCGGCGCGCAAATCATAGACATCAATATGGGCTGCCCGGCCAAGAAAGTCTGCCAAAAAGCCGCCGGGTCGGCGCTCCTCCGAGACGAGCGTCTGGTCGCGCGGATCTTGGAAGCCGTCGTCGGCGCAGTGAGCGTACCGGTTACGCTAAAAATACGCACCGGCTGGGACCCCGCCCATCGTAATGCGGTCACCATCGCGAAAATTGCCGAAAATTCGGGCATCGATGCCATCACCGTTCACGGGCGTACCCGCGCGTGCGGCTTTTCCGGACAGGCCGAATACCTTACAATTCGTGAAATCAAGCAGACTGTCGGCATCCCCGTGATCGCCAACGGCGACATCGATTCGCCGGAAAGAGCCGCGGCCGTTCTTGAACTCACCGGTGCCGATGCTGTCATGATCGGTCGAGCCGCTCTCGGAAACCCTTGGCTGTTTCGCCGCATTGACCGGTTTCTCTGCGGAAGCGCCCAGTCCGCAGCACCCGAAACAGAGGAAATTCGGAACGTTGTTTTGGATCACCTGCAAGGGCTTTATGCGTTCTACGGTGAACATCTCGGAGTGCGGATCGCACGCAAGCATGTCGGTTGGTACCTGAACCATCTTCCCCACCCGCGGGATTTCGGCCCGCTGTTCAACGCTCAAGACGGTGCCAATCAGCAACTGGAATTGATTGATCAATTGTTTAACGAATAACGTCGGAAATTGGCTGCATGAAAGCACAAGCACGGAATATCGAGGCAATGCCCAATGCCGTCGAATCCAAGACCGATGCCACTCTGCTATTGAGCGATCACGTACGCATGAGTCTCAGGCGTTACTTCGCTCAGCTTGACGGACATGAGGCAACCGACCTCTACGCCATGGTCATCAGCGAAGTGGAAAAACCCTTGATCGAAACCGTTTTGGAACAATGCGGCCATAACCAGAGCAAGGCGGCGCTGGTACTCGGCGTAAGCCGCAGCACTTTGCGCAAGAAGATGCTTCAGTACGGCATCGAATAGTTTCTTATCACATCTTCCACGGCAAGCCGACCACGCCAACATTCAATGAACCTCAAAAAAGTATCCCGAGCGCTCGTCAGCGTGTCCGACAAAACCGGACTTGTGGAATTCTGCCGCGGATTGGCTGATCTCGGCATCGACATTCTATCGTCCGGCGGTACCGCCGCGCTTTTGCGCGAAAACGGCGTCGCAGCCGTGGAAGTCTCCGATTACACCGGCTTTCCCGAAATGATGGGCGGCCGGATCAAGACTCTGCATCCCAAGATTCATGGCGGCATTCTCGGGCGCCGTGGGATCGACGAAGAGGTGATGGCTCGACACGGCATTTCCGCCATCGATTTGGTAGTCGTGAACCTTTATCCCTTCGAGCAGACCATCGCCAAACCGGACTGCGAACTCGCCGAGGCGATCGAAAACATCGATATCGGCGGACCCGCCATGATTCGTGCGGCTGCGAAGAACCACGAATCGGTCGGCGTCGTCGTCGATCCGAATGATTATCCGGAAGTGCTCGCGGAACTTCGGGCGCAAGCCGGCAGTCTCTCCGACGATATGCGATTCAAACTGGCGATCAAAAGCTTTCGGCATACCGCCGCCTACGACGGCGCCATCGCGGCTTATCTCGATAGAGTCGAAGGCTCCGGCCTGTTCCCTGACCCGCTCGTGATGCGTTTTCGAAAAACCCAGGCGATGCGTTACGGGGAAAATCCGCACCAGAAAGCCGCATTCTACGTCGACCCCGGCGCGGCCAGCGGCACCATCGCCAGGGCGAAACAGCTCCAGGGTAAGGAATTGTCCTACAACAATATCGCCGACGCGGACGCGGCGCTCGAGTGCGTGAAAACCTTCGACGATTCGCCCGCCTGCGTCATCGTCAAACACGCCAATCCCTGCGGTGCCGCGCAAGGCAGGACGGCGGTCGAAGCCTACGATCGAGCCTACGCCACCGACCCGACGTCCGCATTCGGCGGCATCATCGCCTTCAACCGGGCGCTCGACGCAGAGACCGCCCGCGCCATCATCGAAAGGCAGTTCGTGGAAGTGATCGTCGCTCCCAAAGTGAGCGACGACGCGCTTCACGTGTTGAGCGCAAAAGCGAACATTCGGGTTTTGGAATCCGGCCCCTGGCCGAACGTTCCCGCGCCGGAATGGGATTTCAAGCGCGTAGCGGGCGGCCTCCTGGTGCAGGACCGGGACCTGGGCGTCGTCGGTCCGGACGATTTGAGGATCGTCACGCGACGCGCGCCAACCGAGGACGAGCTAGCCGATCTCTTGTTCGCCTGGAAAGTGGTCAAGTATGTCAAGTCCAACGCCATCGTTTATTGCAGGAACCGTCAAACCATCGGTATCGGCGCAGGACAAATGAGCCGGGTTTACTCGGCGCGCATCGCGGCGATCAAAGCCGCGGACGAAGGACTCGCCGTCCAGGGCTCGGTCATGGCCTCGGACGCTTTCTTCCCGTTCCGCGACGGAGTGGATTCGGCCGCCGCGGCCGGAATCACCGCCGTGATCCAGCCGGGCGGCTCGGTACGCGACCCGGAAGTGATCGCGGCCGCCGACGAGCACGGCATGGCCATGGTTTTTACCGGGATGCGGCATTTCCGCCACTGACACGCTCCACAGTTTTTCTCAAATTCCTTGAATCGATCCGAACGGTTTTCCGATACCGACCTCTGCGTCAAATGCGGACTATGCCTGCCCCACTGTCCAACCTACAGCAAGACTCTGGACGAAAACGAGTCCCCGCGCGGACGTATCGCCCTGATCCAGGGCTGGGCGCAGGGTTCGCTCGCGGCGACGCCGGAATTGCGACGGCATATCGATAATTGCTTGTTGTGCCGATCCTGTGAGGCGGTCTGCCCGGCCTACGTTCCCTATAGCCGCCTGGTCGATCGTTTTCGGGGTGAAACCGGCTCGGCGGGCAAGACCACCTTTCAGCGCGTCAAGTCCGCCGGCATCCGGATTGCGTTGACCGATGAGCGCGCGTCCCGCTGGACGGAACGACTGGTCGGAAAACCAGGCAGATCGGGCCTGAACCTACTGAAAAAGACCGGTTTTCTGAATGCGCTGGGATTGCCCGAGCTCGAAGCGGGCCTTCCGAACGTCTCCACGCCGGCACGCTGGAACGATTTCTATCCCGTTCACGGCCAAGCGGAATTCGGCCGGGTCGCCTTGTTTCTCGGCTGTACCGCCAAGCTTTTCGACACCGAAACCGTGGCATCGACCTTGCTTGTGCTAAATCGGCTGGGCATAGGCGTCAAGCTGCCGCGCACGCAAGCGTGTTGCGGCGCGCTGCATCTCCATGCCGGCGATGAAGCCGGCGCTCGCAAGCTCATGGAACGAAATCTGGCTGCTTTCGATCCGTCCGACGTGGACGCGATCATTACCATCGCCAGCGGCTGCGGCGCCATGCTGCATGACTATCCGCAATTCGACACCGCGCCCTCGGCATCCGGTTTTGCCGAACGTGTCAAGGACATCGGCCAGTTTCTGGCGCAGCTTGCCTGGTCCGACGACATCGAGCTCAACCCCTTGGCCGCCAAGGTTTGCCTACACACGCCCTGCACGCTGAAGAACGTGTTGCGGGCGGAACGTTACGGTGCCGACCTGCTCCGCCGCGTTCCCTCGCTCGATGTTGCCCCTTTACCTAGTGCCCAGCGATGCTGCGGCGCGGCGGGCAGCTATATGCTGGAGCACCCAAAGATGGCGAACGACTTGCGGGATGACGTGCTGGAGTCGGTAGCGGCGATCAACCCCGATTTCCTGGCGACATCGAATCCGGGCTGCGCCGTCCATTTGCGGGCGGGCCTGACGCGAAAAGGGCTGGGCCGGATCGAAGTGCTACACCCGATCACCCTGCTCGCACGGCAACTCGTCCGATAAAAAAAGCCGGTTCGACTCGAAACCGGCTTTTCGTTTTCACGGCGCGTACGCGGCGTGCGCGGAACCGTGTTCTGTCATCGCCGCAGCTTATAGTTCCGGCCGTAGAAGATCTCCGCCATTTCCTGCTTGAGCTGCTTCTGAATGGCGATGCGCTCCTCGTCGGTCAACGCGTCCTTGTCGGTCTCGAACAGATAATTATCGAGATGGAAGTCTTTCAGGATCATCTTCGTGTGGAAGATTTTCTCCTGATAGACATTCACATCGATCATCTGGTATCGCTCCGCCATCGCATCCGAAATGTAGTTCTGGATGGACGTGATCTCGTGATCGTTATAGTGCTTTTGGCCGCTGATATCCCGGGTGAAGCCGCGCACGCGGTAATCCATGATCACGATGTCGGATTCGAAGCTGTGGATCAGGTAGTTGAGCGCCTTCAGCGGCGAAATGCGACCGCAGGTCGATACGTCGATATCCGCCCGAAAAGTACTGATGCCGCCGTAAGGGTGGCTCTCCGGATAGGTATGCACCGTGATATGGCTCTTGTTCAGGTGCGCCACCACCGATTCCGGCGCGGGACCCGGCGCCTCGATGTTGGTAATGGAATCCGGGACGTGCCCTTCGGAAATGAGCATCGTCACGCTGGCGCCCTGAGGCTCGTAATCCTGGCGCGCGATGTTCAAAATTTCGGCACCGATGATAGCATTCACATCGGTCAATATCTGCGTCAAGCGTTTGGCGTTGTACATCTCGTCGATGTACTCGATGTAACGACGCTGCTGTTGCCCGGATTTGGCATAGCAGATGTCGTAAATATTGAAGCTCAACGATTTGGTGAGGTTATTGAAACCGTGTAACTGCAATTTTTCCATCGATCTATCGATTACCCCCGTAGTCGGTTGTAACTACCGCTTGCGCACGCGGATCCGCGACCAAAACGCCGAGCCCGTGGCAAGAGTTCATGAGACCGAGAAATCCATCCACCGTTCACTCGACTTCGACGATTTCGTAGTCATGCGTAATTCGAGCCGTTTTCCCGAGCATTATGGATGCGGAACAATATTTCTCCGCCGAAAGCCGAATGGCGCGATTGACGACCGCATCGTCCAGCCCTTTACCTTTGACGACAAAATGAGCATGGATCCGAGTGAAAACTTTTGGATCGGATTCCGCCCGTTCCGCTTCGAGCTGCAACTCACAGTCCCGCACATCGTGCCTCCCTTTACGAAGAATGTGTACCACGTCGAATGACGTGCAGCCCCCCATTCCAAGCAACAACATTTCCATCGGACGTACACCGAGATTTCGACCGCCCGATTCCGGCGGCCCATCCATGACGACCGTGTGGCCGCTGCCGGACTCCGCCAGGAACAGCGCATTTTCTACCCACTTGACGCGCGCCTTCATCGAAGACCTCCCGAGTAAAAATAGCCGCATACTTTATCATAATTCCCTGCCGGGCCAAGCGAAATTAATCGCTGCTAAACTTGAAAGATCGCTTTCACCGGACTCGAAACACTTATGCACTCACTCTCGAAATCGGACGAGGCCCTCGCAAATCTTCTGCCTTATTGCCGCCGCCGTCGTTATCCCATCAAAACGCCCATCATTCGGCCCGGAGATGCCGGGGACACGCTCTATTACATCATCGAGGGAGCGGTTACGGTCAGTATGCCGCACAGGCCGAGCGGTGACGATATCGTTCTCGCTTATCTGAATAAGGGAGAGTTTATCGGCGAAATCGGCGTATTCATGGGGCCCATGCAGCGGGAGGTGACGGTCACGACCCGGGAGCCGAGCCAACTGGCCGAGATCAGTTACGTTCGATTCTCTCAATTGCTCAGGGGCGAACTCGCCGAACACGCCATCGACATCTTGAGCCTGCTTGGACGCCAGCTGTCCCGGCGCCTGCTTCACACCAGCCGAAAAGTCGGGAATCTCGCGTTTCTCGATGTCTCGGGACGCATCGCCCATACCTTGATCGAACTGTGCAAGCAGCCCGGAGCGCTGACGCATCCCGACGGCATGCAGATCCGCATCACTCGGCAGGAACTGGGCCGCATCGTAGGCTGTTCCCGAGAAGTGGCCGGAAGAGTTCTCAAAAATCTCGAGGAACAAGGACTTCTCTCGGCCAAAGGCAAAACGATCGTCGTTTACGGCACCCGTTAGACTGCGTTCGCGTTCCAAAACTCAAGGACGCTCAGATCAAGTCCTTCGACAGACCTGTCGAAGGGCTAAGGACAGGCTAGTCGAACGCTCGCCTCAGCTCAGTCGAACGGCTGACCGGAATCCACTCATTCGGAACTCCCTCGGCATAGAAACTCGGCTCCGGCTCACGCCGTCAATCGGTCAGTTCGTCCAATGCCGCCGACCGTGCGAGTAGATCGGAGACCTTCCACAACCCGATACGCCGATTGCCTCGGTAGGGTTGGACAAATTCAGCGCTCTCTTCAAAGGCTTTTTTGCTGCCGCGATGGACGATGACGATGTAGCCGCCAGGGTTTGCGGCCAACCATTCGGACAGTGCTTGATGCGTGTTCAGCACCTTAAGAGGCGCCGTCAGCCTTCCGATGAATTGAAAGTCTCCACTGTATTTTTCCCAATGTGCCACCGGTATTCCTCGCGCCTGCAATCGAGCAAGACGAGCGCCCATGGGACGTATGTCGTGGTGGGATCGTCCCGCCTCGACATAAACGAGATGCGCGGCCAAGAACACACCGACCATCGTTCCCACCACGCCACGCACCATCGTTGCCGAGTCACCGGGCCGCCACAGCAGCTGAAAAGCACCCAGACCGACGATGAGCACTTCAGCGACGAAAGGCGATGCTTCCGCGACGGCAACGATGGTGCTGTCAGGCTTCGGAAATCCGAGGACGCTTGCGATCAAAGGAAGCAAAGCCAGTGCCAGCCCCAGACCGATCACGACGGCGCCGAACGCGATTTGGCCAAAGCGCCCGATCTGAAGCGACGGATCACCGAAAATACGGGCGAAGATCAGCGCCCAGATGGGCAAGGAAGGAAGCAGGTAATGAATCTGCTTGGCGCTGATGGCCGACAACAGAATCAATACGGCAACGACGTGAAGAATGCAGAAACGTAATTTCGGATCGGCTCTCAGTTTCGTGAGGTTGCGCCATAGGCCGGGCCAAAGAATCCAGGGGAAAAGACACATCGGCAAGACGACCGCGTACCACCACCACGATCTTTTATGAGCGAAGGAGTCGGCGATGCGTCCCACCGATTGGCCCCAGAAGATGGCTCGGGCGTATGCGCCACCCCCGGCCATGCCGGCCGGAACGGCCCATGCCAAGGCGATCGCCGCCCCCAACAGGGTGGCCGACAGCATGCCGGTGTACCATCCGATCCAGCCCGACCGGGGAACGCGAGCCGACCACCAGGGCGCCAACAGCCCCGCCGGCAGTGTGAGCAGCAAGATGATGGGGCCTTTGGACAACACTCCTCCGCCAATGCCGGCGGCCATCATCAGCCAGCCGACGATGGGCGCCCCCTGGATGGCCCGCAAAATGCCCAACACGCCCATCAAGGCAAAAAACGCCACCAGCATGTCGTAAAGCGTCAGCGTCGTCCACAATGACCAGACCGCAAGACCTAACAAGATCAAAGGCGCGAGGCGCGCTACCACCTCCGATTCAGGCCATAGTCGGCGCGCCAAACGCTCGGTCAAGAACAGGTTGCCCAAACCGAACAAGGGACCGACGAGCCGGGGCGTCCAATCGTTGACGCCGAAAACGAGCCAGCCCAGATGGATGATCCATTGCAATAGCGGCGGCTTGTGACTGTAGGGTTCGCCGTTCAGGTGCGGCACGAGGAAATCGCCTCGCTGCCACATTTCCCAGGCCACGGATACCACGCGGGTTTCATCGACAGGCACAAGCGGCCTGAATGCGAGGCCGGAAAACACGAGGACACACCAGAGCAAAACGTAATCCCTGGCAATCGGCCGGTATGGCATAGCTATCGTTGTTGAATTGTCGTTATCAAACACCGGCGCCCCAAAGCGCCCGCACTTTGGCCTGTACCTCCGACCGGACGACTAAAGGCGGCTATCGGTCCAATGCAAAAACACCGGTCGGTTTACCGTCCGCCAGCTACCCGCGGTTTAGCCGCTAAGCCGCTTCCACGATGCCGTTGTGCCTAAGCAGCGCATCGATCGTCGGCTCGCGTCCGCGGAACGCGATGAAAAGCTCCATGGCCTTGCGGCTGCCGCCCCGCTCGAGAATGTTTTCCAGGAAGGATCGGCCCACGTCGGGCGCGAAAATGCCTTTTTCCTCGAACAATGAGAAGGCGTCGCTCGACAACACTTCCGCCCATTTGTAGCTGTAATAGCCGGCCGCATAGCCCCCGCCGAAGATGTGCGAGAAGCTGTGCGGGAATCGGTTGAACGGCGGCGGGACAAAAACCGCCACCTGCTTCCTGACCTCGTCGAGAATCGGATAAATCCGCCCGCCCCGGCTCGGATCATACTCCAGGTGAATACGGAAATCGAACAGACTGAATTCGAGCTGGCGGACCATCTGCATGCCGGACTGGAAATTACGGGCCGCGATCATCTTGTCCAGAAGGTCCTTGGGCAAAGGCTCGCCGGTACGATAATGGCCCGAAATCAACCCCAGCGCCTCGGGCTCCCAGCAGAAGTTTTCCATGAACTGGCTCGGCAGTTCCACGGCATCCCATTCGACGCCATGGATGCCGGAAACGCCGAGGTGATCGACCTTGGTCAGCATGTGGTGCAATCCGTGGCCAAATTCGTGGAATAGGGTCAACACCTCGTCATGCCGCAGCAAGGACGGCTCGCCGTTGGTCGGGGGCGCGAAATTGCAGGTCAGATAAGCGATCGGGTGCTGTATCCGCTGGCCGATTCTGCGCCGGGTGATGCATTCGTCCATCCATGCTCCGCCGCGTTTCTTGGGCCGCGCGTAAAGATCGAGATAAAAACCGCCCAAGAACTCGCCCGCTCGGTCATGAATTTCATAAAACTTGACGTCCGGATGCCAGACGTCCACGCCGGGTTTTTCTTGGATCTTGATCCCGTACAAGCGTTCAACCACGCTGAACATCCCGGGAACTACCCGAGTTGCCGGAAAGTACGTCCGAATCTCTTCTTCCGACAGGGCGAACTTGTGTTGCTTGAGCTTTTCGGCGTAATAAGGCAGATCCCAGGCTTCCAGCGATGCCAAGCCGTGCTCCTGTTCGGCAAAAGCCTTCAGTTCATCGAGATCGCGCTTCGCTCGCGGCAGACTGCGGCTTGCCAGGTCCTTCAGAAAATGCATCACCTCTTCGGTCGAACGCGCCATCTTGGTCGCAAGCGACAATTCCGCATAGTTCGAATATCCGAGAAGCAGCGCCTGCTCGTGCCGCAAGGCGAGGATTCTCTCCATAATCTCGGAATTGTCCCAACGGCCGGCGTTGGGACCTTGATCGGAGGCGCGGGTATTGTAAGCGGTATAGAACTCGCGGCGCAGCTCGCGATCGTCCGCATAAGTCAACACGGCGATATAGGAAGGGAATTCCAGATTGAATACCCATCCGCTCTTGCCGTGCGCCGCGGCCGTTTGGCGCGCCATGGCTACGGCTGACTCAGGCAGTCCGCAGAGCAGCCGTTCGTCTTCGATGTACTTGCTCCAGGCATTCGTCGCGTCGAGCACATTATCCTGAAATTGGCTCGCGAGCTTGGAAAGCTCCTGGGCAATTGCCTTGAAACGGGCTTTCTTCTCCGGACTCAGTTCGACGCCGGACAGACGGAAATCTCTCAGCGCATTTTCGAGGATCTTCTTCTGCGCGACATCCAACTCGGCAGCGCCGGCACTTTCGGCAAGACTGCGGTACGCCGCATACAATTCCTCGTTTTGTCCGATTTCCGTGGCATAGTCGCTCAGCAGCGGCAGGCAGGCGTTGTAAGCCTCCCTAATCTGGTCGCTGTTGACCACGGCGTTCATGTGGCTCACCGGCGACCATGCCTTGTTGAGCCGGTCGTCCAAATCTTCCAGCGGCTCCACGAGGTTTTCCCAGGTATAGGTTTTCCCCGGCTCGAGCAAGCTCGCGATAGCCACCCGATTTTCGTCCAATAGGCGTTTTATAGCCGGCACGATCAGCGAGGCTTGGATGCGGGAAAACGGCGGAAGACCATCCATATCGAGTAACGGGTTGCTCATACGTTCAATAAGATTCAAACAGAAAAAACATGAGACGAAATACAGCCAACTCAGGTTTCGAGAAACGTCGTTGCCTTGCGGATTCTATTCTCGGCATCATGCAGCCCTTTCAACCCGGCCTTATAAGAGCCTATCCCAATAGGCCGTTCGCCCTGAGCCCTTCGACCTCGCTCAGACAGGCTTGTCGAAGGGTTTCTTAAAGCCCATTGGGATAGGCTTTAAATATCGGCCGGGTTAAGCCGGGGCAGGGACGCCCCCGTTTTCAGCCACGTAAGCGGCTGAAAACGTAAAGCCTAGCCCAAACCGCGTTTGGGCGTGGCGAAGAGAAAAACCGCCAAGAAGACCGTTTTTCGAGGTCCCCATCAAAAATTTCGATCCAAGTTGAAAATCGGGCGTCCGTACCTGACAAAACGCGGCGGCGTAATCAGCACCTCTTTCGATCGGCCACGAATATCCACCCAGGCGCGGTCATAATCCCCGGGAGGAACACGGGCAAAAGCGATCGCTCGGTTGAGCGTAGGCGAGAAAATCCCGCTCGTGACGATACCCTCGCCCCTCCCCGGAACGACGACCCTCTGCCCATGCCGCAGCACGCCCTTGTCCTTCAGCACGAGCCCGACAAACCGGCGCAGTTGCCCGGTTTTCCGCTGCTCCTCCAGAGCCGTGCGACCGATGAACCGGCGCTCCGCCGGTTCCCAGGCGACCGTCCAGGCCAGTCCCGCTTCCAGCGGAGTCACGGTTTCGTCCATATCCAATCCGTAAAGACGCATGCCGGCTTCGAGCCGCAAGGTGTCCCTCGCGCCCAGTCCGCAAGGTCTAAAGCCTCCTGCGATCAGTCCTTTCCATAAGGCGGGCGCATCGGCTTGAGGCAGAATGATTTCCAAACCGTCTTCGCCGGTATAGCCGCTGCAAGACAGGAACCAATTCCCCGCCTCGGCAAACTCGAACGGCGCCAGGGAGCCAGCGGCGACGTGCAATTCGGCCGGCAGACAAGCATGGGCTTTGCGTCTCGCTGCCGGCCCCTGTGCCGCGATGATTGCGAGATCCTGCCTGGGCAGGATGCTCAAGGAAAATTCCGAGGCGTGCCGCTCAATCCAGGCGATGACCTTGTCCCGGGTAGCGGCGTTGCTCACGATCCGAAACTGATCCTCCGCGCGGCGGAAAACGGTCAAATCGTCCAGGATGCCGCCGCTGTCGTCGAGCATACAGCTGTACAGCGCCTTGCCGGAACCGCTCAATCGACCCACGTCGTTCGCCAGGAGCCTACTCAGAAACCGACTGCAACCCGTACCCTCGAGATCGATGATCGTCATGTGCGACACATCGAAAATGCCGGCGTCGCGCCGTACGGCATGGTGCTCCTCCAATTGCGATCCAAAGTGAAGCGGCAACTCCCAACCCGCGAACTCCACCATGCGTCCGCCGGACTGTCTGTGAATGTCGTTCAAGATTGTCTTACGCGCCATGGGCTTGGACCTGATAGCCGTGAATAGATGTTTGTTTAGACCTCATCGTCCGCAAATGCCGCCCGAACGAAGACATGAAGGGCTATCCCTCGAACCCACAACATCTGCGGCTTCGCTCAGGACACGCGCCTCGAACCAAACCTGAACGGACGCCTTATCGAGTGAACCCCAAAATGAAGAAACAAAGAGGCCGGCAAAAGCCGGCCCCGAACTACACCGTTGCGATACTCACAGCAACGGAATGATTAAGAGAGCCACGATATTGATGATCTTGATCATCGGATTGACGGCCGGGCCCGCCGTGTCCTTGTACGGATCGCCGACGGTATCGCCGGTCACCGCCGCCTTGTGGGCTTCGGAACCCTTGCCGCCGTGATGGCCGTCCTCGATATATTTTTTCGCGTTGTCCCAGGCGCCGCCCCCGGTGGTCATGGAAATGGCCACGAACAAGCCGGTAATGATCGACCCGATGAGCACGCCGCCCAACGCCTCCTTACCGAGCAGCAGGCCGACCAGAATGGGCATCGCCACGGGCAGCAGCGAGGGCACGATCATCTCCTTGATCGCCGCGATGGTCAGCATGTCCACCGCCTTCGAATAATCCGGCTTCGCCGTATAGTCCATGATGCCGGGAATTTCCCGGAACTGCCGCCGCACTTCGTTGACGATTCCGCCTGCGGCGCGTCCCACGGCCTCCATCGCCAGCGCACCGAACAGGTAAGGCACCAAACCGCCGATGAAGAGCCCGATGACAACCATGTGGTTGGACAGGTCGAAGGCGGTCTCGCCGCCCAGATTATGGGTGTAGTCCGCAAACAGCACAAGCGCGGCGAGCCCGGCCGAGCCGATGGCATAACCCTTGGTGACCGCTTTCGTGGTATTGCCGACGGCATCGAGCGGATCGGTGATATTGCGGATTTCGGCAGGCAATTCGGCCATCTCGGCGATGCCCCCGGCATTATCCGTGATGGGGCCATAGGCGTCCAAGGCCACGATCATCCCGGTCATGGACAGCATTGCCGTGGCGGCCACGGCGATTCCGAACAAACCGGCCAGCTCGTAAGCTCCCCAAATGCTGGCGCATACGGCAACAACGGGTGCCGCAGTAGACTTCATGGAGATGCCCAGCCCCGCGATGATATTGGTGGCGTGCCCGGTGGTGGATGCCGATGCGATGTGCTGAACCGGCTTGAATTCGGTCGCGGTGTAGTATTCGGTGATGGCGACCATGAGCCCGGTCAGGATCAGGCCGATAAGCGCGGAAAAATAGATGCTGTGGGCCGAAATCGTTTCGCCCGCGAGCGATACCTCGCTGCCGAACAGCGCTAGCGTCACCGGATAGAACACCAGGGCGGACAGACCGCCGGAAATGATGACGCCCTTGTAAAGCCCGCTCATGATCTTGCGCCCTTCGGTGACCTCCACGAAACCCGTGCCGATGATGGACGCTACGATGGAAATTCCGCCGAGCACCAGCGGGTAAGCGACGGCGTTTTCGGATCCCGAGGTTAGCAGGCTTGCCAGCAGCATGGTGGCGACGATGGTCACGGCATAGGTTTCGAACAAGTCGGCGGCCATGCCGGCGCAATCGCCCACGTTGTCGCCCACGTTGTCGGCGATGACGGCAGGATTTCGGGGATCGTCCTCGGGAATTCCGGCCTCCACCTTGCCCACCAGGTCTGCACCGACGTCGGCGCCCTTGGTGAAGATGCCGCCCCCCAAACGGGCGAAGATGGAAATCAACGATCCGCCGAAAGCGAGCCCCACCAGCGCGTGGAGAGGATCTTCGACACCGGACGCCTTGAGGATCACGTAATAGCCGGCAACGCCCAGCAGCCCCAATCCGACCACCAACAGCCCGGTGATCGCGCCGCCCCGAAAGGCGACGGTGAAAGCGGCATTCATGCCCTGGTAGGCCGCCTGCGCGGTGCGCGAGTTGGAGCGTACCGAGATGTTCATGCCGATGTAACCGGCAACGCCGGACAGCACGGCACCGACGGCGAAGCCGAGGGCGACCGCCCAGCCTAGGGCGACGCCTATCACCAGGAAGAGAGCGCCTCCGACCAGACCGATCGTCTTGTACTGACGGTTCAGATAAGCCTTGGCGCCTTGCTGAATGGCCGAGGCGATGTCGACCATGCGCTCATTGCCCGGCGATTGGGCGTTGATCCAGGCAATGGAAAGGATTCCGTAGATCAGGGCGGCGACCGCGGCCGTGAAAGCGAAGGCCACTCCCCAGCCGATGGTGAAACCGATGTACAGGAACTCGATGAGTCCCAAACCGGCGATGAGCTTACAGCGGCGGTCGGTCAGCACCAGCCGGACGCCCTCTTGAGCTCGGGCGACGAGTAAATAGGCCATTTTCTCCTCCTCTTTTTGCTAATTCTTGTTTTTAAATCACATGGGGCATGAGCTTGGAAATCACACTGCAAATTGGCTGGTCAGTTTTTTGGGAACCGCCGCGTTCTTCAATAAGACGTAATCCGGCAATCCGTTCCGGTACGGCGGGTAGTCTTCGCCTTCGATCAAAGGAAGCAAATAGGCGCGGCAGGCATCAGTAATGCCGAAACCGTCCGCAGAAATAAACTCCCGCGGCATTTTCTTTTCCACATTGGCCACGTCCGCCAAGTTGGCGTGACCGATCTTCCATTGATAAGGCGAATCGGACGCACGGACGATCGTGGGCATGACCGCATTGCGGCCGTCCAGAGCCAACTCGACGGCGGCCTTGCCCAGAGCGTAAGCCTGCTCGGCATCGGTTTTCGAAGCGATATGTCGGGCGGAGCGCTGCAGATAATCGGCCACCGCCCAGTGACACCGAAATCCCAAACCGTTCTTGACCAGCGAAGCGATAAGCGGAGCGACGCCGCCCAACTGGGTATGGCCGAACACGTCCTTGATGCCGGCATCGGCCAGGAATTTACCGTCGGGACCTTTCACGCCTTCGGAGACCACGATCGAGCAATAGCCGTAACGTTTGACCTTGTCCTCGACTGCCGCTAGGAACTTCGCTTGATCGAACGGAATTTCGGGAAACAGGATGACGAGCGGAATATCCAGTGTTTCGTCGGCCGCCAGCCCGCCGGCCGCCGCGATCCAGCCGGCATGGCGTCCCATGACTTCGATGACGAAGATCTTGGTGGACGTAGCCGCCATCGACGCTACGTCGAAACTGGCCTCGCGGGTGGAGACGGCGATATATTTGGCCACGGAGCCGAAGCCGGGACAGTTGTCGGTGATGGGCAGATCGTTATCCACCGTCTTGGGGATATGGATGGCGCACAAGGGGTAACCCATTTTTTCCGAAAGCTGCGACACCTTGAGGCAGGTATCGGCCGAGTCGCCGCCCCCGTTGTAGAAAAAATAGCCGATATCGTGGGCCTTGAAGACTTCGATCAGCCGCTCGTATTGCGCCCTACCCTCCTCGAGTCCCTTCAGCTTGTAGCGGCAGGAACCGAAAGCCCCGCCCGGGGTGTGCCGCAGACCTGCGATAGCCTGATCGGATTCCTGCGTCGTGTCGACGAGGTCTTCGGTCAACGCGCCGACGATGCCGTTACGCCCGGCATAAACGCTGCCGATGCGATCACGGTGCCGGCGCGCGGTTTCGATCACGCCGCAGGCGGATGCGTTGATGACGGCGGTCACGCCGCCGGATTGGGCATAAAATGCATTCCGAATGGCCATAGCCGTCCTTCTATCTTCCCGAGTCCGAAAAGCCTACATTAGAACAATTGATCCGCCAGTACAAGGCACTCAGAAGGTCAAACGCGGTGCAATCCTACGTACGGACATTTACCGATTTCTCTCGAAAATCGAGAAACTTAGCAGGCTGTTGAAAAATTCGATGCTCCTACCATAGGTAGTGGGCAACGACGGAACTGTTAACCTACATGTCGTATGCAGAATGCGTTTTTCAACACCCTGTTAGAGCGCTTTCATCGCTGATGTACGCTCGAAAAGGAAGCAGCCTTCGGCAGCCAGTGGGTTTGCCCTTCGGGCGAACGTTGTTCGTCCCATTCCGCTCCAGGCGGAATGGTCGCTCCCGGCGAGTTCGTCTTTGCTTGCCCAAAGACGAATGTGTCGGGAACACGTTTGGACGCGCGTAGCGCCCGAAGGGTTTGCGCCAAGGAAGGTGCGAATCCAAAGTAACCCAAAGACAAATCGGCCGGGAGCCGATTTGGATGCTCGGGCGCGTCATACGGGACGATTCTGCAATGCCGTATTGCTGATTAGAAAATGCTCTACCCAGGCAAAGAATCCATGCCCATTCCCATCTGTCAGATCGATACCTTCACCGAACGCCTGTTTCGCGGGAATCCGGCCGCTGTATGCCTACTCGAACATTGGCTTGACGATCCGGTTCTGCAAGCTATCGCCGCCGAGAACAATCTTTCCGAAACGGCTTTCCTGGTCGGCGGAAACGGGCGTCACGCCTTGCGCTGGTTCACGCCTACAGTCGAGATGGATCTCTGCGGGCATGCGACCCTGGCCTCGGCTTATGTGGTGTTCCAGGAGCTGGAGCCGAGCTTGCAGGAAGTGGTTTTCGAAAGCCGCAGCGGCGAACTCCGGGTAAGCCGCAAGGATGAGCTCTTGACCCTGGACTTTCCGGCGAGCCGCGGACAGGGCTGCGATTGCCCCGCCCTCCTCGTCCGAGGGCTGGGCCGCAAACCCCTGGAAGTCCTGCGCGATGCCAATTACCTTTGCGTTTTCGCCGACGAAGAGGATATCCGCTCCCTGACTCCGGATTTTTCGGCCTTGGCGAGGCTCGATGTTCCGGGCGTGGTTGTCACGGCGCCGGGCCGAACCGTCGATTTCGTTTCGCGCATGTTCGCGCCCAGGGTCGGCATCCCGGAAGATCCGGTGACCGACTCGGCGCACTGCCTGCTGGCGACCTACTGGGCGGCGCGCACCGGCAAGACCCGCTTCACCGCGCGGCAGCTGTCGCGCCGGGGCGGCGAACTCGAGTGCGAATTGCGGGACGGGCGCGTGCTCATCTCCGGCCGGGCGGTGAAATATCTGCAAGGCGAGATTCTGCTTCAATCATTTACCGAAGAATCGACAATCCCATGACGCTTCGATTGCCCCGCCGCGCCGCGCGGCTCACCGGTTCCCTGATCCGCGACATCCTACAGGTCACCCAGCGGCCCGGCGTGATTTCCTTCGCCGGCGGCTTGCCGGTCGCCGAAGCAATGCCGCCCCTATACTTCGAAGGGTTGGTCGACGACTACTGCCAATACGGCTCCAGCGAAGGCGAGCCGGCTCTGCGCTTGAACTTCAGCCATGCGGCTCCGGCAAACATCGAGCGGGGCGTCGCCTTGCTTGCGGAGATTCTGAACGGGTGCGCCGAATGAAAACGAAAATTTGGATTGCGTTACTGGCGGTTTATATCGTTTGGGGCTCGACCTACCTGGTGATCCGCTTCGCGGTGGAGACCCTGCCGCCGTTTCTGTCGGGCGGGCTTCGCTTTCTCGTTTCGGGCGCGATCCTTTTGATCTGGCGACGCGCTGCGGGCGACGCTCCGCCAACCCTTCGCCAATGGCGATCGGCGGCCATCGTCGGCACCTTGCTCCTCCTCGGCGGTAACGGACTGGTCTCGTGGGCGGAGCAAACCGTCCCTTCGGGCATCGCCGCGCTGATCATCGGCGCAGTACCGATGTTCATGGTGATCGCCGACGCACTCAGACCGAACGGCGTCAGACCGACCGCTCGCGTCATCGCCGGCCTCGCCATCGGTTTCACGGGAATTTACCTGCTTGTCGGGCCTTCGGAATTTTCCGAAGGGCTGCATTTGGACGTGTTCGGCGTGACGGCCCTCCTGATCGCCGGTTTTCTATGGGCGATCGGCTCGATCTGCGGCAAGACGCTCGACCTGCCGAAATCCGCCCTGATGACCATGGGCGCGGAAATGCTGACCGGCGGCTTCGCCCTGATGGTCGTGAGTGCCGTCACCGGCGAATTGAAAGGGTTCAGCTTTGTGCAGGTTTCCACCGACTCGTGGCTGGCCTTGGCCTATCTCATCGCTTTCGGCTCGATGATCGGTTTCGTCGCCTACGCCTGGCTTTTACAAAACGCGCCCGTCCCGCTGGTGGCGACCTATGCTTACGTCAATCCTTTGGTGGCGGTGTTCCTCGGCAACTGGTTCGCGCAAGAACCCTTGACCCCGCGCATCTTGTCGGCATCGGCGATCATTGTCGGGTCGGTGGTGTTCATCAACAGCGCGGGCCGGTCGAAACCGCCCAAGAAAGCGATGGTTGCGGTGAACGAATAGTCCTTACCCGTATTCCGCCGCGCTGCATACGAGCTACGAAAACGCGGATTGGAGCAATCTTCTCATGCACGAGCTCAGCTATTACGAAACCATGGCGGAATACAATGCTTGGATGAACGAGAAGCTCTACCGGGTTCTGTGCCGAGATGCCGGACGAACTGCGGAAAAAGGATCTCAGCTCCTTTTTCAGGTCGAGACACGGCACGCTCAATAACCTGCTCCTGGCCGACATCATCTGGATAAGACGTTTTACAGGGCAGCCCTTGCCGTTCGAGGAAACTCTGAACAAGTGGATTCCGTTCTTCCCGAGCTTGTCAAAGGACTTAATCAGAGCTTCCTTACGCCTACGATCCACACACCGCTTTGAGTCGGGTATCGATCTGGCGAGTCAGGCTTTCGACGCCTTTGACGGTGATATTCCGCTGTTGACCCTTAACCTCGACGATGAAGTCGCCGACGACATCGCCGGTCTTCGCATCGACCAAATGCGCCATCAGATAAGCGAACAAAAAGCTTGGCTTATGCAGCCGCCCGACAATGACGAATTCGCTTCCGCTGGCTTTCCCGAGCGCTGCCGCCTCGTCCGAATGATCCCAGAGATATCCGAATCCCTTGTTGGCCTCTGCTTGAGCCGCCGGATCGATCGGGACGATCGGATAACCCCTGGCACTCAGGCTTTCCTCCAGCAGCCGTTTTAAAGAGGCTGTTCTTTCGACTTCCTCGGCGACGCCCGGATTCGACGTGACGTCGTTAAGTTCGAAATCTAGAACGGCGACACCGCCTTTCGCGTTCGCGCCAAAGGAAACCAGGATCGTGAGCGCAACGATCGAAACACGTTTGCTGAAAAAAGACATTTGACTCTCCAATTCTCGAATCGTGTCCGGCGTCCTGGACGCCGACCGATCGCTTAGACTCGTAGTCCGCATGAAACGCAGTGGAATACGGGAATCTCGCGTCTCCGATTATCCGCGATTTCCTTACACGTCATCCGGACTACGTCGCTGACCCTGTCGAAGGGTTTTGGGACCTTGTCCACGCCAAGCTATAGCCGGTCGAATACGAGAGCATTCATATCGTCAAATCCACCGAAATGCCGGAGAAAATCCCCTCGGAAAGCAACGCGGCGCAAATCAAGCTCGTGCCGGCACGGTTATGCTGCTTCCGCAAAGCGCATCCTACGTGAAATCTTTCCCGGGGAAACCACGGCGCGCGCGGCTCGTCGAAATCGTATACGGCTCCGGAAGACCGGTGTCTGCTGCACTTGCGACGGCCTCGAAGCCCTTCCGTGGTTCCGCCGTGGGAATGCCGGACGGCGAACAACCAGCCGAGAACGCCCTTCCCTCCAAAACGTCATTGAGTCCCTGCACCCCGGACTTGCTAAAATCCGTTGTTTAACAATTAGGAACGCTTCATGCGCTCGGAAACAGGACTTCGAAAATCAAGCCTCCGACATCGCAATCGCGCGATCGCCAGCGGCGACGGAGCACAGCACCCTTTACGGCTTTCCCGCCTTTGGCAAGGCATCGGCTGGCTGATGGTCGCCGTCGTAGTTTGGCTGAGCCTGACCCCGGAACCGCCGCATCCGCCCACGTCCTGGCTCGCCTGGGACAAGGCGCAACACGCGCTAGCTTACGGCTCGCTCATGTACTGGTTTCGGCAGGCCTTTCTGCCCCACTGGCGCTGGCCGCTGTTTCTCCTCGTGTTGGGCGTGATGCTTGAATATCTACAGGAACTCGGCGGCGTCCGCACGTCCGACTCGAACGACATGATCGCCAACGGCATCGGCGTAGTCCTCGGCCTGGCGCTCAGCTACACGCCGCTCGGACGGCTACTTTCGAAAGTCGACGCGATCGTCGGAGCGAAGCGTCTTCGCTAAACAATAAGCGCATTTGACCGTACGCCGGGATAAACGAAGCGTTGCCGGCACACTGCGGTCGATTCTAAAGGGATTGCCGATCGCAGGCAACCCCCGAGACCGGAGGGATGGTGTGCGTGCGAAACGGCAGTCCTACTGACTTGCACGGCGAACGGCGGAACACGGTCGGGGCCGGATGCCGGATCGGTTTATCCGAAAACGGCGGTTGTCGTCGACCATTTCGCACAGTCAACCGCGGGGGCGCGCTGCACGAAACGCTACGCTCATCCCGCCAAGCACCCGAGCGAACGCCAGCCTACTTTCCTCCCCCGTCACCGGCGTGAGCGTCTGCCGCCGGCGTATCCATACTTTTTTCGATCGCCCTGATGGCTTCCAATTTCTCGCGGAGAATCCTCGCCTCGTCCGTTGCGGAATCGTCTTTGCTGCCGGGCTTCGAATCCGGAGCGCGGCCCGCGATCGACTTGCGATCCGGCTTTCTTTCCGCTGCCGCGGATTTTCTCGGCTGGCTTCCGGTATGTCTCAGCATTTCCATGTGAATCGCAATCAGATTCTGCACGCGGCCGTCCGGCATCCGTTCGGGCGCGATACCGCCCACCGAAGCCAGAATTTTGGTGGCGTCTCCGCAAGCTTCGGAAAGCGTTCGCGCAATCAGAAGATGGAGGCGCACGCCGACATCGGGGTTTCTCTGGTAAGCCTTGAGCAGACGCCGGCATTCCTCGGCGCGCCCCGCTCCGCTCTTGTTGGCGAACGCCGCGCCGAAGCCCAGCAATTCGTCGATGTCCGATCGCGAATAAGCATCGTTGGACGGCGAGTAGTACGAAGCTCTGTACCAATTGCCGGGGTAGTCGGCACAGCCGGTCAGTAGCAAGAGCCCCATCCAAACGGTGCCGCGGACTAGTATTTTCATTCAGGCGGCCTCGCTCAACGGAAATCGAACCCGGATGCGGGCACCTTGTTTGTCCTGCCGAGGCTCGAGAACTTCGATTTTTCCGCGCTGATTGGCAACGCACTCGCTGGCGATGGCCAAGCCCATTCCAGTGCCCTCGGTGCCCAGGGCAAATGCGGCCTTGCCCCGGTAAAACGGTTCAAATACATGCTTGCTGTCCTCTTCGTCGATGCCGGGACCGTCGTCTTCGACCTCCAGCTCCATGTTGTCGCCCACGGAGCGTAGCATGATTCGAATCTCGCCGCCTTCGGGCGAGTAACTCACGGCATTGGAAATCAGATGATCGATCACGGTTCGCAACTGATCCCGATCACCCGATACGGTGACCGGCTGGACCAGTTCCTTGACCGCCAAGGACTTCGCCTGCAGGCGGGGCCGATGATCCTCGATGACGGACCTTAACAGGTCCCGCATATCAACGCGTTCCGCGGCGGTCCGTTCGGGTTCCTCGTGTAGCCGATTGTAGCGTGTCAGCTCCGCCAGCAGCTCTTGCAGCTTTTGAATGTTCGTCGTCAACGTCCGGCCGATTTCATGCTGCTCGGGACCGGCTTCGTGCTTCATCGTTTCGAGCTGTTCCGCGCTTTCGACGATCCGGGCCAGCGGCATCTTGATCTCGGTCGACACATTGTCCATCAATTGCCGTTTCGACTCTTCGAGCGAGCGCAGGCGCGCCCGCAGCAGTTCCAATTGATCCCCCAGATAGCGCAGATCCCGCGGTCCCGTCACGGTGATGGGCTGCCCGAAATCCCGCGCCGTCAGCCTTCGGATGGCTTCGTCCAACTGCCGGACCGAGCGGGTGAGCAAGGTCAGGAGAAACAAGATCACGGCTACCGAGATGGGCAGCAGAAATCCCGCCTTGATCATGAGGTCGTGCTGAACCGATTTGGATTGCCCATAGAGTTCCTTCGCCTCGCGATCGACCTGATCGGAGATTTCGCGCCACAACGCGCTCGCCGCCGCGTGCAAGCCCTGAAAGACCTGTTCGTCGGGCAGGGTGACGCGCTCATCGGCTTCGGAACTGATGATTTGCTCGTAGACTATGCGTTCCTGCTCCGACAACTCATTGATCGAAAGCGCCACTTTTTCGTCCACGCCCATTTTCAGCAGTTCGCCCAAGGTTTGTCTCAGGGCATTCCGGACGGTCTCGTAGGACTGGCGCTCGTAGGGCTGGCGCAGGGACGGATGCGCCAGGATGACGAACAGCTTGGCTTTTCGCTCGATATCGGAAACCATCTGCAGTGCAGACCGGGCGGTTTTCACTTGCTCGACGATTTGATAAAAGGTCCTTTGCTCCAGCCTGGCGATATCGCGCATCGCGAAGGCCGCGTACATCACGGCAAACAGCAGGGGAACCAAGACGACCACGAATCCGATGGGGATCAGGTATTTCAGCGAGAATAACTTTTCGACTCTCATCCGCTTCAAATCAACCATTGCCGCAGCGTCGGATGCATGAAACCGACCCGACGGCGCCGTAACACTTCGGTGACGATACCCTACATGATAGGGATTTATCTCCCGCTCGTGCTAAATGGCGTATTCAAATCCCGTATTCGCTCCTCGAACGATTTTCAAGGCAGCACCTTCCGCGAGGTAGATCACATGACATCGCATTGCTCTAAACCTGGCGTCCTGATCATAGCGGCAACCTGGATGGCTCTGGCCGATGGCGCCGACCTTTCGGGACTGCCGGCTCAAGGCGGCGCCGAACAGCCCGCCGTTCTGCTCGAACTCGGCAGCCAGCCCTCATCAGCCGCGGCCCGGGACGAGGCGACGCGGGTTTACCAGGGAGACATTGGCGCGCACCAGGGAGACGCTTCGATTCAGATCGGCGCGGATGAGGTCGGCTCGCTGCATCCGGGGTTCGGTACGTGGCAAGTCGCTTTCCGGTTCGAGCTGGAGCCTAGGCCGGACGACAAGCCGTATATCTTCTGGGCGCGCTGGCGGCAAGGCGGCGATCCCGCGGTATGCACACAGACTTTCGAGATTTGGGCAGGACCCGACGCGTCGAAACTCGAACAGCGCGGGGTCGCGACGCTCGCGCCCAAGGGTTGGGAATATGCCTGGGTCGGCGCCGACAAACCGCTGACGCTCAAATCCGACGATGTCGTGGTCGAGGTCCGCAACAGCGGGGCCGGCCACGACGCCAAGGTTTTCGATGCCTTTCTGCTGGCGCCGCCGCATGCGCCGACGCCGCTCCCGAAACAAGGCACCGACGAACTCCCCGCCGTGCTACTGGAACTGGGCACCACGCCCGCCTGGATATCGGCCGGCACGATGCCCGCACTCCGGGTGCACGCCGGGACGGCCACCGGCCACGAGGGCGCGGATTCGGTCGTGACCGACAAGGACGAGGTCCAGGTTCTTCACCAAGGCTTCGGGGCGTGGGGTGCGAGTTTCCGATTCGACCTCGATCCCGCCGTTCCGCCCGGTCTCTATCGCTTTTTCGCAAGGTACAAGAGCGGCGGCGAAGTCTCGCAGGTCGCCCAGACCTTCACGGTGAAAGCCGGTGCCGATCCGAACGCATTGGCCGCGCGCGGCGAATTCGTCATGACCAATACATCGCCATGGGAATACCAGTGGGTCCAAGGCGATTCCACCGTGGCGATCTTGCCGGGCGACAAGGTGCTGCAGATCGACAACGCGGGCAAGGCCGATGGCGCGAAGGTGTTCGACGCCTTTCTCCTCAAGCGGGAAGCGCCGCTCGGCGACTGGATGAGCGCCTCGGCGGCGGAGGCCAGAAACCGCTTTCTGGCTCGGACTAAGAGCGTGTCCGATCCTAGCGGACGGCTCTACGTGCTGGACGGCAAGGGCGATAAGGGTGAGACGCTGTTCCGGGGATTGGCCGCCGAAGCCGCAAGCCGGCGGATTCAAAAGCTGCGGGTGAACTATTCGATAGGCCCGGAAGCCGAGGCCCTGGCGAAGCGACTGAATCTCCCTACCCTGCCTGCCGCGGTCTTGACCGACAACAACTACACCGTGCTCGGCGCCCTCGCCTCGCCGAAAAACGAAGCGGCCGTCGCGAAATTTCTCGCCGATCCTGGACGTGCCGGGACGATGCCCCCAATCCCGGCTGTGACATCCGAGACGGCGACTCCGCTGCGTAACGGCGTGCCCGAAGCCTGGCTGGTGGGCGGATTGCAGGATGGTCTTGCGGGCGTTTCGATTTACGGCCTCGACAGCGAAACCGTGCTGCGCCCGAATCCCGGCCAGCCCTACCTCAGCACCGCCATGATGGGCGGCAAGATCAAGACCTGGCAAAAAGCCCCGGCCGCCGCCAACGGCGTCACCGTCATCGCATCCGCCACCGATCACTCCTACGGCTGGTCGCGCGGGACCGGCTACGCTCAGCTCTATCTTCACGTTGCTCAGCCGACAAAGGCGCTGCTGAAGCTGCGCCAGTCCGGGATCAGAACCGCCGGGTGGCTGGATGGGCAGCCCCTCGCCTTCGCCGACGACCCGAATCCGCCGGCCGATTTCCCGGCTCCGGGCGAGCCGGCCAAGAATGCGCTTCAAGGTCTCACCACGGAAGGACTGGCGGTCACCGCCCAACAGGAACGCGCCGAGCCGCCGAAAATGGCAAACCTCACGCTCGACCCCGGCTGGCACAGCCTGCTCGTCAAGCTGGTGATGCAGCATGACAAAGGTGAAAGCTTTTTTTTCGCCGCTCGCTTTACCGATGCGAACGGCCGGCCGATCGATTCGATCAAGACCCGAGTCGCCGATCCTACGGCTGACCTCGCACTCAATACGACAGCCGCCAAGCTCAGGCCGCTGGTGTATGTCGACGCGCCGGCCAATCTGCCCCGGCCGGGCGACCCGCTCAAGCTGCGCGCCGACATCCGCTGGCATCCGATTCTGGAGGAAACCGATCTGCCCGCCCCCCTGCCCCGCTTCAGCGCCAAGCTGCGCCTCCGGATGACCGATTACCGGGGGAACGAAATCGCCGTGAAGGAGATCGAGGGACTTTTCCCCGGCGAAGCCAAGCTCGATTTCGGAAAAACGCCGGAAGCGGGCTATTACGCCGTCTACCCTTCCCTGCACACGGCCGACGGCAAACTCGTCATGGCCTACCCCGCCGACGGTTTTACGGTGGTCCGGGGCAATGCCGCCCAAAAGGAACGGCTGCACCGGAAGAAACTCTGGAACAACGACTATTACGCCTTCTTCGACGGCGACAAAGGCTTCCGGCAGGAGGGCGGCTACTTCGCCTGGCTGGAACGCATGGGCATCTACAAGAGCTACGGCTCCTATCCCGGATTCCCGCCGGAGCATCAAGCCAAATGGGAACGCGCCGAGTCGCGCGGTCTTGTCTTTTTTGCGGACACTTCGGGCGACAGCCACTGGCTCAACGACAAACCGGAAGACGGCCGCGCCTTCGTCGAAAAGGCCTCGGCCTATACCCGCTTCTTCAAGGCCACCAACGAAATCGACATCCGCCGCGAAGGGGAATGGCGAAAGCTGCGCGATCCCGCCCATTGGGTCGAGCGGGCTAAGTGGGAGTACGAGGCGGTGCACCGGGCGCGCAAGGACGGCCATTACGTCGGCGGCAGCCTGGTGCGTCCCGGCGATACGACGGATGGCGGAGACTACGCCGGGGGCTTGAGTTCGGGCAAGTGGTTCGCCGAAGTGCTCAAACTCGGCCTCGACAGGTACCAGGACGCCTGGGACGTGCATGCCTACCCGCAGCACCCGCCTCGCTTCGGAGGCCCCATCGGCAACGGCTCCAGCGAAGACGAGCGCGGCGTCCTCTCGGCTTACGAAAGCCTGGGACGAAAGAACACCCTGCCCTTCTGGCTGGGCGAAGCCGGCGCCAAGACCGCCCACGGCTTCACCGGCCGCCGCTGGCAGGCGGAGCAGGCCGCGAAAATGATCGCCTGGGCCAACAGCCGCGGCGACTATCTGGGCCTGGCGTTCTGCCTAGCCCACGAATACGACTGGGGCTACGGCCGGCTCTGGGACTACTCCATGGGCCACAAACCCGCCGAAGCCGCCCTGTACACCGCCGGTGCCCTGATCGACGGCCTGCCGTACCAAGCCGTGGATACCCAAGACGCCAACATCCAGGCCGCCTATTTCGGCGAAACCTTCATGATCTGGCGGACGGACGAGCAGGTGAGTGATTGGCCGCTGAAACTCGACCCGGCCAAGGCTTGGGTCGTGGTGGACGTAGTGGGACATGCGGAGAAACTTGCGATCGCTAAGGACGGCAAGGCGGCCGTTCGGGTATCGGCGAGTCCCTTGTATGTTCTGAATAAGGCGGATTATGAAAGGCTGACGCGGGGACGGTAGCTGATTGCTGGGGTTCGCTTCGCTCTTCCCAGCCTACAGTTTGTAGTTTGTAGAATACGGTGCCGAAGGAAGGGTTGCGATTAAAGCAACCGCTTGCGATTGAAGACGCATCGTTCGCGATTGATGCCTGTCCGAAGCCTGGTCGAAGGACGGCTCATACCGGGCGATTCTTGCCGGGGTTCGCTTCGCTCACCCCTGCCTGCACGCCGGTTCAAACACGCCTGCAACGATTCCACCCCACTCGCGATCTAAGGGTGATATCCCGGATGCGGAACCTTTGTGCCGCTTCGCACTCGGGATCGGACGTTAGGTCTCGCCGATAAACGCAGTCAAAGGAGAGTATTGCCATGCAAATGCAAGTGCCGAAAATCGATCGGGTGTTGGTGGGCGAAGCCCTGGTGGGAGAAGGCAAGGAAGTCGCGCATATCGATCTCATCATGGGACCACGCGGCAGTAACGCGGAGACCGCATTCTGCATTGCGTTGACGAATCAGAAGCGGGGCGACAACGCCCTGCTGGCGCTAGTGGCGCCCAATCTCATGGCCAAACCCTACACGGTGATGTTCAACAAAGTCGAAATCAAGAACGAGAAGCAGGCCACCCAGATGTTCGGGCCAGCGGAGCGCGGTGTCGCCAAAGCCGTGGTAGATAGCGTCAAGGAAGGCGTTATCCCGATGGACGAGGCCGAAAACACCTTCATCTGTGTCGGCGTCTTCATCCACTGGGAAGCCGACGACGACGATAAGATCCAGGACTGGAATTACGAAGCGACCAAACTGGCGATCAAGCGCGCGATTGAAGGATCGCCTACGATGGCCGAAGTCATTGCCCAGGAGGAAGTGGCGCATCACCCGCTGGCGGCGCACGATTAGGAAAGGCCGGGTTTGGGCGCCATCGCGCGGAATTAGAGGACGGTTTGCCGCTCGCCCCAGCGGGGCCCTTTCCTCTTCTTCGATAAATTCGAGGCCGGGCGGCCGTGATCTTCGGACCATCGCCGCCCGGCCGCTTCGAGCATCGAATTGCCGCTGTTGACAAAATCCGCGGCCATCCGCGGATTCCCAAGCAAGTTCAAGGCATCGATCAGCCGGTCCTCGCTTCCGGGCTCTCCTTTTTCGATCTGTTCGCCGTAGGTTTCGGCCACCGAAGCGACTCTCTTGATCCTTGCCGAAATCGCATCCGCCGCGCGCGAATCCTTAGCCTTCCGCAGTACCGCTGCGGCTCCGTCGCGAATTCGCCAGTCCGGATTTTCCAACGCGGCGATCAAAGGTACGGTCGCACCGGGCCCTATCGTCAGCAACGCTTCGCTGACCGCCCGCCGAAACTCGCTGTCGCCGTCCCTAAATCCCGTGATCAGTGCGTCGACGGCCGGTCGGCCGATGCTCGCCAAAGCTTCGGTCACCCCGGTCCGGACCCCCGGGTCGTTATTCCGCAACGCGGCTACCAGGGCTTCCGCCGCCGGCGCGCCGATCGCCGCCAGCGCTTCCGTGAGCTTGGTTCGAAACCCCACTTCGCTGTCCTTGAGCGCTGCAATCAGGGATTCGACCGCGCGGGCGTCCTTCAGGCGTCCCAGCGCGACCGCGGCGTCCCACTGAACCGAGGGTTCCTCGTCTTTCAAGGCTTCGGCCAAAGGTACTACCGCCCGGGGATCGCGAAGATTCCCGAGCGACTCCGCCGCTTCGCGGCGCACCAAGGCATCGCTGTCGAACAAAGCACCGATCAGCGGCTCGACCGCCGTTGGGTCTTTGATTTCTCCCAGCGCCTTCGCCGCGCCCCATCGGACCGAAGGCTCGCCGTCCTTGAGCGCATTGACGAGAGGCCCGACCGCCGCTCCGTCCATGTCTCCCAGCGCCACGGCGGCCGCCCATTGCACCGCCGAGTCGCCGTCCTTCAGGCTGCCGATCAGCGGCTCGACCGCCCTGGGATCCTTGAGTTCGCGCAATGCCTCCGCGGCTTTGCGCCTTACGTCCGGGTTATCGTCGCGCAAGGCGCCGACGATGGAATCGAAGACCCGCGGATCGCCCGTTTCGCCCAGTTTCTCCACGGCCTCGCGGCGGATGACCGAGTTGCCCTGCTTGGCGGCGTCGAGCAGGGGAGCCACCGGCCGGAAGTCCTCAGCCGCGGTCCCGACGGAAAAGAGCCCTCCGAGGGCCAATGCCAGAAGGACTTTTTCTTGCGCCTCGCTCATGTCTTCACCGGAAAATAGATTCAGGGCAAAGCTCGACGCCAGTAGGACCTATGCAGGCTGAGACACCGATTGAGAAACAAGGGCAGCTTCCGGTGCAAAGCACTCCCCATCTCGAAGCCCAGCCATTTGAGCCCGGTGCGCAGCAGTGCGGACGGAATCAGCCACGGCGCGTTTTTCGCGAGATAGCGAAGTTCCGACACCACATAACGCCGACCTTCGCCGGCCGCTTTTCCGAAGGTTTGCTGTAGCCACGGTGTACGGGCGTGAAACACGCCGATGTCGAAGTAGCGCTTGAACTCGTCCGCGTAAGCATAATCGTGCGAATGGTGAACTTGGGCATCGGCGCGATAGGCGATCTTCCAGCCCGACAGCAGCATTTTCCCGGCGACGAAGGTGTCTTCGTTCATGACGGTGTTGGTGGGAAACCCGCCCACCTCGAGCAGAACGCTGCGCCGATAGGCGGCAAACGAGTTGGAAATGAAGGCCGTTTTGATACCCAACCGGCGGCGATCGTCCAGACTGCGCACCTGGCTCTTAGGCGGATAATTGAAAAGACGCGCGTGGGCGCCGATCGGCCTGGCGTCTCGATGGGGGAGCTGGCGACCGTAGGCGGCTCCGACGCGCTCGTCCCTGAACGCCTCCAGAAGGCGCGCGATGGCAAAGGGATCAGCCAGCAAAGCATCCTGGGTCAGAAATACGATGATCTCGGCTTCGGGCATAAGGCCGATTCCGAACTGGCGGGTTCCGCCGTGGTTGAAATCGGCCTTGGCGATGACCTGCACCTCGAAACCGTGGGAAAGCGCCAGGGCGACCGTATCGTCGCTGGACGAAGAGTCGATGACCAGGAGGCGGTCGGGCTTTCGGGTCTGTCGATCGAACGCGGCGAGCCAGGATTGCCAGAGGCTTCCCGCGTTCAGGGTGGGAACGATGAGGCCGGTCTTGGTCATGGAAGAACTCCGATTGGTACGAATGAATCTGGTTTTCTGCCGGAACATGCCGGATACGCGAAGCCTGTCCTGGACCCGGACGAAGCACTCAATCCGGCCTACAAAAATCGTCTGCTCACTCGTAGGCCGGAATAAGGCGTAAGCCGTTCCCGGCACCCGGCTAACAAGCCGGATACGCTTCGCTTAATCCGGCCTACATAGGGCGACTTCCTGAGACGCGGCGACCGTGTCGGAACCCGTCAATACCTTCCAAACCCGATCGCCCAGCTCGACCGGATCGAGATGCGTCTCGACGTAACGCCGGGCGTTGCCCGACATTCTTTGCCAATCGGCCCGGTCCAGCGACTGCACTCGGCGCAGGACTTCACATGCCGAATCTTCGCTGCGGTCGAAAACGAAACCTGCGGCTATAGCCTCGACATGGTCCCAGGCCAAACCTTTGGCGACCACAACGGGGCGCCCCGCGGCCATGGCCTCGGCCACCACGTTGCCGAAGTTCTCGCGCATGCCGCCCGTTTCTTCGAGACCCGACGGAAGCACCAGATAGTGGCTTTCCGCCAGCAGCGCCGCGACTTCGGCCTGCCCCAGATAACCCCGATAATGGATGGCGCCACCGGCTTGCTCGACCAGTGCCTGGAACTCGCGGAAATACGCCCCGTCCACGCTGCGTCCGGCTACCACCAGACGGTCGGCCTCCCGCCGGGTCCTGAGCCAGGCACGGATGAAGGCGTTGATGCCTTTTTCCTGCTGGATGTGACCGAGAAAACAGATCTGTGTGCCCTCCCCCTCCGGATAATCCGCGACCGTCACGGCACGGCTGTCGATGCCGTTCGGAACGAGCAGGATACGGGCATTCTCGCCGAGCACGTTTCTTACCCCTTTCGCCTCGGTGTCGCTAGTGCAATGCACGGCGATCGCGCGCCGCAGGGTGGGAAACGTAAGCCATTCATAGAACAGCCATTTGTGCGGTTTCCGCCGCCGGATCAGGGCGACGTGCTCGGGCATCAAACCGCCGTGCACCGCTACCATGAAGCGGCGCCCGAGCAGCGCGCAGAAAACCGCCGCGAGCGTCGAGGGCCAGGTGGCGATGCCGTGGATATAGACGACCGGCGACCTCAGACACAATCGAAACAGCTTGGAGATGGCCCCCAGCCCGAACCCCCAGCGCCTGAATCCGTATGAACGGTAAAGACTGACTTCGACGCCCTCGCCCAGCCGCACGTCTTCCGGCTTCAGCCGACGATCGATGGACTCGCTGGAGGCCACTAGCGAAATCTTGTGTCCCGACTCCGCCCATGCCTTGGTCAAAACCCCGGCCGTTACCGGAACCCCGCCGTAACCCTTCGCAGGGGGTATATGTGTCGAAACGACACCTACGTCAACCGCTTTCCCCATGCTTCATCTCCCGTATGCGCAGAAGCCTCGCCAGATGCCGATCAGATTGTTATACGAATAAACCAATCGTCTCCGATTGCCTAACATCGCGGCCACGGCCATTTTCAGCAAAGGCGCCACAAACATTTTTCTCACGATGAAATACAGCATCGACAAATCGTATTCGTTCGTGAATTTCCGGATATAGGCGCCGACCCCGGCGGAATATAAAAGCATTCTGTCGGAGCCGACTTTATAATTGTCTTTATCGGCGTGATATATCTTTATCCCGGGATAGTAAAATGCCTTATTTCCGGCGCGGAGCAGGCGGTACAAAAGCTCGAAGCCTTCCGCGCCAGGATATTTCGAGCCTATGCCGAAATCGTGATCCAGATAAAACTCGCTCCGATCCACTCTGGCCAAATGAAAAAAATGGGTAAATTCGACGCCCATCATGTAGTACTGCGAAAACCGCCTGGGATATTTCGAGTTTACGCCTATACCGAAATGGGTCTTCGAGAAATCATAAGAACCGGCCGACAGAATGGCGATATTCGGCTTATTCTTGAATTCCTCGACCACTTTTTCCAAAACGTCTTTTTCGTAAACGCAGTCATCGTCTGGAAACGCGATAATTTCCCCTCGAGCGAACCGAATTCCGTAATCTCTGGCCCTCGAGTTCCCCTTGAAATCCACTTTGATATGGTTTACCGAAAAATTCGTTCTGCACGATTCGATGACGGAATCTATCTTTCCATCCTTATTCTGGTCGATGATGATCAGCTCGAAATCTCTATAGGTCTGATTCTGTAGAGAATCCAAAAAATACATCAGTTCGATATCCCTTCCCAGGGTCGCCAGGATAAGCGAACATTTCATAGTCGATACCTCCTCCTTTATTCAAGGATTGCCTTCGAGCACGGTTTCACGTCCTTGAAGCGAGCCGGCCTCCGATTCGCACCCCGCTTTCGCCTGCAGGTATATCGTGGCCTCGTACCAAGTGAACATCAGCGCGAATTCGAAGCCTGCGGCGCCATCCAGAAACCCACGCCGCACCACGAAGTGATAGAGAAATCTGGCGAATATCCGAAACGCCGAGCGGCCCAGCCAAACACTCAAGCGGCCGCGGGTCGTCATGACGGCGCCCTCGGTAGGCCGCGGGCGCACCTCCAGCGCCGCTTTTCCGATGTGCTTGTGCATCCATTCGATGATTTCGCCGTGATAGAAATAATGGTCGTATGGAATGGGCGAATACGAGATTCGGCAGGTATCGATCACGGCTTCGCCGTGGCCGGTATGGTTGGTAACGAATCTCGCGGTATTCCTGCGCACCAATCTCGGATGGTAAATCGGGTAGCCCGGTGCGTAATTCAGGCGTTTCCCGCGCAGATAAAGTATCGACGGCACCATGACCACATCGACCGAATCCGAGCTTGCGATCTGCGATTCGAACCAGTTATAGAATTTCGCCGGATAAATCTCGTCCGCGTCGATGAACAACACCCAGCGGCTCTTGATATTGCAGTGCCGAAGCGCGAAATTGCGTTGCTCGGCAAAACCCGGCCAAGGGTTTTCGAAAACTGTGCAGCCGCGCTGTTTCGCGATCTGGACCGTCCGGTCGATACTTCCGGAATCCACGACGACGACAGGGTATCGATCGGGTATCGCGTCTAGGCAACGGGGAAGATTGTGTTCCTCGTTCTTGGTCAAAATAACTACGGTCAGCCTACAATCGCTCATATCCTGTCTCCCGTCGACCAGGCTATGCTTTGACGGCATACACGTTGATATACGTACCCATTTCCATCGAATCGACAATGCGGGCAAACGGTTCTTGCAGGTTTATCACCAGAAATTCCAAGAAGGACGACAGCAGTTCCCCGCCATTTATCCGCTTGGCCAGCGCGTTCGGTTGAATTCGGGTGGTGTGCTCCGTCCTCATTACCTTGAATCCGCTTTTTTCCAGCAGTATTCTCAAGCCTTTTTCGGTGAAGTAATTGACGTGTTCAGGTACCCATAAACAGGCGTTATCCCGAGTACCGAGCAACTTCACCGCAAACGATTCGAAATTGGGCACGGCGCAAGCCAAAACCCCGCCCGGCGCCAACAACCCGAATACCTTTCTTACCGCCCGCTCCGGTTCCGACAGGTGCTCCAGCACCTGCGACATCACGACCACGCCAAAAGGTTCCGAATCCTGGAACGAATCGAACATGACGGGTATCGGCTCATCTCCGTTGATTTCCTTGAAAACGGCATTTTCGTATTTGCCGGGGTTTATGCTGACGGTCCGATACCCTTCTTGCCTCAACGCTTGTGTGTAGAGCCCGAAACCCGAACCGATATCCAAAGCCCTCTTGTTTCCGGACCTGTTGTACCGGTTGGCGTCGCGGGCCATGCGCGCGGCGTCCACCGTAATATTCGGGAACTTCGTTTCACGCGCGAGCACATCGGCAGCCGTGACCGGCGCGGTAAGCGCTTGTCCCGAGCACTGATAGATCGCCTTCAGCCAGTCCGGGTGTGGCGGCCGGTTCAGAAAGCCCGTGCCGCAATCGCAGCAGCGCCAGATATGGAAAGCCTCGACGCTGCTGTTCAACGTGTACTGGTACCGTTTCGTGCGCCAGAAGCGGAGATTCCCGCCGCCGCAAGCCACGCATTCGTTCAGAAACTCGCCGTAGACGGCGGAACCCGTCGATGCCGGCACCGTATCGCTGTCGTCCCAGGCGATATCGGCGAAAAAGTACAGTGGCACAGGCATTTACCTGACTCCTTTTGAATAGGTTGAAATCATTCTCGAAATGCGACTCTTGCGGATGGGGATCATCGTTCCGTTCAACAGCTTGTACCGCGTAGAATGGGCAAAGGCCGACAGACCGCGCCCATCATCTCCGGGTTCCACGAGGCTCTCCCCCTTCACTCTAGCCCTCTCCCAAAGGCAAAGGGGATTTTCGTACTACGCACGTCTCCTCCCTCCGAACCGTACCGATCTTCCGCCAGGGCCTCGCCAACATCGCCATGACCAGCGCCTCGACTCCGAAATAAACCGGCGCTGCCAAGGCCGCGCCGATCAGGCCGTATGCCTGGATCATCAAGGGTATGGCGACGGCGGCGGTTATGGCCCCGAGCAGGCGCCCGGCCAGGACGGGACGGGTCCGCTTCGCTGCCAGCAGCGGCTGCGCCGCCGCCACGCCCAAGGCCTGCAGCGCGCAGCCTGTCCCGATGATGGGCATGAGGACGGCCGCCGAATGATAGGTTTCCGCCAGCAGCAAGGCGGCCACCCAATCCTTCAGCACGAACAAGGCCGCGACACCCCCTATCCCCATGGTGGCCACAAAGCCCAGCCAAATCCAATAGATCTTGAACGCCCGCTCTTTTTTGCCCGCCGAGACGTGTTGGAAATAAACCGGCTGGAAGATGCGCAACAGCACGATGGCGCTACGGTTGAACGCCTCGTTGGTCAGCGTGTAGGCGGCGGCGTAAACGCCCACGTCCGCCGCGCTCATGAGATAGCCGACGATATACCGGTCGCCCAGCCCGCTGAACCAGGACAGCAGTTCCATCGGAATCAGCGGCAGCGCATAAACCCTGAGATCCCGTTCAAGCTTCTGAAGCGTTACCGCACTAGGCCGTATCTTTCTGCTCCGCTTCGATTCATGAACGAACGACCAGACCGTATTCGCGGCGACGCTGGCCAAGACGTATCCCAGCAGCACCCAGGCGGCGTCCGCTCCCCACAGCCATACCAGCAGAATGGCGAACAGCGGTCGCAAAATGCTGTCGCTGGCCTGCCAAAGACTGGCATCGCGCTGCCGACGCTCGCCGATCAGCAACTGAAACCCCACTTCCCGGCGGACCGTGACAAAAAAAAGTAGGGCAGCGATTCCGAACAACCAGGGATCGAACCCGGTCATTCGACTGTACGCCGCCCCTCCAAACGCCAGGAACAACATGGCAACAAAACCCGAACGCGCCGTCAGGCGGCGCACGCCCCGGTACAAGGCGGCCCGCTCTCCGATGTTCAGGCACTCGGGCAGCAAACGCATGCCCGCACAAATGAACGGATAGGCGAAAATGCCCACGCCGAGCGCCACGATACCGGTCAGCAAGGCGACCTGCCCGTAAACCGCGGGTGAAACCAGCTCGGTAATGATCCGGGTGCCCAGCAAAAGCACGAGGCCGGACCCCACCTGGCCGAACAATGCCCAGGAGGCGTCTCCGAAAATGCGCCGCCTACCCGCGGTCTTAACGGATCGGTTCGCCATAGCCGCGGTGGTAGCTCGCCGCTGTCGCTCGCGACGGCTGCAAATTCGCCTCACGCGCGGTACCCAATACCGCGCCCCACAGGAACATCAACATCGCATTTTGCGGAAAATACTCCCAAAGATTGAACGGCAGCCCCGCCACGAAAATGAACGTCATCACCAAGCCTTTTCGGGGATGGGCGGACATCCGGGCGGACATCCAAAGGAAGACCAGATAGGCGAGCAGGCCGATCAGGCCGTAGCCGTTGAGGAGAAATAGATACAGGCTGTCGGAATCGAACTGGCCGGGAAAATGCTCGGCGCCGAACAGGACGTTGATCGTGTTGGACCCGAGCCCGAGCCCCCAGCCGAAGAGAAGGTCCGGCAGATCATTGATATTGTTGCTCAGCATCCGTTGCCAGAGCGCGATGCGGCCATCCTGTGTGGGATCGGCGTCGTCCCGGCCGCTCAGGAGCGGGCTCGAGGCCAGTATCAGCGCGCCGACCGCGAGCGCCGGGGCGGGCAGCATCAATGCCCAGCGGTCGCGGGGACGCACCACCGAATAGAACTGAAAGAAAAGCACCAGGAAAGAACTGAGCAAGGCCGTTCGGGACCCGCTCAGCAAGGCCAGAAAGGTGGTTACGTACATCCATTTCCGGACCTTCGGCGCTTCGGCCAGGGCGAAAAAAAGCGTGCAGGTCGACATCGCCGCCCCGAACAGATTGGGGCTGACGAAGGTGCCGAAGGGACGGCCGCCGCCCAGAAGCGACACACCGACCAAGGGCGGCGACCACAGCGCCTGGACAATGGCCAATACGCCTTGCAGGACGATGTAATAACGGAGATAGGACGTGAATTTCAGAATAACCGTCTCAGCCGCGCCCAGCCGCGCCGTCATGTAGCCGATCAGCGCCAGCGGCAGGTATTCGAACACGCGAAGTCCCGACAGAGGCACCACCAGCGGCAAATCCAGAAACAGCGCGTAGGCAACCTCGAACAGCGCATAACTCGCGACCACCGCGAGGAAGGCGAACATCGAACCGGTCGCCGCACCGTTCCAGAACCGCCGTTCCAGCGCCGCGTAAGCGACCACGACCACCAGCATCACTTCGCGCAAGATGCGCAGACCGAAATCCTGCTCCCCGTAAACCTCCTTGACCCCGTTCCACGCCGACTCGACCTGAGGCAGCGAGGCCAGAGCCGACACGCTCACCAAGGCGATCAGAAGTACGGGCAGGTCTTTTTCGAGTCGGATTTTCATCGGTTAAAACGTTTTTGGCAGTTGCGGTGCCAACCAACGCCCTCTCCATATGGTGCCGCTGACGCGGCGACTAGTTGAATGCGGGTCTCGCCCCGCAGGCGAGATACTTTTCTTTGCGCGGCCAAAGAAAAGTGTCCAAAAGAAAGGCCGCCCGAATGGCGCCCTTAATCCTGCGCTTCTCGCCTCGAACCGGGGGCGACAGAAGGGCCATCCTTGGCCCTCTGTCGCCACGCGCGATCCATCGCGCGTCCCTTCGGGCTGGTCCGGCCCGAGGCTCCGATGCTCGGGGTCGCCATACGGGGGAAATACCGAAACCCTTTTTCTCGAACAACGCATTGCCTTGAAGTAGGCCGGAATAAGGCGACAGCCGCTCGCGGCAGGGGAGTGCCGGAAGCGCTCACGCTTATTCCGGCCTACATGCCGGTCGCGTTGTTTAAGCGACCAGACATATGAGTTTTTCTCCCGTTTGCCGCGCCGAGCACCGCGGCTTTCGGCCGGAATAGCCCGCAAGCGGTGCGGAAAGGATTCCGCGCGTCGCCAGAGGGGCACCGACGCCCCCTCTGGCGACCCCGGTCGAAAGTGAAGAGCGCAGGATTCAAGCGGCAATCGGGCGCCTGCTGATTCGCACCATCCGTGGTGCGAACCCTGCGGGCGCGCTTCGCGCGTCCAAATCGGCTCCCGGCCGATTTGTCTTTTGGTTCTTTGTCTTTTGCCGAGCAAAAGACCGATTCGCCCGGAGCGATCATTCCGCCGGGAGCGGAATGGGACGAACGATGTTTGCCCGAAGGGCAACGTCCAGGACAGGACGTTGTCAATTGGGACAGCGGAACGCTGGCCCGAAGGGCGGAGTCCACGGACGGACTTCGCAGCGTAGCCCGCGTGCGGGGCGGCACCCCGCTTTAAAATAAACTCTCGCCGAAGGCGAACATCTCCTTCTTTGAACATGGCATCCAAAATCCTTCTATACCGCCTTTGGATACGCATACCCGTAATACGAGTAATACGACGAACCTTCCTTCATGTCGTTGATGATGAAGCCGTTCGGCTTGATGCCCACGTGCTGGAAGCGGCGGAAGCTGACCTCCAGCTCCTGTGCGGTGTAACGTCCCTCCTTGACCACCAGGAAGGTGGCGTCCGCATGTCTGCCGATGATGGCGGGATCGGTCGCGCCCAAGATCGGCGGAGAGTCGATCACGATGTGGTTATAGAAGGCCTTCAGGTCTTCCAGGATCGAATCCAGGCCGCCGAGCACCAGGAGTTCCGCAGGGTTGGGGACGCTCTGCCCTTTCGAGATGAAATCCACACCCACCTCCGGAAGGCTGGTGATCACCTCGGCCAGCGAAGCCGTACCGCTAAGGAGATCCGAAAGACCCCGTTCCTTCCGTACCGAAAATGCCTCGTGCAACCGGCCGTTGCGTAGATCGGCGTCTATGATCAGCACCCGTTTTCTGATGCTCGCGAGGAGCGCCGCCAGGTTCGAGCTGACGAAGGACTTTCCCATGCCCGGTGCCGGGCTGCTGATCATGATGACCTTGCTTTCGCCGCTGGCGAGGGTGGCTTCCAGAGTCGTCCGCAGGGCGCGCAGCGATTCGACCGAAATGTCGTGAGGTGCTTGGCTGGCCAGCACCGCCGGCCGATCCTGATCGACCAGTTTGGCGAGACGCCTCTGTTTCTTGCTGTGCGGGATGGCGGCGTAAAGCGGAATCCCGACCCGGTATTCCAGCAATGCCGGGTAATTGTCGTGACGCTGCAGGGAATTACGCAGGAACACGATCGCGGAACCCGCGGTCAAGCCCAATACGGTAGCGATCGCCAACAACAGAGCGGGTTTTGGCCAGTACGGTTTTTCCGGTATCACGGCATAGTCGACGATCCGGGAATTACCGATCGATCCCGCGGCGGCCACGCGCTGCTCCTGCGCGCTGTTCAACAGAGAGGTATATAGCTCGGTGTTGACCTGCACGTCACGGGACAGGCTCACCATGTTTTGCTGCGTGCGCGGCAGTTCCTTGATCCGCTTGTTGAGGTCCGCGAGCTTGCGTTCGACCCGGCTGATCTGGGCCCTGGTGGCGATCATGTCCGGGTGCGCGTCCGTGAGCCGCTGGTTCTGTTCCTCGTATTTTTGCCTGAGCTGGATGCCCAGGCTTTCCATTTCCGCCGCCTGCTTCAGGAGTACCTCGGCCTCGGCGGAAATGTCGACCGCGCCGTGTTGCTGCCGATACGCGCTCAAGGCCTGCTCCGCACGTTCCAGGCGCTCTTTCACGATAGGCAGCTGGCTTTCGAGAAACGCCAGTTTCTGCCCGGCTTCCGCCGATTCCCAATTCACCGTGGCATTCACATAGGTGGTGGCGATGTCGTTCACCGATTTAGCGAGCTGCGTGGGATCGCGGCCCTTGAGTTCGACATTCAGAATGTCCGTGTCCTTGGAGGCTTCCTTGACGCTGAATGCCTTCTTCAGTTTTTCGATGGCGGTCAACCGGCTTTCCCGGCGCAGATCGAAATGGGTGCCGGGATGGGCCTTGAGCTCGGAGACCTTGATGACGATAGGTTTCTCTTCGCCCACGTCGATCTCGGCGCTGTCGCCCACCCGCCCTTCGGCCAGCTGCTCGTCCTTGGGGCCGAGCAGTCGGAATCGCGCGCCTTCAAGAGCAACCAGCGTGAAATCTTTCCCGAGGTAACGATCGGGCACGGCGAAGTCGGCGATCTCGATCCTCTCGCCGCCGAAAGCCCAGCGGCTGAAGCCCCACCAGGCGCCGGCCACGCCATCGTGCGGGTCGTGCCACCGCGCGAGGGTTTCGCCGATCAGAGGGAAATAACGGGGCGAGATTTCCACCGCCAGATTCAGACCGTCGACGACTTTACCGAGTACCGAGCGGGATCTCAGAATTTCGACCTCTCGCTGCGCTCTCGGATTTTCGGCCTCGGCCGGGGATTTGCTGGCCTCGCTGCGCAGCGGCGCGGTGAGCAGCGCCTTGTTCTTGTCGATGCGCAACAGGGCGTCCGCCTTATAGGTGCGGGGGGCGAAGATCAGATAGACCACCGTCACCGTCAATACCGCCGTCAGCGTCAACAAGATGGTCTTCTTGCCTTCGAGCAGCAGATCGACGTAATCCCTGATGCTGACGCCCGGTTCCTCGATCCGCGACGACCAGTTCGGCGGCGGGAGCAGGCTTATCTCGTTTTGTCCGTGCGTGTTCATGACTCAATCCACGTATCGATTCGGTCAAAAGAGTCGGAAATTCTTTCGTGCCTTCGTGCCGTCTTGCCGGAAACGCCTATCGCTCCTTCGACATGGCTCGGGAAGCTCGTAGGATGTGCTGCATGAGCCGCACCGTTCGCGATCGATGCCTGTCCTGAGCCCGGTCGAAGGGCGGTTCCTGCATCACCGCATCCTACGTGCTTATTCCGGCCTACCCCAAAAACCCGTCAGAACCCATAGAACGCGCCTCGGGTCATGACCTGGCTGAACGATGACGGCAGCAGCTGGTTGAGTACCCTAGACCACTGGGTAACGCCGGCCGTGCCCACGAAAACGATGTCGTGCGGCTGCAAGGAAAACTGTTCAGCCAGAATCATGGCGTCGGGCGACTCCCCGTTGAGCTGGAAAATTTCCGGCTTGGCCTGTCCGGCCCGAATGACGTAGATTTCCTCCGCGTTCGACGTGTTGAAGTCGACGCCGTTGGATTCCGACAAGGCCTGAGCGAGAGTCATTCTGCCCTTGTGGATTTGCAGCGCCTGCTGCCGGCCGACTTCGCCGGTGACGAAGACCTTGGCGTGATAGCGATCGGGCACATGCAGCACGTCGCCGGCCATCAGTTGCAGGTTTTGGCCGTTATTGCCCTGTTCATAAAGCGCCTGGAGATTGATCGGGTAGAGCTTTTCCCCGCGTGCCAGGGTCACGTGACTCAGATCCGCCTCTGTCGTCACGCCGCCCGCACGGCTGATGGCTTCGGCGACATTGAGCGGCGAATCCACTATCGACTGGACGCCGGGATACTTGACTTCGCCCACCACCGTGACTTTGTGGGCCTGGAACGCGAGCACGCGTACGTCCAGCTTGACCTTCTTGAAGTATTTGGAAAGCCCCTCGCTCAGCAGGTCTCTGATCTCCGCGACGGTCTTGCCCGCCACGTGAACGGTGCCCACGTAGGGATAGAAAATCGTCCCGTCATCGAGAACGGACTTGCCGGCCAGTTCGGGAGGGATATCTTCTCCGCCCGGATCGTTCAGCTCGGGGTGGTCCCAAACCGTGATCTGCAGCCGATCGTGCGGCCCGACCCGGTAAGGCTCCGGCGCCGAGTTCGGCAGCGTGAGCGTGTTGGCATCCTCCAGCTTCGCGTTTTCCCGCTCGATGATCAAATCGGCGGTGATCGGAATGATCTTCACTTTCTCCTTGACCAGCTTGCCGTCCTTCATGACCGGCACGGTCGCGTCCGAGAGATCGCTGCCCCGTTTCATATCCATACCCGGCGTCAGCGAGCAGCCGGAAACAAAAGCGGCCAGCCCCAGCGCCAGAACCCAGGCCATGGCGCCCGACTTGCCGACCAACGAACCCAAGGTTGACGACGCGCTCATCTCCTATCCCCTTCCAGCGAGACCTCTTAATAGGCGTTCTTGTTGACGAAGCCGGAAACGATGGTTCGCAAGGCGATCTCCAGGTCGAACCACACCGACCAGTTCTGGATGTAATAAAGATCGTGCTCGATGCGCCTGACGAGATCGGTATCGCCGCGCCAGCCGTTCACCTGGGCCCAGCCGGTGATGCCGGCCTTCACCATGTGCTTCTTCATGTAGTTCGGCACCTGATCCTTGAACACTTCCACGAAATCCGGACGTTCGGGCCGAGGCCCCACCAGCGACATATCGCCCTTGAGCACGTTGATGAGCTGCGGCAGTTCGTCCAGGCTGGTCCTGCGCAGGAAGGCCCCGAACGGCGTTGCCCGATTCTCCCCGGGCTTGGCCCAGACCGGACCGGTCTTCGCCTCCGCGTTCACCGGCATGGACCGGAACTTCAGCATGATGAACGAGCGATTGTTCCAGCCCACCCGCTCCTGCCGGTAAAACACCGGGCCCGGCGAGCTGAGCTTCACCCCGAGGGCGATGAGCAGCATCACAGGGCTTGCCAGGATCAAAAGGATCAGCGCCAGTAGACGATCTTCCATTTCCTTGATGTAGCGATTGATGCCGTGCAGCGGCGACACCGAAATATCCAGCGTCGGTATGCCGGCGACTTCGTTTAGATTGAGGAACTTACTCATCTTGAAGGCGAAGCAGTCGATCACCAGCCGAATACTGACCGGCAAATGACGCAACTCGTGAAGAACCTGCTCCGCGCGCGCCTCGCCCTTGAACGGAAACGCCACCCAGACTTCATCGATGGCTTCCCGAGTCACCAGGGACGCCAAATCCTTAAGACCGCCCAGCCGAGGCAGCGACACTTCTCCGGCCAATCCCCTGGGTTCCGAACGATCGTCGACATAGCCGACCACCTGCAGCTCCGCCCAGGGGGATTCGTTCAATTGGCGGCTCGCGGCGATCGCCATCTCGTTCAGCCCGACCATCACGATCCGGCCCTGCTGCCAGCCGCGAGCCCGCAATATCCGCAGCGCGCGCGAAAGCACGGCGCGCGCGAGAACGACGAAGACAAAACCCAAAACGCCCCAGGTCGCGATCCAGCGATAGCTGGAACCGAGCCAGACATGGAGGCGAACCAAGGCGACGATCGATACGACCGAAATCAGAGTGAACATCCAGGCACGCAGGATACGGGCGATTTCCCCGCGCATCGCATCGTTCCGCCAGGGGCGATAGATTTGCCCGATCTCGAAAAAAATGATGGCTCCCAGAATGCCTATCGCGATCACGACCCTGTGATCCTGATCGATGACCGCTTTTTGATGCCAGAAATAAAAAGCGACCCAAGCCGCGGCCAGCAGCATCGCGATGTCGAGAAACCGCAACAGCACGATCACCGTGTGGCCATACTGTTTGTAAAGTCCTCTGAATACGATTCCAAAACCGAGTGGCATGTTCGTGAACCTCTTCTATTTCTCGCAACGTCGAAAAGACTGCCGCGCACCGGAACGGAAACAGCCTTCGCGCATTAGCCTAAGGAAGCAAGATGAGTGAACGGCCGAGGGAAAAATTAAAACGAGATGAGGATTGGATTATTTTTGGAGGAGGGTTTTTGCGCGACGGTGAGCAGAAGATGCCGGACCAAGCGGCCGGGAGCCGCATGGCACGCGCAGCGCCCGCAGGGTGCCGCACAGGGAAGTGCGGCATGAAACGCTATCGCTTATTCCGGCCTACTACCACCGCTGATTGTAGGCCGGGATAAGGCGTTAGCCGTTCCCGGCGCAATGCTTACGGCCTTCGGACTGTAAGCTTACTCGAATGCCATGCCGCGGATGTTCTCGGGCTCACTCGCCCCCCAAGTCGCTTCGTACCATCCCATTTTCACGAAACGCCTGAACGAACTGGATTTCCATTCGAGCGGCGCCGATGCAAGCCCGTGCTTGACCGGATTGTAATGGATGTAATCAAGATGCCGCCCGAAATCCTCGTCATCCCGTATGCAATGTTCCCAATAACGGGGTTGCCAGAGGGTTTTCGAGCCGTCCTTGGTTAGCGGAGCCGGTACATGCCGTGAAAAATCGGTTTTGATCATTTGCCAGCGTGTGGAAAAGTCGGTATCCGCAACCGGCAATTGCCAAACGCAATGCAGATGATCCGGCAAAACCACCGCGGCAATCACTTTGAAAGGCCGGCGGGTCTTTACATAGCGGAATGCCGAGCGCAGCTTTTCAATATTTTGGTCGTCGGCGAATAAGGGCTACCGTTCGTGTGTAACGATGGTGAAAAAGTAGGTCCCGCCAGGGAGATAAAGCCGCCGATAATCGCTCATGGCTCGGATGGTGTTACAAGCGAGTTTGCCGGAAACGCTGCCGCTTATTCCGGCCTACCTATGACTTCTTATCGTAGGCCGGGATAAGCGAAGCGTTCCCGGCGTGAGGCTAAAACGAAATCCTAACGCCGGCTTCGACGATATGGCTGGAAACGGTCCGCTGGCCGAGGCGGGTTTCGTAGCGGAGAAAAGCAGCGTTGCCACCGGGCAAGGTGGCGGCCAGCGATCCGCCCAGGTTGAAATAATCGCGGTCCGGGACCGAGTTGGAGATGGTGAAGCCGCCGGTGCCGGGGGCCGCATCCACGAAGCGCCCCCTGATGTCGCGCGAGCCGTTCTGATACTGGTGTTCCCACTCGAAGCGAACCGACGGCGTCAACACGCCCCAGGGCAGGCTGAAACTCCGGCCGATTTGGGCACCCAGGTCCGTGGTCAGGGAGTGATCGTCCTGGCTGCCGAAAGCCAAGCTCAGGCCGCCGCCGCCTTTCTCCTGATAGGCGTCGATCTGGAGCTTGGCGTATTCCATGCGGAGGTACGGGTTCAGGGTCCATTCGCTGATCGCGAGATCCTTGCCGAAACTGACGGCGAAACCGTATTGGTTGCCTTCCGGATTGCTGCGCGCCCGCGACGAAAATCCGCTGTAGCGGATATTGCGCTTCATGTCGTAGTCGTGGCGGGTGAAATTCCCTATCCAATCCAGGTAAAACTCTTGGGGCAGGTAGTAGCTACCGTAGAAGGAGCCGTGGTACGAATCGGTGTCCATGGCGCCGGAGTCCTGGCCGAACACGGACGAAGTACCGTCGTAACCGAACGCAAGCCCCAGAACCAACTGATCGGTCAGCCGGTAATCGGCGCCCACAGTCAGGCCTCCCGACGTGAACCGGTAGCCCCGCTCTTCACGGGTACCGTCCCTGTCCCCGCCGTTGAACCGGCCCTGCACGAAAAACCCGAGGGGGCCGTCCCGCAGCGGATCGTCCGGCCCGTCGCCGGCCGCGCCGCCGGATTCCTTCCCGAGCGCACGCGCGAGCTGGGCATAAGAAATGTTTCGGCCGTCGATGTTCATGGCCAGGTCGAGACCGCCTCCGCCGTGGCGCAATTGGGTCAGGCGCTGCCGCAGGTTGGCCATGCGCCCGGTGCCGATACGCAAAGGCATGCTGGTTTGGGAAGCGACCTGCTCGGGAGTGATCTGGCTCAAGGCGGCGATCTTCTCGGCATCGCTCAGTTCGGAACTCAAAAGCTCGGAACAGCGCTGCGCCAGTTCGCCGGTAGCGCCGTCACAGGCGTTTTCCAGGGCCACGGCGACGGAACGCTGGTTTTCGGTCAAGCCGGGAAGTTGGCCGAGCGGCGTTGGGGTAGGCGCTGGGGCGGGCGTGGTTGGCACAGGCGTGATGGTGATGGTGACGGTACTAGTCGGAAAAACATCCGAGGGACACTCCGACTCTGAAAAACTCTCGTCACATGTCAAGTTGAGCGTGAATGTCCTCGGTGCGGCCAAATCCGGATTGTTGACGATGGGAATCGAGATAACCTCGGTTTGCGTCAATGGTCCCTGGCGATCGAAGACCCTCCCCCCACTCACACCGATATAGTCCACCGAAGCGGTCGCGGTACCGTCGTTGGTCATCCAAGTGACAAAAAGTTCACCGGACTGTTGTTCATTCACCGCTCGCGAATAGGTGAGCGTAATTTCCACCGACCCGGCGTTCGCAGCCACCGAAGGCGCCGTCGGACTGACCGTGACGGTGTCGGCCAGTGCTTGATGGCCGCCCAATGCCAACATGAAAAAAGCGAACCACCATGGCAAAGGCATTGCGAAAAGAAGAAATTCCCCTAAACGCGATATCCCCCTCTTCCGGAAGCCCCCACCCCGATATTCGCCTTGTGACAGGCCACGCATAACCTTGTTCATGAGATGCACCTGGTGATGAGTTCGGAGCAATCGATTTGCCCGAATTTATTGTTTTTAGTTTGCCGACCCCGGACGCATTTCTCGGCCGTGTCGATCGTCCCGCAACGGATCGCTGTGATCGTATTAAAGACGAAATCGGCGGCTTCGGCAAAGTCGTCGGTCGGCGCTCCCCTTTGCCTAAAGCTGCGTCTTCAGACCGCGATCGTCCCGGTTTCCGAAAACCGTGCCGGAACCTAAGCCCCATCCCGCGCGGTCGTGTCCGGCTCGCGCGAGGCATCCAGCTTGTAGCCGTAACCCCGAACGGTCTTTAGAAGCTTGTGCTCGTAGCCTTCGTCGATCTTGCGCCGCAACTGGCGGACGTAGACGTCGACCACGTTGGTCATGGGATCGGCGCTGTAGCCCCAGACCTGCTCCAGGATTCGGGTCCGGCTCAGGACCTTGCCGGGAGATCGCATAAAACTCTCGAGCAGCGCGAACTCCTTGGGCGTGAGCTCGATCGCCCGGCTGCCGCGCCGGACTTCATGAGTGTCCTGGTTCAGCACCAAGTCGGCGACATGGAGTTCCCTGGATTCGATCTTGAGTCCTCCGCCGCGCCGGCGCATCAGCGCTTCGATCCGCGCGAGCAGTTCCTCGAACGAGAAGGGCTTTGTCATGTAGTCGTCGGCCCCCGCGCGAAGACCGGTCACCTTGTCCTGCACCGTATCCATGGCCGTCAGCATGAGTATGGGTGTGTCGATATCGCCGGCACGCAGCCGCTCGCACACTTCGAGACCGGTCAGATCGGGCAGTTTTCGATCCAGGATGATCAGTCGGTAATCCCCCGCCGTACCGAGCGCAGCCGCCTCCCGTCCCGTACGAGCGACATCCACGTTGTAACCTTCGGCTTTCAGCCCGCGCCTGACGAACTCGACGATACGCTCGTCGTCTTCTACCAACAGAATATCCAAGCTCTCGATACCTCGCCTAAAAAGCGCTTTCGACCCTAGGCCGCCGATTCCCGAACATACTCTTGACAAAGGTCGGAATCATCGGCGTTCGCATCGATAGCGCTCTCGTTCAATGACAGTTGTGGCAATGTTACTGCAAATGTCGTACCCGCTCCTTCGCTGCTGCTCGCCGAAATCCGTCCGCCATGCGCGGTCACGATGGCTTTTGCCACCGGTAGCCCGAGGCCGGTGCCGTCGTCGCTGGAACGGCGGGCATTGGTGCTGCGGTAATAGCGGTCGAAGATCAGCTCCAGATCGTGGGCGGGGATGCCGATGCCGCGATCGTTGACGCGCAAGACCGCTTCCGTTCCGTCGGCCTCCAGGTCGATGGCGATCCGGCTACCGCCATTCGAGTATCGGACGGCATTGTCTCCCAGGATGAAAATGACTTGGCGGAGCCGCTGTTTGTCGCCCCTGACCCACACCGGCGTTTCCGCGACATTCAGCGTCACTTCGATCGACTTGTCCTGGGCCAGCACACGGATGTCCTCGGCCGCGTTGACGACCAGTTCGACGAAATCGAGCATTTCCCATTCGAACTGCATGTGAGCGGTTTCGGCCCGTGCCAGGAACAAGAGATCATTGACCAGCTTGCCCAATTGCAGCGACAGATCGAGGATGCGCTGCAAGGACTCCTTGTATTCCGCGGCATCCTTGTTCCGTCCCCTAAGCGTCACCTCCGCCTCGCCCCGGATCACGGTGATCGGCGTACGCAACTCGTGGCTGATGTCGGCGAAAAACTGCCTGCGCGCATGGTCCAGCCGCTGCAGCTCGCCGTTGAGGTGGTTCAGTTCCAGGGTCCGCTCGGCAACCTTGTGCTCCAACGCAGCCTGTGCCTCGCCGAGCTTGCGCCGCTGGATTTCCAGCTCCTGCGCCATCTGATTGAAGTGCTTGGCGAGATACCCGAATTCGTCCCGGCTGTCGATGGCGATACGGTAAGGCAGATTGCCCGCCGCGATTTCGTCGGTGCCGCGCATCAGGGCCTCGATCGGCCGGCGAATGCTTCTGAACAGCATGGCGCCCGCGGCAACGCTGAAAATCACCGAAACCAGCGCCGTGCTGACGGAAATCCAGCTGGAAAGGCCCACCAACCCCATCAGCCGCTCTCGCGCCACCAAAGCGCGCTCGCGCTCACGGCTGATCGCGCTATCAATGAGCGGATCGAACGTGCGGTCGATGTCTTCCTCCAGAACTTCCGACAGCAGCAGCAAGGCCGCTTCGCGGCGGCCTTCGTGGCGCAAGCGGTCGACCTCGTCGAACCGGCGCATCCCGGCATCGAGCGAAGCACTCAAACGGGCAATGCTGTCCAGTTCACTCTGACGGCTCTGCCAGGCTTCGCTATCATTGGCCGAGTCCAAACCCGTTGCGGCGGCTTTCCGCAAGCGCTCGACCGCATCGTGCAGACGCTGTCGCGACATTTCCACGTCCGCCGCCGTGCCTTGCTGGTCGACCAAGAGCAAATCCATGCGCTGCTTGAAGTACCGATAGGCTTCACGATAGAGCTGCTGATAGCGGTCGAACGCCTCGTAAGCCGCCTGGCTCCTGGAAGAATACAAGGCGATTTTGTGAGACCCCCAGTACAGCGTAAAGCCGAGCACGAAGACAAAACACAAAGAGATGGCGACAACCAGCGCCAATCTTACACGCAACATGAACTATCCCACCGAAGGATGAAGCAGGGCGCGCCCTGCACGACGCCGTGACCGAATCCGGATTCCCCGCTTCGCCCGTTTTCGTCAAACGATCAGCGGCAAAAGCTGTCTCATTGGTCGGGGATGGTAATACGAAAAGCGCCGAATACCGAATCGAGGCGTCATTTTCAGAAAACGACCGCACCAATCAACACGGTTTGAAGCTTACAGCGCGTACGGCTCCTGACACCTCAATATCAGGATTTCCATGCACGAAACCCGTCTCTGCTCAATACTCGCAGGCAGCAAAGCGAGGTGCGTGGCGACCGACCCCCATGGATTAACGAGCACGGCGCGACCACCCTGTCACAACAGGCATGGCAGCGTGCGCGCCTTCGCGCCGAGACCATCGGGCCGTTGGCGCGGTCGGAGACGGTCGGGCATGAAGCGGCCGCCGCAGTGGCCAAGCTGCCGTGGCCGGGGGCGCGCGGTCAAACCGTGGAAGGATGTCCTGAACCAGTTCGCCATTGCCTACGGCGAACGCTTTCCCCGCCCAGCCGCGTAAGATGTCAATCGCATCCTTCTGCACGGATGGATCCCGGAGGAAGCCTCGAACACAAAAAATTCGGACGGCCCGGCGCTGAACACGAACCACATCATCCTAGAAACGGCAGTGGGCGCGCTCGAATGTGCGGCGGGGTAGGTCTCCCGCAAGAAGGCGCAACGCCGCCAGGCAGCCCGCCCGCCGTACAATCGGGTGTGTAGCGTCTCCAGCCGAAAGGTGAGATCGATGCAAGTCATTTTGTAGGGTGCGGTGAGGAACGAACCGCACCCCTTGTGTCCTCGAATGATGGCTGTCCTGAGCCCAGTCGAAGGGCCTGTCCTGAGCGAAGTCGAAGGGCTTATTCCGGCCTACGACGTTTTCCTTTTGATTGAGAAATGGAATAAAGCCCTACTGCGAGAAGAGTCAAAAGGTGCATGGCCGTGTCCATGCCTAAACCTTCGAGGTCCCCATCCATCGGTTCCGCAGGGCATCACCGCCGTTCAGGCATCGAGCGGACACGGCGCAACCAAACAGACCGAATGAAACCGCTACGAAGCCGGTCTCACGCGGTTGCGGCCACCTTGCTTGGCCTGGAATAACGCTTGATCGGCCCGCTTGATCAGGGTTTTGCAGTCGGTCGTAGCATCGGTGGAACTCGCCACGCCGATGCTCGTGGTCAGCGGAAAGGACAGGCCGAGCTTCGTGGGTTGATGCTGCTCGATGGCGGCGCGGATCCGCTCGCCCAAGCGAAGCGCGGCGGCGCTGTCGGTATTGGGGGCGATGACCAAGAACTCCTCGCCGCCCATCCGGCAGACGACGTCGCTGGCACGCACGGCATCGCGCATGACCTTGGCCGCATGAGCGAGGACTTGATCGCCGACATCGTGGCCGAAGGTATCGTTGATCGCCTTGAAGCGGTCCAAATCCAGGATGATGACGCTCAACGGCCGGTTGACCCGGAGCGCGGTCGACCATTCCTGTTCCAACCGGTCCAAGGCGTAGCGCCGGTTCGGCAGCCCGGTGAGCAGATCGGTATTGGCCATGAGTTCGAGACGGCGGTTGGCGACCGCCAATTCCGCCGAAAAACGCTCGATTTCCCGGCGCTCCTGAGCCAAATCCTGCTGCAGCGCGATGATGCGTTGACCGGCCCGGATGCGGGCATTGAGCACTCTGAGGCTCGGCGGTTTGACGACATAGTCGTCGATGCCGGCATCGAAAGCCTTCACCAGCGCATCCTCGTCTTCGGTCGCGGTCAGCATGATGAGATACAGCATCTTGCCGAACGCCGAGGCCCTAAGCGCCTTGCACAAGGCCAGGCCGTCCATGGGCTTCATGTGCCAATCGGTGATGACGAGTTGCGGTTTGTGTTCCAGCACGTGCTTCAGCGCGGACTCGCCGTCCCGGCAGGTGGCGACGCGATGCCCAAAAGCGCCCAACTGCTTGGAAAGCCGAGCGAGAGTCATCGGGTCGTCGTCGACCAGCAGCACGTCCAGTCCCAAGAGCGGCCGTTCTTCCACCTCAGATGGTTTCGGCTGGGATTGCCGGAGATCGGTCGCGACGCCGATCAGATTCCCCCACTCGTGCCATTGCGCTTCCGTGGACTCCAGGATTTCGGTCAGAGTCTTTGCGTCGAAGTCGTGATTTGCGGCCTGGGTCTGCAATCTCGGCAAGAGAACCTCCCGACCGGCTTCCTCCGCCAGGCAGTAACGAGCGATCTCGCGCGCGAAATTCAGTTGGCCGGCCAGAGCGCCGGCGCGCGAACCGTCCGTTGGAGCCGAGTCGAAACTCAGCCTCAAGGCTTGCAGGAAGTTCTCTGGGAATCCCCAATCGGCCAGCAACATGATGCTCAGGCTACGATGGTCGATGGCGAAACGTTCCCGTTCCAGATCGAGCAGGCGTTCGCCCTGTGCGCGTTCCAAGCAATCGCTGTAGTCTTCCGGCCACGCCGTCGCCAGCACGAGGCGTCCGATCTCGCCGAGAAGCCCCATGGAAAAGGCCTCTTCCGGCGCCACGGTCCGCTTGCGGGCAGTCACTTCCTGAAGGGCGACGGCTTGGGCCAGGGAAGTCGCCCAGTACCCCGCGTAATCGAAGGCCTGACAGCGCCCTTGGCTATGACCCGCCACCAGCGACAGACTCAGGGCGAACTGGCGAACCACGTTCATGCCCAGAATCAGTACCGCGTCCATCACGCACACGATGGGTCTGCGCGCGCCTATGGCCGGCGAGTTGGCGAGGCGCAAGAGCCTTCCGGTCAGCGCGGGGTCGGATTGGATCAGTTCCGCCATCGATTGGACCGTCGCATCCTCGCGCTGAATCAGTTTCATGATGGCCAGGGCGGTCCCCGACGGAGTCGGCAACCGATCACTGGCCTTGAGCTCGTGAAAATTGAATGTATTCATGATATTTCCGCGCTCCTCCCTCGGCTCAAGTCCTCGATCAGGCGACCGACGGCCTCCGCCAAGGCGTCCACCAAGCGCGCGTAATCGGCTGATTTCGCCGCCCGGGCGCTCTGTTCCAGTTTCAGCGCCAAAGCCGTCACGTCTTCCGCACCAAAGTGTCCGGCCATGCCTTTGACGGCATGGGCAGCATCGGCGATGTCCGCGAGATCCGAGCGCTCAAGCGCGCCGCGAAGCGTCGTCAATTGCGCCGGGACTTCGGCGACAAACACATCGATCAACTCGTTGAGAAGCTCTTCGTCCCCGTCCAAACCGCGCAGAGCGGCCTCCCGGTCCCAAAGCGGCGCGCCGGCGGCCGCCGGCCCGGCGCACACGGCTCCCGCCCGCGGGTCGGGAGACGCATCTCGATTCGTGGCAGGCGCTTCGCCGAGCCAGCGCGCGAGGGTCGCCGCAAGTTCTTTCTGCGAGACGGGCTTGCTCAAATAAGCGTCCATGCCGGCGGCCAAACACTTTTCCCGCTCCCCGGCGGCGGCGTGCGCGGTGAGCGCCACCACCGGCGTACGCCGAGACCCCTCGGCGAGTTCGCGGGCGCGCAGCATACGGGTAGCCTCGTAACCGTCCAGGACCGGCATTTGGCAGTCCATCAGCACCAGGTCGAACGGCGCTTCGGCGAGCCGCTCCAGGGCCGCCTGGCCGTTGTCGGCCAGCACCGGCGCGAGTCCGAATTTGGCCAGCATGGCAAGCACCACTTTCTGGTTGACTTTGTTGTCCTCCACGACCAGCACCCGGTAATTACCATAATCCGGGAGCGCCGGACGGGACTTGGAGGGTGTGCGGTCCAGCGCGAGGATTCCGGTCTCGAACAGGTCCAAAATGGCATCGAACAATTGCGATTGGCGCACGGGTTTCAGCAGGCTGCGGGCGATCCCCAGGGCCTTGCGTTCGGCCTCCTCGGCCAGTCCTCCCGAGGACAGCAGCAGGCGCGGAATTTCCTTCAGAGCGGGATCGGCGCTCATGGCCCTAGCCAGGGCGAAGCCGTCCATTCCCGGCATCTGCAGGTCCAACAATACCAGATCGTAAGGCGTACCGAGGCTTTGCGCCCTTTCGAGCTCGGCCAGGGCCGCCGCGCCGTGATCGACTTCGCGGGCAATCAGCCCCCAATGCGTCAGATAATGCCTTAGGATGAGGCGGTTCGTGGCGTTGTCGTCCACGATCAAAACGCGGCGCCCGGACAAATCGAACACGGGGGCCGGGTCTGCTGCGGCCGCCGCGACCGGCTCCAGGGGCAGCGTGAACCAGAAGCGGCTTCCGCAGCCCGGCGCGCTCTCCACCCCGATGACGCCGCCTAAGAGATCCACCAACTGCTTGCAGATGGAAAGCCCGAGCCCGGTGCCGCCGAAGCGCCGCGCCATCGAACTGTCCGCCTGGGAGAAGGGCTGGAACAAATGCGCTTGCGCCTCGGGAGCGATGCCGATGCCGGTATCCCGGATGTCGAAGCGTACCACCGGCGCCCTGGAGGACAAGTCCTCGCACTTGACCTCGATCGAGACCTCTCCGTGCTCGGTGAACTTGACCCCATTGCCGATGAGATTGGTCAGCACCTGCCGGATGCGGGTCGGGTCGCCCCGCCACAAATGGGGCAAGTCCGCCGGGAAGAAGCAATTCAATTCCAGCCCTTTGTCGTGCGCGCGCCCGGCCAGCAGGGCGCAGACCTCCTCGACCAGGGACGCCAGGTTGAATTCGACCTGCTCGAGTTCGAGCTTGCCCGCCTCCAGCTTGGAGTAATCCAGGATTTCGTTGAGAATCTCGAGCAGGGTTTCCGCCGAATTCGCGGCGGTCAACACCAGATCCCATTGCTCGCGGGACAGGTTCGTCTCCTTCAGCAGCTCCAGCATGCCCAGCACGCCGTTCATGGGCGTCCGGATTTCATGGCTCATATTGGCGAGGAAAGCGCTCTTCGCCTGCGCCGCCCGGAGGGCCTCGTCGCGGGCCGCCCGCAGCGAGGCTTTCGTCTGCTCCTCCAGGACTGCGAGCGCCAGCATTTCGCCCACCTGGCGGAGCATGACGAGACGGGCCTCCGTCCGCACCGGATGCGGGTCGGTGTAAAGCACCAGCACGCCCAGGTTTTCGCCGCCGGATGCGATGGGTACGATGTAGTGCCCGTGCGGCCGCATGCCTTCGTAGCGGCGCTCGTGGCGAGGATCGCAGAAACAGTCGTCGGAGACCAGCAATTCGCCCGATACCGCAGCGCGCCCGCACAAACACGAGCCCAAGGGGACACACCGCTCGCCGCGGATGAAATCCTCGCTGAAGTGCCCGCGCAGCACGAACAGCTCCAGGTGATCCCGTTCCGTCGAGCGCAAGAATACGCCGCCCTTGCGCTGGACGTCGACCACCCGAAGTTCGAACAGGATATCGAGAACGCGGGCAAACCGGTCCTCCAACGATCCGTCCCGCTGCAAAATTTCCGCGATCCGGAGGCGCGCCGTGGCGTCTTCCTTCTCCAGCAGCAAGGCGCTCTCCCTGGCCACCCGCTCGGTCACGTCGCGCTGGATTTGGACGAAACCGAGATGAGCCCCATCTCGCCCGCGGATAGGCGTGATGCTCATCTCGGCCCAGTAGTCCAGGGAATTGGACGGGTTCGCCTGGCCGTCGGCGCCGCCGAACAATGTCCCCCGGCGCCGGTTCAGAAGCCGGCCCGACCAGGATTCGCCGCGGCTCAGGGCCGCCCGCATGTCGGCGAGCGTGGCCTGGTCGGCGGCCGGGCTGTCGAGAACCTCGATCGTGCGGCCGAGAAGTTCTTGTTCCGTGCAGCCAATAAAGCGGGTCAAAGCCGGATTGGCGTAGTCGATGCGGCCGGCGGAGTCGGTGATGACGATCATTTCCTCACAGGCGTCCATGGCCCGTTTGAGGCGGATCAGCTGCGCCTCGCTTTCCTTGAAAGCCGTAACATACCGACGAAGCTCCGCATTCTCTTTCATGTCGTCCTCGATGCGCTTTTTCTCCTCCCGGAGGTGTAGGGCCAGAGGCCGAAGCATGAGCCACCGGAGTACGGGAATGCACGTCAGCACGAGCAGCAAGACATTCAGCGCGCCCTGTTGGAGCGCACTCAAATGGATGCCGGTCCCCTTAAGCGCAGCCGCCGACAGCAAGATGAACCATTCGGACAGGCCGATCGCCGAGGCGGTCAGGGCTAGAGACGTCCGAAACTTTGGATCGATTGGTTGCGAGATCGAGGTTTCCTGCGGCATTGACTTTCTGCTGGCGCTTTAGAATTGATCAAGGTACAAAGTCTAGATGATGGACTGCACTCATCAAGCTTGCCGAATCCGCACCCAGACACCATGAACCACGAAGCCCTCGCCGCCTCCATGAGTTCGCCGGCGCACCCCTCATCGGCATCCAAATCGGTCCCGGCCGCTTCGGCGCCTATCAAGCCGTCGCCGCTCGGAAAACAGTTCGCCGCTTACCTGAGCCGGCTGGACGACACTACGGAAGAGGCGGTCCGCTGGGCCGCGCAACTGGCCTATCAGGCGGTAGCGGACGGTCATGTCTGCATCCGTCTCGACGATTACGCGGGTTCCGAGGTGGTCGTCGAGGACGGCCACCAGGTCGTGCTGCCCGACCTCGCCGAGTGGTTGGCCACGCTCCGGAAGTCGAGGTTGATCGGAGCACCAGGCAGCTTCGCGCCGCTCGTGCTCGACGCCAACAACCGTCTTTACCTGGCGCGTTATTGGCATTACGAGAAGACTGTGGCCGAGAGCCTCAAAACGCTCGCGGAAAGCCCCTGTCCGGAAGTCGACCCGGCCAAGCTTCGCGCCGAGTTGGACCGCCTTTTTTCCCATAACACCGAGGTGCCCGACCGGCAGAAATTGGCGGCGGCGGTGGCGGCGCTCAGGCGGTTCTGCGTCATTTCCGGCGGTCCCGGAACCGGGAAGACCTCGACCGTGGTTCGCATACTCGCCGCGCTCCAGTCCCAGTCGGGAGAAAAACCGTTGCGCATGGCGCTGAGCGCCCCGACCGGCAAGGCGGCGGCGCGGCTTCAGGAAGCCATTCGCGAACAGAAAGCGAAGCTGCCTGTATCGCAAGCCGTGCTCGACGCGCTTCCGGAAACCGCCTTCACCCTGCATCGCTTGCTGGGCGCAAAGCCCGACTCCGTTTACTTTCGTCATAACCGGAAGAATCCGCTGCCTCTGGACGTTCTGGTGGTCGACGAGGCCTCAATGATCGACCTGGCGCTGATGGCCAAGCTGATCGACGCCCTGCCTAAAAACGCCCGGCTGATCTTGCTGGGGGACAAGGACCAGTTGGCGTCGGTGGAACCCGGCGCGGTGTTCGGTGACCTCTGCCGATCGTCTGGATACAGCCCGGCGTTTTCCGAACAACTTTACGCGGCATCGGGTGTCAAAATTGCATCGGGCGATCTGTTCGCGCCGCCCCTGTCAGACTGCGTCGCGCTGCTCACTCACAGCCATCGCTTCGGTTCGGAAAGCGGTATCGGCCAGTTGGCGCGACTGATCAACGCCGGGCGTGCGAAAGATGCGATCGATCTACTCGCCGGCGGCCGCCATCCCGAGATTCACTGGGAACCGGCTCGCCAGTACAGCCCGGCGGATTTGGTCCCAAGGATGGAAAGCGGCTATCAAGCGTTCTTCGCCGCCGTGGACTCGGGCGCCGAAGCGAAGGAAATCCTCCGGATCTTCGGCCGTTTTCGCGTGCTCACCGCCCACCGACAAGGCGACGGCGGGGCCGAGGGGATTAACCGGCTGTTCGAAGAATGGCTTCACGCGCGAAGACGATTGCGCACGGGAACCCGGTGGTATCCGGGACGGCCGGTGATCGTAACCCGTAACGATTACGACCTCCGGATTTTCAACGGCGATATCGGCGTCGCTCTGGAGACGGCAGCCGGACTCAGGGTCTTTTTCGAGGACGCCGACGGCCACATCCGGGGTTTCGCACCGGCCCGTCTGCCCGAACACGAAACCGTCTACGCCATGACCGTGCACAAGAGCCAGGGGTCCGAGTTCGACGAGATCGTGCTGGCGCTGCCGGACACGGAAAGCCCGGTGCTTGATCGCCCATTGATCTACACCGCCATCACCCGAGCACGGCACCGAGCGGAAATTCAAGGCCCGCGGAAGATTCTGGAAGAAGCCGTCAAGCGTGTTCCGGATCGATCGTCCGGGCTTCACGAGCGGCTCTGGAGGTGGAGCTGACCATCGTAAAGAAACCACCGCGGACAGCCCGAGTTCGCTACGAAAAGTGCGGGCGCATGAAGGATCTCGCCGAGGACTGCAGGCGCGAACTCGTGGCGCGCGCCCGGTTTTTTCGCAACATGAGAGCAAACTTCCGGATTGAGCCGAGCTTTCAGGGCGACTACAATGCCTACCTTTGCTGCAAGGCAAAGACCACCTATGCACGACGAATTCCAGCAGCGCGCCCACGAATTGATCGACGCCGGGCGCTACATTCACGGCCGAGGCTGGGCGCCCGCCACCAGCGGAAACTTCTCCGCCCGCCTCAGCGACGGGCGCATCGCCATCACCGTGTCGGGACGCCACAAAGGCGAGCTGACCCCCGACGACATCATGCTGGTCGATGCCGAAGGACATTCTTTGGACGGAAAAAAGCCGTCGGCCGAAACTTTGCTGCACACCTCGATTTATCGCCGCTATCCGGATGTCGGTGCCGTGCTGCACCCGCATTCCCCCGGCGCTACGCTGCTTTCTCGATTCTTCCGCGACCAACTGGTTCTCCAAGACTACGAACTGCTGAAAGCCTTGCCGGGAATCGATACCCACGAAACGCGCATCATCGTTCCGATATTTCCCAACGACCAGAATATCCCTCGACTAGCGCAAAAAGTGGACGAATACCTTGAACTTCACGGCGACCGCTACGCCTATGTCATCGCGGGTCACGGGTTTTACACCTGGGGCACCTCCGTGAAGAACGCCCTGCGCCATGTCGAAGCGCTGGAATTTTTGTTTGATATCGAGTGCCGCTTACACGGAGTAGGAACGCCATGAGCTTACTGACCATTCACCCCGAAAACCGGCCGGACGGCGCCGAGGTGGTTCGCGAACCCGAAGCCATCGCCCAGAAGCTTTGGGAAATCGGCGTGCTGTTCGAACGCTGGACCGCCGACCGGGAACTTGCTCCCGACGCCGACCAGGAATCCGTCATCGCAGCCTACCGCGAATCCATCGACCGATTGATCAACCGTTACGAATTTCGTTCGGTCGACGTCGTCGGCATTCGGCCGGACCATCCCCAAAAAGCGGAGTTGCGCGCCATGTTTCTGAACGAGCATACGCACGACGATTTCGAGGTCCGCTTTTTCGTTGAAGGAAAAGGACTTTTTTATCTGCATCCCAACGACAAGGTTTACATGCTGCTCTGCGAGCAGGGCGACCTCATCAGCATCCCGGCGCACCTCAAACATTGGTTCGATATGGGAGAAACTCCCCATCTGACGGCGATCCGCTTATTCACAACTCCCGACGGCTGGAAAGCGCGATTTACCGACAGCGGAATAGCCGGCACCTTCCCCAGCTTCGAACAATTCTTGAGCCAATATGCATGATCCGCGCCATCCTAACCGACATCGAGGGAACTACATCGTCGATATCCTTTGTCAAAGACAAACTGTTTCCCTATTCCCGGGCGCGTATGATGGACTTCGTCATCCGTCATGCGGAGGATCCGGATGTCGTGAAGCTGCTGGACGAGGTCCGTGCGCTCTGTGGAAAAGAACTGAGCACGGCGCAAGTGGCGGAGCGACTCCTACACTGGATCGATGAGGACCGGAAGTCAGCCCCTCTCAAGGCATTACAGGGGATGATCTGGGAAGAGGGATACCGCAACGGAGATTTTTGCGGTCACATCTACGAGGACGCCGTGCGCAAGCTGAAGGAATGGAAAGCACAAGGCATCGATCTCTACGTATTTTCGTCGGGATCCGTCCACGCCCAAAAACTCCTATTCGGACACACCGAATACGGCGATTTGACGCCACTGTTTTCCGGGTATTTCGACACCCGCACCGGCGCCAAGCAAGAAGCCGACTCCTACCGGGAAATCGCTCGGCGCATTGGCTTGCCGCCGGTCTCCATCCTGTTCCTCTCGGATACCCTCGGAGAGTTAGACGCTGCAAGATCCGCCGGCTTTTTGACGTGCCAACTGGTACGCGAAGGCGCCGATTCGGGTCCCGCAGTCCATGATCGAGCGGCGGATTTCGATGCCATCAATACGTCTCTATGAGAAAGGAAGTGCCTACGAATCGTATCGGCACATACGTACAGAGCGGGTAAACATTGAACCATAGACACTCAAGAGCCTATCCCAATAGGCCATTCGCCCTCAGCTTGTCGAAGGGTTTCTCAAGCCCATTGGGATAGACCCTGGGTTGGTACGATAACTGCTTTGAATCGGGAGGTAACTTTAGGAAGCTCTGATTAAGTTTCCAGTGGGAAAGGCGAACAGTGCAACTGGCTGATCTAAAAGGCCCTCACCCAAGCCGATCATGCCGCACTTTCCCCGTTGGGAGCCGCAAGCGGGGCTTACGCGTGCACCCGTTCGCCAGGAGCGAACGCTAACGTGCGAAGCACGGTCCTTCGACAAGCTCAGGACAGGTTTGTCCCAGCGGGAGAGGACTTATTCAGAGCTTCCTTTAGGGCTTGATTCCGTAAGACTCGAAACGTAAAGTTCGCGTTTTTCGGTGAGCGGGCTACCGCTCGCCCGGGCATCGACGAATTCCCCGCCTCCGCACGCGGGCGGCGGAGAAGGGACTACGGAGAATTCTTCGATGCCTATGCGAAGACCTTGTTCAAAAAAGGACCTTAGCATATGAGCACCAACACGATTTCTCATCCTGGGCATCAAGTGCCCGTAGCCAGCCTGTCGCGGCGGGCTTTTTTGACTCGCGCCGGAATGGCGGCCGTAGGGGCTTTACTCCTTCCCTCGGCCGATGCGTTTGCGAAGATTTTCAGTAAAGAGCGCAAACTGTCGTTTCACAATTTGAATACGGGCGAAGAACTAACGCTCCTTTGCAGCCCACAACAGTACTACGACCGCCTGACTTTGCGCCGGTTCAATTATTTCTTGAGAGACCACCGTACCGACAGCGTCCACCAGATGGATCCGGCTTTGATCGATCTGCTCTATGCCATTTTCGTATTCACCGGGAGTCGCGGCACGTTTCAGGTCATCTCGGGATACCGTTCGCCGGAAACGAACCGGATGCTGCGCAAAATCAGCCATGGCGTAGCCGAGCACAGTCTGCACATGGAAGGCAAGGCGATCGATATTCGCATGAGCGACATCGGCACGCGCACGATCCAAAAAGCGGCGCTCGCCCTGCAACAGGGCGGCGTCGGCTATTACCGGCGCTCCGATTTCGTTCACCTCGACACCGGCAGAGTTCGCTCCTGGTAGGGATCGTAAAGGGCTACTAACAGTAAAACTGCGCCCTGCCGCTGGTCGGAAGATCCCGCCGTTTCGTCGAAGCAGGATTACAGCTCGGGACACCGGAATCGATGCGCAGAGCCGAAGAAGGGGGCGCTGCCTGCCGCCCCGACTTCGACACAGATGCGTCTAGGACAAGGCGTTCGACCGAATTCGTCTCAGCCGTTTCCCGCGGGTATCGCCGCACGCAAGCTCCCATGTTCGTCGGCTCCGTCGCTGCGGCAGATTGCTCCCTGAGTGCTTCAGGTCTCGTCGTCGGAATCCTTGCGGTTGCCTCTCGACCTCAGTCGCGCCGATTCCTCCATCCTCGCCGTCCGGCTCCGCTGACGGCGCGGCGCACAGAGTTGGCCGCACAGCCGTAGGGAACGTCGAAAAACCGCCTTCCCGGCGGTTTTTCTCTTCGCCAAGCCCAAACGCGGTTTGCGCTTGGCTTACGTTTTCAACCCTTTATTCCATTTCTCAATCAAAGAAGCCATATCGTAGGCCGGAATAAGCTTGTCCTGAGTGACGCCGCACGCCGGGAACGGCTGCGCCCCTTCGACTCCGCTCAGGACAGGCTTGCCAGCCGCTCCGCCCGCCGCACACTCGAGCACGTCCAACTGCCGTTTCTAGGATAATCGCCGTTTACCCGCAGCTCAATCTCCTCATAACCACCCTGGACTGCGATATCCACGGCATCGTTAAGGTAGATGTCTTCGCCGCCGAGGACCTCGCGCTCGGCGTCGTCACGACGGATAAGGAAACCCTTTGGCCAACAGATCGCTTAGAACCAGGTCATGACCGTAGATATCGTCGTAGAAACTCACGATCCCTTCCTCGTCGGCTAATACCGTCGAATAGAAGATGTAAACGGGTACCGGGTGCTTCAAGGTAACGGTTTTCGGCTTGCTGCCGTTCATGGCCGACTCGATTCGTTCCCGCGTCCACTCACCCTGGTCCGCCAGGATGAATTCCGCAAGAGCTACCGGATCCTCTACCCGGATACAGCCATGGCTGAAATCACGCCTGGCTTTCTTGAACAACCCTTTGGACGGCGTGCTGTGCAGGTAGATGTTGTTATGATTGGGAAATGCAAACTTGACCAAACCCAAGGCGTTTTTGGGGCCCGGCTTCTGCCGCAGCTTGAGCGCGCCGGTCGTGAGCATCTCGATATTTCTAAAGCTCGGCTCATAGACGGGCGCATTGGGCGAAAAGTTGGGAACGAGTTCGAGATTGTTCTTCGCCAAATACCCCGGGTTGGCGAGAATCTGCGGCAGCATCTCCTTGACCGTAATCTTGTACGGCAGATTCCAGAAAGGCCGAAAGATGATATACGTCATATCGGCGTGAAACACGGGCGTATGGCGTCCGTCGACGGACTCCCCGACGATGACGTTCATCTTGAGATCGGACTTTCCGAAAGCGGAGCCGTTCCGGAAGCCGAACAGCTGGAACGAGGGGATATTGACGATGAGATAGTCGCCCGATATTCGTTCGGGCAGCCAACGGAGACGCTCCAGGCCGAGTTGAATCTGGCGCAATCTGTCGGCCAAAGGAAAATTGAGCTGATTCACCGTACTTTTGCCGATAACGCCGTCCGGCGTCAACCCATGGCGTTGCTGAAACCGCTTGACCGCCCCCACCAGCTCGGGGCCGTAAATCTCGGACTTCGCGGAATCCGGTTTGATCTCTTCCAAATCCCCGAGGGCGTGCAACAGTTGCCTGAGTGCCGGCACATCCTTGTGACGATCTCCTGGACTGAGCTTTTTCGGAAAAGAGAACTGGACCGGGGTGGTTTCCTTGGCCAAGCGCTGATATCGAGGTAGCGCTGCCTTGAGCCGTTCATAGATAGGAAACTTGGGCTCCAAAGCGTCGATGATCGCCGTGGGCTTGGGACTCTGTGCAATTTTCTGAATCAGATTTGGGAGGTCTACCCGCTTCGGCTCGATGTTAAGCCCGTAATCGATGTTGTTCGGATTGATGCGCCCGATATAAAGATTCGATACGTAACGCATTGCGACGAGGCTCAGGGCGACATCGAAGGATGCGATTTCCCGAGGATTTGCCCCCCGTTCGCCGAACTCGCTCAGCCACCGGCTCAGGAGTTCGGCATCGTAGTCCTCGGCGTTCAAACCTTTGCTGCTCGCTCCGGCCAGGCTCTCCACCAACTCCCGAGCCTGCGGTGTCGGCTTACCCTCATCGAGCCATAAAGGCGTCAGGCCGTTTTGGCGATACAGTTGCTCCAATTGCGCCTTGTAATCGGGAAACTTGCCCCAGCGCAGCTTCGGATGCACGCCCTCTTTCAAGAGACTTTGGATATGAGTCGCAGGCGTATCGGGAATGAATTCCGGGTCTTCGGCATAAAGGACGGTAGCGGTGCCGAGAACCAGAATGGTCAAGGTAAACTGAAAAAAAAACCCCATGGGCGAACAAGCTTTGGTCATCACGTATTTTCCTTGCTGGCAATGGCGCGCCATTTAAACGGTGCAATTGCGTGCGGGCTCGCAACAGTATAACGCCGAAAGCGTCCGCCTTGGCTCCTATGCGTAGCGCATCCGCAACACGCTCGTCTTCAGGAAGCTCTGATTAAGTTTCCAGTGGGAAAGGCGAACCGTACAACCGTTGGATCCAAAAGGCCCTCACCCAACCCCATCACGCCGCACTGTCCCCGTTGGGAGCCGCAAGCGGCGCTTACCCGTGCACCCGTTCGCCGGGAGCGAACGCCAGCGTGCGAAGCACGGCCCGAAGGGCCTGTCCTGAGCGAAGTCGAAGGGCTTATTCCGGCCTACGACGTTTTCCGTTTGATTGAGAAATGGAATTATTCAGAGCTTCCTTAGAAGGCGCCGAACAGCGTCGGAAAATTCAACAAAAGCTTAGTACTTTACTTGGGATTTATACAGGACTAAAATGGTCCTTAATTAAAAAGGCAGTCCCATGCTTCGCATCAGCAAATTGACCGATTACGCCATCATCATTCTGGGCCATATGGCCAGAGAACCCGAGCTTACGTATGCCGCGACCGATTTGGCCGATGCGACGGGCATCGCGATCCCGACGGTGAGTAAGATTCTGAAGACACTCACCAGAGCCGACATCCTGAGATCGACGCGCGGTGCCAAAGGCGGCTACCAACTGGCCCGATCGCCGGCCAAAACCAGTGTGGCGACCATCATTTACGCCCTCGAAGGGCCGATCGCTCTAACCGAATGCGGACTCGAACACGATCAGTGTCAGCAGTCCTCGTCGTGCCAGATTCGAGGCAACTGGGGCGTCATCAACCGCGCGATCCGGACCGCTCTGGAATCCGTCAGCCTGGCCGACATGGTCATGCCTTTGACGAAAGCGCCCGAGGAAATCCGTATCCCGGTCATCGCCCTCCACTATCAGCCGAGATAAAGACGCGGAGTAAACGTCATGTCTGCGACAGCAAAAACCCTGGATAAACTCATCAAGAAGGAATACGCGCCCGGCTTCGTCACCGATCTGGAGGCGGATACCCTGCCGCCCGGCCTCAACGAGGACGTGATACGCGCCATCTCGGCCAAGAAGAACGAGCCTGAGTTCATGCTCGAATGGCGGCTGGAAGCCTTCCGCCACTGGCTGAGCATGGAAGAGCCGAAGTGGGCTTTCGTCCACTACGGCCCCATCGATTATCAGGCCATCAGCTACTATTCGGCGCCGAAAACCCGGGAGCCACCGAAAAGTCTCGACGAAGTGGACCCGAAGCTCTTGGAGACCTACAACAAGCTCGGCATTCCGCTTTACGAGCAGGAAAGGCTGGCCGGCGTCGCCATCGACGCCGTGTTCGACAGCGTATCGGTAGCGACCACCTTCAAGGAGAAACTGGCCGCGGCGGGGGTGATCTTCTGTTCCATGTCGGAAGCGATCCAGAATCATCCCGACCTGGTGAAGCAGTACTTAGGCAGCGTCGTGCCGCCCGGCGACAACTTCTTCGCGGCGCTCAATTCGGCGGTATTCTCGGACGGCTCCTTCGTCTACATCCCGAAAGGCGTGCGCTGCCCGATGGAATTGTCCACCTATTTCCGCATCAACGCCGCCAAGACGGGCCAGTTCGAGCGCACCCTCATCATTGCCGAGGAAAGTTCTTACGTCAGCTATCTCGAAGGCTGCACCGCCCCCATGCGGGATGAAAACCAGCTCCACGCCGCGGTGGTGGAATTGGTGGCCCTCGACAACGCCGAGATCAAATACTCGACCGTGCAGAACTGGTATCCGGGCGACGAAGAAGGCCGCGGCGGCATCTACAACTTCGTCACCAAGCGGGGCGATTGCCGTGGCCGCAAGTCCAAGATTTCCTGGACTCAGGTGGAAACGGGATCGGCCATCACCTGGAAATACCCGAGCTGCATCCTGCGCGGAGACGAGTCGGTGGGCGAATTCTACTCGGTAGCGGTCACCAACCACTGCCAGCAGGCCGACACCGGCACCAAGATGATCCATCTCGGCAAGAACACCAAGAGCACCATCATTTCCAAGGGGATTTCCGCCGGCCGTGCCCAGAACAGTTATCGCGGCCTGGTGAAAATCCTGAAATCGGCCGAGAACGCGCGCAACTACACCCAGTGCGACTCGCTGCTGATCGGCGATCGCTGCGGCGCGCATACCTTCCCCTACATCGAGGTCAAGCAGCCCACGGCGCAGGTGGAGCACGAAGCCACCACGTCCAAGATCAGCGAGGACCAGCTGTTCTTCTGCATGCAGCGCGGCCTATCCGCCGAGGATGCCGTCTCGATGATCGTGAACGGCTTCTGTAAGCAGGTGTTCAAGGAATTGCCCATGGAGTTCGCCGTGGAAGCCCAGGCGCTCTTGGGGATCAGTTTGGAAGGCAGCGTAGGCTAGTTATCCGGGTCGGCCAATTCAACAGACAAATCTAGGTAAGTCAGTTATGCTCAAGATCGAGAATCTCCACGTCCGGGTCGACGACACGCCCATCCTGAAGGGCATCAGCCTGGACATCAAGCCCGGCGAAGTCCACGCCATCATGGGACCGAACGGTTCCGGCAAAAGCACCTTGTCGCACGTGCTGGCCGGCCGAGCGGGCTATGAAGTCACGGCCGGAACCGTGAGTTACCTCGGCCGGAGTCTTCTGGAGATGAAGCCCGAAGAGCGCGCACGCGAAGGCGTTTTTCTCGCCTTCCAATACCCGGTGGAAATCGCCGGCGTCAGCAATATCTATCTCTTGAAGGCCGCCCTGAACGCCATCCGCAAACATAAGGGCCTGAGCGAAGTCGATGCCATGGATTTCCTGAAACTGGTCAAAGAGAAGATCAAGGCCGTGAACCTGGACGAACAATTCCTGTACCGTGGCGTGAACGAAGGCTTCTCCGGCGGCGAAAAGAAGCGCAACGAAATCCTTCAGATGGCGGTGCTCGAACCCCGCCTCTGCATTCTCGACGAAACCGATTCGGGGCTCGACATCGACGCGCTCAGATTGGTCGCGGAAGGCGTGAACTCCCTGCGCTCGCCGGACCGCTCCTTCATCCTGGTCACCCATTACCAGCGCCTGCTCAATTACATCAAGCCGGACTGTGTTCATGTGCTCGCCTATGGCCGCATCGTGAAATCGGGCGATGCCAGCTTAGCTCTGGAATTGGAAAAGAAAGGCTACGGCTGGGTCGATCAACTGGTCTCCGTGGGTGCCTGATATGAGCCCGGCTCAGCACTACGTCGAACACTATCGGACATTGGCCCTGCCCGGCAGGCATCTGCCGTGGCTGCGCCGGCTGCGGGAAGAGGCTCAAAGCCGCTTCTCCGAAGCCGGATTTCCCTCGCCGCGCGAGGAGGAATGGAAATACACCAATGTCTCGGCGCTGGAAAAGAAGCTGTTCGTACCCAGTGTGGGCACACCTACAGCTGTGGCGGATACGAGTGCGCTGGCACGGCTTCGTCTGGAAGATGCCTGGTCGCTGGTCTTCGTCGACGGCATTTATTCCGCCGAACATTCCGTGACCGACGGACTTCCCGAAGGCGTCATCGCGACGTCTCTGGCGAACGCGCTGGAACGGTATCCCGATCGGATCGAGGGCTTGTTCAACCAAGCGGTTCCGCAAGACGCTCACGGCTTCATCGCCTTCACCATCGCGTATTTTAGAGACGGCGCTTTCGTGCACCTGCCGCCCGGCAAAATTCTGGATAAGCCCTTGCAGGTGATTCATTTTTCGACGCGCCCGGACGGACTGTCTGTGGCCCGCAATCTCGTCGCGCTGGAGCAAAACGCCGAAGCCACCGTCGTCGAAACGTATGCGGGTACCGGAGACTTAAGTTATCTCACCGCCTCGGTCACCGAAATTTCGGTGGGCGAAAATGCGGGACTCGAGCATTACAAGCTTCAGAGCGAGACCGTCAAGGGCTATCACTTTGGCGGCATTTACGCGCGAGAGGCGCGCTCGGCCCGATTCCGTCAGCATCATCTGGCTTTCGGCGGCCTTTTGGCCCGCACCGAGATTCACGCTCATTTGGGCCTTGGGGCGGAGTGCGAGTTGGACGGATTATTCCTCGCGACCGGACGGCGGCATCTGGACACCCAGACCCTGATCCATCACCGGGCGCCCTGCGGCACCAGCCGCGAAACCTACCGCGGCATCGCCGCGGATCGCGCGCGGGGCGTCTTTTCCGGGCGTATCGTCGTTCACCCGGACGCCCAGAAAACCGATGCCGAAATGAGCAACCGCAACCTGCTCTTGTCGGAAGACGCCGAGATCGACAGCAAGCCGCAGCTCGAAATTCATGCCGACGACGTGAAATGCGCCCATGGCGTAACCGTCGGACAACTCGACCCGGAGGCCGTCTTTTATCTCGAATCGCGCGGCGTGGACGAACCGACGGCGCGCAACATGCTCACCTTCGCCTTTGCCAATGAAATGGTCGAAAAGATACGGCCGAGCAGTCTCAACAGACTGGTTCAAGACGAACTATTGTCTTCCCTGCCGCAATCCGACATCCGAAAGGATTGGCTATGAACAAGGTTTACGCTTCCCAAGCCGCCATGCCACAGAATCCAGCCTATTCCGCCCCGAGTGCGGCCAGCCTGAAAGCCCGGTCGAGCACGGCGGGTTATGACGTCACGCGCATTCGCGAGGACTTCCCGATTCTGCACCAAGAGGTGCACGGTAAAGCCCTGGTCTATCTGGACAACGCCGCCACCACGCAAAAACCCAAGACGGTGATCGACTGCATCCGCCGGGTTTACGAGAACGACTACTCCAATGTTCACCGCGGCGTGCATACCTTAAGCCAGCGCTCGACCGAGCTTTTCGAAGCGGCGCGCGAGACGGTGCAGAAATTTATCAACGCCAGGCACTGCCATGAAATCGTGTTCGTGCGGGGCACCACGGAAGCCATCAATCTGGTGGCCCAAAGCTTCGGCCGGAGCACTGTGAAAGAAGGCGACGAAATCCTCATCACCGCCATGGAGCACCACTCCAACATCGTGCCCTGGCAGATGCTGTGCGAGCAAACCGGCGCCACGCTGAAAGTCGCTCCGATCGACCGAAACGGCGAACTGCAACTGGATGAGTTCGAGCAACTCTTGTCGCCGCGCACCCGCCTGGTCTCGGTGGTCCACATGTCCAATGCGCTGGGAACGATCAACCCGGTCAAAGCGATTATTGAACGGGCCCATAGCCGGGAGATTCCAGTGCTTTTGGACGGCGCTCAGGCGGCACCTCACATGGCCGTGGACGTTCAGGACCTTGACTGTGATTTTTACGCCCTGTCCGGGCACAAGCTATATGGCCCCACCGGCATCGGCGTGCTCTACGGCAAGGAAAAATGGCTCGAGGCGATGCCGCCTTATCAGGGTGGCGGCGATATGATCCGCCGCGTCACGTTTGATAAAACCGAGTACAACACCCTGCCCTTCAAGTTCGAAGCCGGCACGCCGAACATCGTGGATGCCATTGCCTTGGGTGCGGCGGTGGATTATCTCGAGAGCATCGGCATGGATGCGATCGCGGCGTACGAAAACCAATTGTTGCACTACGCCACGGAACGGGCACTCGAAATTCCTCAACTGACCATCGTCGGCACGGCGGAACGGAAAGGCGCCATCCTATCCTTCACGCTGGAGCGCATACACCCGCACGACATCGGCACCATCCTGGACCATCTCGGCATCGCCATCCGCGCCGGGCATCACTGCGCCATGCCGGTCATGGATTTCTTCGGCGTGCCCGCGACCGCGCGCGCCTCTTTCGGGCTCTACAACACCTTCGAGGAAATCGATATCCTGATGGACGGCATTCGCAAAGTCATCGAGGTGTTCGGCTGATGCTGGATCAGATCAGGGATCTTTATCAGGAGGTCGTGTTCGACCACAATCGCAACCCGCGCAATTTCCGGGTCATGGAAGACGCCAATCGGAAAATCGAGGGCTTCAACCCGCTGTGCGGCGACAAAATCACGCTGTACGTCAAAGTGAACGACGAAGGCGTGATCGAAGACCTGAGCTTCCAAGGCTCCGGCTGCGCCATTTCGACGGCTTCCGCCTCGCTCATGACCGAGATCGTCAAGGGTCAGACCGAGGAAGAGGCTCAGCATTTGTTCGACATTTTTCACCGTATCACCACGGGCAAGAACGAAGAGGCCGTGAATCTCGAAGAAATCGGCAAGCTCGCGGTCCTGGCCGGCGTCCGCGCCTACCCGGCCCGGGTGAAATGCGCCACCCTGGCTTGGCATTCGCTGCAAGCGGCGCTCAAGAACGAGGCCAATACCGTCAGCACCGAATAAACCGGATTAAAGAGAGCGTTTCATGTCCGATTGGATCGACGTCGCCCGTGAAGGCAGCCTGCAAAACGGCGAGCATGTGGTCGTGGATGTCGACGGAACGCAGGTCGCCGTCTTCATGATCGACGGTGAGTACTATGCCGTCGAAGACGTCTGCACCCATGACGGTGGCGAAATCGCGAGCGGCCCGCTGGAAGGCTGCGAGATCGTCTGCCCTCGTCATGGCGCCCGCTTCTGCCTGAAGACCGGCAAAGTCCTAAAAGCCCCGGCGTATGAGGACCTCCCATGCTTTCCGGTCCGTGTCGAAAACGGCATGATTCAGGTTCGGGACGAGTGGCGGAAGTAACAAGGAATTCGGCAACTTTTCAGAGCTGTTTTTGTTTGGTAGGCTTCCGACCCATGGGAAGACATCTCAAAAATATCCTTGATGGCGCACGGCAAGTGCTGGTGCTCTGGCCGGAAAACGACTATATACGCCCTAAACGCGGCGATTTTTTGATCGATCACAATAACGTGCGCGCCGACTGCGGTCGTATCACGGAAGGATTAAGAAGAAACGTAAAAAACCAAAGACATGGGGAAACATACAACCGCGAGTATGCGTGACAGAGAGAAGGAACTTACCGTTCAGCAACACGAAACGGACTCCCCCATCATTCCGGTCGCTCAAATCGAGCGGCTTCATCATTTTCGCCCCGACTTGGTCGATTGGATATTTTCACAAACATAGATAGAAGCCGAGTATCGGCGTTCAGAAAGTAAACGTGTCAATACCTTTGTTTTTATTGAGCGCGTGCTTGGCCAGATATTCGCTTTGTTGATCGGCCTAGGAGGTTATAATCGGCGGCGTATACGCAGCGATCAACGGTCAACCTTGGGCCGGTGGTACTATTGCAAGTCTGGCGATTACCGGGCTGGCCGCCGTATTCTTAACCGGACGACGCGGAAAATCGTAAGCGGATCGTTTCTGCCGAACACCGGTTTGTGCCTTTCTGTACTTCCAAGCTACTTTTCATCAATCCTCAATACAGCAATGTCTGATTCACTATGCGCGAACTCAATCCGCTTTATAACCAAATCAAAGACTTGAAGAGCCGCCAGGCAGCTCTTAGGGGGTATCTTTGACTTCGAAACAAAGCGCGAACGGCTGGACGAAGTTTTAAAGGAACTGGAAGACCCGAAAATCTGGAACGATCCTGAACGAGCCCAAAATTTAGGACGCGAGCGCACGCAACTCGAGTCGGTCGTCCATAACCTGGTCAGCATCGAACAAGGTGTGAACGACGCCGAGGAACTTCTCGAACTGGCGGTGGAAGAGCACGACGAAGCCACCGTGGATACTGTGGCCGCCGATCTCGAACGCCTGGAAAAACAAGTGGCCGAACTCGAGTTCCGCCGCATGTTCTCAGGCGAAATGGACCCGAACAATGCCTTTCTCGATATCCAGGCGGGGTCAGGCGGCACCGAAGCGCAGGATTGGGCCGAAATGCTGGAACGCATGTATCTTCGCTGGGGCGAGCGGCGCGGTTTCAAGACCGAACTGATCGAAGAGTCGCCGGGCGAGGTCGCCGGCATCAAAAGCGCCACGATCCGCTTCGAAGGCGAATACGCCTACGGCTGGCTCCGGACCGAAACCGGCGTCCACCGCCTGGTCAGAAAATCTCCGTTCGACTCCGGCAATCGCCGGCATACCTCGTTCGCATCGGTATTCGTTTCGCCCGAAGTGGACGACACGATCGATATCGAAATCAATCCCGCCGATCTCCGCACCGACGTATACCGAGCCAGCGGCGCCGGGGGACAGCACGTCAACCGGACGGAATCCGCCGTGCGCATCACGCACATCCCGAGCGGCATCGTGGTTCAGTGCCAAACCGAACGGTCCCAGCACGCCAACCGCGACCGATGCATGAAACAGCTTCGGGCCAAGCTCTACGAGATGGAAATGCTGAAGCGCAACGCGGAAAAGCAAAAGCTGGAAGAGTCCAAGTCCGACATCGGCTGGGGCAGCCAGATCCGCTCGTACGTGCTGGACCAATCCAGGATCAAGGATTTGCGTACCGGCGTCGAAACCGGCAACCCGCAAGCCGTGTTGGACGGCGATCTGGACATGTTCATCGAAGCCAGCTTGAAAAGCGGCCTGTAAGGCTTGAAGGCGGTCAGCGTATTCAGGTCCCGCAAACGACCTGGTTTACTCCGCTCAAGCTGCGTTTTCCCTGAAACATTTTCGTAACAAGAAACGGTATGACCGAACAATTCGACGAAAACAAACTCATCGCTCAAAGGCGGGAAAAACTGGCGGACCTGCGCCGGAAGGGTGTCGCCTTCCCTAACGACTTCCGCCGCAACACCCTGGCCCAGGCGCTTCACGAGCAGTACGGCGACGAGGACGGCGCCACCTTGGAAACCCGTAACATCCGGGTCAAGGCCGCCGGGCGAATCATGACCAAAAGGCTGATGGGCAAGGCGAGCTTCGCCCATATTCAAGATATGTCCGGACGTATCCAACTTTTCCTACAGAAAGACGCCCTGCCGGAAGGCCAGTACGAAGCCTTCAAGCACTGGGACATCGGCGACATCATCGGCGTCGAAGGAACGGTTTTTCGCACCAAGACCGGCGAATTGTCCATTCGGGTGACCGGCATTCGCCTGCTCACCAAGTCCTTGCGCCCTTTGCCGGAGAAGTTCCACGGCCTGACGGACGAAGAGATCCGACATCGGCAGCGCTACGTCGATCTCGTCATGAACGAGGAATCGCGGCGGATCTTCAGGATGCGCAGCACCATCATCCAGTTCATTCGCCGGTTTTTGCTCGAGCGGGACTTTCTCGAAGTGGAAACCCCAATGATGCAGGTAATTCCCGGCGGTGCCCGCGCCAGGCCCTTCATCACCCATCACAATGCGCTCGATATGGATTTGTATCTCCGTATCGCTCCGGAGCTTTACCTCAAGCGCTTGGTCGTCGGCGGTTTCGAAAAAGTCTTCGAGATCAACCGCAGCTTCCGCAACGAGGGACTGTCCACCAAGCACAATCCCGAGTTCACGATGCTGGAGTTTTATCAAGCCTATGCGGATTACCGGGACCTGATGGACTTGACCGAGGAAATGCTGCGCGGCCTGGCCGTGCGACTGTTCGGCAGCGCCACGGTGACCTACGAGGGTCAAAGCTACGACTTGGCGAAGCCGTTCGAACGGTTGACCGTGCTCGAGTCGATCCTCCGCTACAACCCGGAACTGACGGCCGCCGACCTCGCGGATCGCGAACGGGCTGCCCAAGTGGCGGAGAGACTGGGGTATCTCGTTACGCCGGCGGACGGTCTAGGCAAATTGCAAACCGAGATCTTCGAAAAAACCGTAGAGGATCGGCTGATGGGACCGGTATTCATCACCGAGTATCCGACCGAGACCTCGCCGCTCGCCCGCCGCAACGATCGAAATCCGTTCGTGACCGATCGCTTCGAACTGTTCATCGGCGGGCGGGAGCTCGCCAACGGTTTCTCAGAACTGAACGATCCGGAAGACCAGGCCGAGCGATTCAGAAAGCAAGTGGCGGACAAGGACGCCGGGGACGAGGAGGCCATGCATTACGACGCGGACTATATCCGTGCCTTGGAGTATGGGCTGCCGCCCACCGCAGGCGAAGGCGTCGGCATAGACCGATTGGTGATGTTTTTCACCGACTCGCCGTCGATCCGCGATGTCATTCTCTTTCCGCATATGCGAAGAGAAAACTGAATCTCGCACCCCACCCTTTTCTTCACGCCCGACGAAGAGTGTCGCGAAAGTAGGCTGAGCGACGAAGGAATGCCAGCGACCGGCTGAACATGCTGGGTTTCGCCCCTCAACCCAGCCTACGTTTTCGGCTTTTACGACAGCCTCCGTAGGGCGGAGTTCTCACACCCGCCCTACCACATCTTACTTTTTTCTCTTGTTCGCAGCCTCGACCAGGTTCCCGTCCTGATCGACCAGGGGCACGCGATACTCGCGCAACAAAGCCTCGATCTTCTCGCGATTCTGGCTGATCAAAGCGTTCAACTCCTCTTTCCGCTCCTTGTCGGGAAAACGAACCGCCATGGAGATGGGAAAATCGAATTTGACGGATTCGTCCGACTTCATCGGTAACATCTCGAACGCCCCCGGCTTTCCGTGGGTCACCAGATAGCCGGCGATCGGCCCCCAGACGATGACCATATCGATGTTTCCGGCCGAGAATTCCTTCTCCAGCAACTGAGCCGTGTTCACGGTGGCATCCCCCATCATGCTCGGATAAGGAACGCCCCGCTCGGCAAGTTGATGATTGAACAACCAGGTGGTACCCGGCGCTCCGTCGAACATGGCGATGCGCAGCTTGCCTTTCCGTTCTGCCGGAAGACGTGCGAGATCGTCGGGCGACTTGATGTCATCCCAGCCGCTTTTCTTCCGATACACCAAGGCATAAGTCGAACGGTAATAAGGCTTAGTGGTCGCGGCGAGCTCATATCCCGTAGGAACGCCCATCACCACGTCGCACTTATATTCGTCGGAGTTCGGCAATCGCGCCTTCAACGTATTGCGGATAAAGCCGATCCTTTGCGGAAACCAGGTGTATTCGACTTTCTTGCCGAGTTCTTTAGCAAACAGTTCGGCGATTTTGTTCTCGAATCCTTGTCCGCTCTTGTCCGAAAAAGGCGGATTGTTCGGGTCTGCGCAAACCTTGAGCGCGTTGTTGTCCGCTTGAGCGACGGGAAAAGACATCAATACCAAAGCCAAAAGCACCGCAGGCCAACGGAAATAGCATTTAACGGCCATCAAGAACTCCTAGTGATGCTAAACGAGTCGCCTCTTAGAGACGTGACGAACGCAAAAATTCGGCGTTCATCCACCAAAAAGAACGCCCCGGCTGACGAAATCAGCCGGGGCGTACTATACGAATCTGAATCGCTTCAGATTTACTTGTTAGGCAGAGCGAATACGGTGAGTACGCCGCCCAGCTTGGTATAGTTGCTGAGGCTGCGGTACGCGCCTACAGCACCCAAGCCTTCGCTTTCGCCTTCGAGACCAGCAGCCATGCCGATACCGGCCCAGCCGCCAAGACCCGACATTACGCCGACGTACTGCTTGCCTTTGTAGCTCCAGGTATTGACGTTGCCGATGATGCCCGACGGGGTCTTGAACTTGTAGAGCTCTTGGCCGGTCTTGGCGTCCACGGCCTTCAGGTAGCCTTCCAAAGTGCCGTAGAACACGACGTCGCCAGCGGTTGCGATCGCGCCGCTCCATACCGAGAACGGCTCATCCTTCGACCAGACGATCTTGCCGGTCGTCGGATCCCAGGCAGTGAACACACCCAGGTTGTGCGAACCGTTCTTCTCGCCGGTTTTGGCATCGACACCCGCCGGGAACATGGTCAGCGTCGCACCGACGTACGGCTGGCCAGCCGTGTATTCGACTTCGAAGGGCTCGTAGTTCATGCACACGTGGTTGCCCGGGATATAGACCAGATTGGTCCGGGGCGAGAACGCTACCGGCTGCTGATCCTTGCTGCCCAGAGCGGCCGGGCACACACCGGTGGTGTTGTGGTCAACGCCGCCCTTGTGGGTGCTGTACTGGTCGACCACCTGCGGACGACCGGTCTTCATGTCGACGTGGGTGGCCCAGTTGACGGCCTTGTCGAACTTCTCGGCGACCAGAAGCTCGCCGGTTTCGCGGTCGAGCGTATAGCCGAAACCGTTACGATCGAAGTGGACGATCAGCTTCTCGTGCACCTTGCCGTTCTTGTCCGTCATTTTGAGGTCGATCAAGGGCGCCTCGTTGATGCCGTCGTAGTCCCATTCGTCGTGGGGGGTCATCTGATAAACCCACTTGGCCATGCCGGTGTCCACATCGCGAGCCCAGAGGGTCATGGACCATTTGTTGTCGCCGGGACGCTGTACCGGGTTCCAGGTACCGGGGTTGCCGGAACCGTAGTAGATCAGGTTGAGTTTCGGATCGTAGCTATACCAGCCCCAGGTGGTGCCGCCGCCGAGCTTCCATTGATCCCCTTCCCAGGTTTTCAAGCTGGAGTTCTTGCCGACCGGCGCCATTTTGCCGTCGGTCCAAGTCATGGTCTTTTCGGGATCGACCTTGATGTCGGAATCCGGCCCCATGCTGTAGGCTTTCCACGCCAGGGTGCCGTCTTTGATATTGTAAGCCGCGATGAAACCTCGAACACCGAACTCGCCGCCGGCAATACCGGTCAAGACCTTGTCTTTCACCACGAGCGGAGCGTTGGTGCTGGTCATGCCGAGCTTCGGCTCGCCGTTCTTGACTTTCCAGACTACTTTGCCGGTTTTCGCGTCCAAAGCCACCAACGTGGCGTCGCCCTGCGCCAGGAAGATCTTGCCGTCGCCGTATGCGAGACCGCGGTTCACCACGTCGCAGCACATCACCGAAATAACCTGGCTGGGGTCGATGTCCTTATCGGGCGAGTAAGAGTACTCCCAGATTACGGACTGAGTAGCCTGATCCAGCGCGTAAACCTTGTGCGGGTAAGGCGTATGAATGTAGAGCACATCGTTTACGACCAGGGGGCCGCCCTCGTGGCCGCGTAGCATACCGGTGGAGAAAGTCCAGACAGGCTGAAGATCCTTCACGTTTTTGTTATTGATCTGGTCCAGCGCGCTATAGCGCATGCCATAATAATCCCCACCCCAGGTCGCGAAGTTTTTGGGGTCCTTGGTGAGCGCCTCGACTTCGGAATTGGCTTGGGAAATCCCCGTGGCTGCCAGCAACGATGCTACCGACGTTGCAATCAGCCAACTTCTCACGGGTTTTTTCATCTCTTTTCCTCCTCGTATTCTGTATGCACAGAGTACGCTTTGTTAACAATAAGTTACCCTAAAAACGATAGGACGGATTTTACGTTGCGTAAGGAAACTTTCCTTAAAGGAATCATGAAAATTCCCCGACAAGCCCGTCTGCGTGCGTAAGTTGAAGTATTTCGGGTTAAAAGTCAATAACGCGGGAACTGCTGAAAAGCGCGGCAAAACGCAGTTGGACGGGTATTTGCGCAGCGCGAAAGAAAAACCCCCGACGGCCAAATTTGCCGCCAAGGCTGCCTTCGTAAAATCAATTAACTAAGGATTAAAGAAGCTCTGATTAAGTCCTTCGACAGGCTCAGGACGAACGGTAACGCGTTGATTCCGTTCGTGGTGCCTGCCCGCGCGGCCTGC
>DYIL01000057.1 GCA_020723665.1 Methyloversatilis universalis
GGGTTGGGTGAGGGCCTTTTGGATCCAACGGTCGCACTGTTCGCTTTTCCCACTGGAAACTTGATCAGAGCTTCCTGAACCGGATCGCCGGACCCGGCTATCGACGCCGTAAATCTGGCTGGTTGCAATGGTGCGTAATCGGTTGTTTGGAACCATATGTTTTCCCTCTTTGTGTCTTTCGGCAGCGGGATAAGCATCCCCATGTTGCAAATGATAGACATTATCATTTGTATTGTCAACACCGTTGCATGAACCCGATTCTCGCTGGGAAGGAACTCGTCTCCTCGTCGGTGTTGAAAGAAGTCCGGCCAGAGCCAATGGGCTCATGGGAATCTTTACGCGATCCGTGAGGTCATAGGGAACAAAGAACCCAAAAATCCGCACTGGGGTATCCAAAATGACCAGCGAAGACCTCCCCCCGATCAGGACCGACGGATTCGAGTTCATCGAATACACCGCTCGGGACACGCGAGCCCTGGCGCGACTTTTCGAACGGATGGGATTCGAGGCCGTAGCCCGCCACCGCTCCAAGGATGTCGTGCTGTACCGTCAGGGCGAGATCAATTTCATCGTCAATCACGAACCGGGGAGCTTCGCGCAGCGCTTTGCCGAACGGCACGGACCATCGATCTGCGCCTTCGCGATCCGGGTCGAGAACGCCGCCTGGGCCTTCCGGCGTGCGCTCGAACTGGGCGCGAGGCCGTCCGCCAGCGAGGCCGGACCCATGGAGCTCAATATTCCGGCGATTCGCGGCATCGGCCGGAGTCTGATTCACCTCGTCGACCGCTACGGGGACCGCTCGATCTACGACGTGGATTTCGTCCCGCTCAATCATAAGTTTGAGGCGCCGTTCGGCGTCGGCCTGACCCGCATCGACCACCTGACCCATAACGTGCGCAAAGGCCATATGGACGAGTGGGCCGAATTCTACGAGCGCATCTTCGGTTTCCGGGAAATCCGCTATTTCGACATCCGCGGCAAGGCGACGGGGCTGAAATCGCGGGCCATGGCGAGCCCTTGCGGCAGGATTCGCATTCCCGTCAACGAACCCTCCGACCCCAAGTCGCAGATCCAGGAATATCTCGACCTCTATCATGGCGAAGGCATACAGCACGTCGCGCTGGCCACGGACGACATTTACACCACCGTCGAACGGCTTCGCGAAAACGGCGTCCGCTTCATGGACGTTCCGGACAGCTATTACGAACGCGTGGACGCCCGCGTCCCCGGTCACGGCGAGGATATTGAACGGCTCAGGCGGAATCGGATTCTCATCGACGGCCTGCCGGGAGGGGGCGTCGGGCTGCTTCTGCAAATCTTCACCGAAACCGTAATCGGGCCGATTTTCTTCGAAATCATCCAGCGCAAGGGTAACGAAGGATTCGGTGAAGGAAATTTCCAGGCGCTATTCGAAGCGATCGAGGACGACCAGATAAAACGGGGGGTAATCTGATGCTCCGTTGGATTTCGTTGCCGAGAGTCGAGGGCGTCGCCGCCCGTCAGGCTCATACCGACCTGCCCGAGGGCACGTTCGAGCGTGAACTGGGCCGGGAAGGCTTTTACGGGCCTTCCACGCAAATGCTCCACCGCCATCCGCCGACCGGGTGGATCAGCGTCGAGGGTCCGCTACGGCCGCGCGCCTTCGACACCAACCAGCTCACCGGAACCAGCGTTTCGCCGTGGGATGCCACGCCGATGCTGGGCAATCTGCACGTCAAAATCCGCTGCTGGCACACCTATTCCGCCATGGACCATCTGGTTCGGAACGCCGACGGCGACGAATTGCTGTTCGTCCACGAAGGGTCCGGACGTTTTTATTGCGACTACGGCCATCTCGCCTTTTCCGAGGGCGATTATTTGGTGATTCCGCGGGGCACCCTGTGGCGCATCGAAACCTCGGGAAGGGGCGTTTTTCTCCTGATCGAGGCCTCGAACAGCACTTATCGGCTGCCCGAAAAAGGCATAGTCGGAGCTCACGCCGTGTTTGATCCCGCGGTCCTGGATACGCCCAGGATCGATGAGGCATTCCGCGCCCAGCAATCGGACCGGATCTGGCGGGTGCTGGTCAAACGGAGGGGTCGGCTCAGCGCCGTGACCTACCCTTTCAATCCGCTCGATGCGGTCGGCTGGCAGGGCACGCTGATGCCGGTCCGGCTCAATTGGCGAGATATCCGGCCGCTGATGAGCCATCGCTATCATCTTCCGCCTTCAGCCCATACCACGTTCGTCAGCGATCGCTTCGTCGTCTGCACGTTCTGTCCGCGCCCGCTGGAAAGCGATCCGGGCGCGCTGCGAGTGCCCTTCTATCACAACAACGACGACTATGACGAGGTCATCTTTTATCACCGGGGACATTTCTTCTCCCGCGACAACATTCATCCGGGCATGATGACCCTGCACCCGGCCGGGATTACCCACGGCCCTCATCCCAAGGCGCTGGAAGCGGCGAAGACCCGCTCGCGCGCCGAAACCGACGAGGTGGCGGTCATGATCGACGCCCGCGACGCCCTAGAAGTAGCCGACCTGCCGCGGGGAGTCGAGTGGGAAGGCTACGTGGACTCCTGGAAATAGACATGAAACTCGCATCGCTGAAATCCCACGGTCGCGACGGAACCCTGGTAATCGTCGACCGCGAGCTGAAAACGGCATTCCCCGCCTTGGAATCCGGTTTCGCCACGTTGCAATCGGTATTGGAGAACTGGGAGGATGCCGCTCCCGCCCTGGAAACCACGTACCGCGCCCTCAATCAGCGCGAGCTCGATGTGCTTCCCTTGAAGCCGGACGAACTGGCGTCGCCTCTGCCGCGAAGCTATCAATGGCTGGACGGCAGCGCTTATCTGTCCCATGTCGAACGGGTGCGAAAGGCGCGTGGCGCCCCCATGCCGCCCAGCCTTTACACCGATCCCCTAATGTATCAGGGAGGCTCGGCGGCTTTCCTCGGGCCCCGAGACCCGATCCGGCTGCGCGACGAAAGCTGGGGATTGGATTTCGAAGCGGAAATCGCGGCGATCACGGACGATGTGCCCATGGGCGTAACGACGGAGGAAGCGGCTTCGCACATCAAGCTGCTGATGCTGGTCAACGACATTTCGCTGCGCAACCTGATTCCGCAGGAACTCGCCAAAGGCTTCGGGTTCCTGCACGGCAAACCCGGACCGGCCTTTTCCCCGGTTGCGGTGACGCCCGGCGAATTGGGAGACGCTTGGGACGGCGGCAAAATCAATCTTCCGTTGCTGACCTACCGGAACGGAACACTTGTCGGCCAACCGGAGGCCGGCCAAGGCATGCAATTCGACTTCCCCGCGCTGATCGCCCACGCCGCGAAGACCCGGCCCCTGCCCGCCGGCACTATCGTCGGCTCCGGCACCGTCAGTAATCAGGATACCGGCCGGGGTTATTCCTGTATCGTCGAAAAGCGCGTCCTCGAACAAATCGAATTCGGCGAAGCCCGGACGCCTTATCTTCGGCACGGCGAAAGGGTCAGGATCGAAATGCTGGACCGGAACGGCCGCTCCGTTTTCGGCGCCATCGAACAGGAAGTGCTGCCGTGATGGGCGTGGAACTGTATACCTATTTCCGAAGCTCGGCCGCCTACCGCGTCCGCATCGCCTTAAACCTCAAGCGGCTGTCCCACCGGCCGCAGTTCATACATCTTGCGAAAGGCGAACAGCATCGACCCGACTATCGCCGCATCAACCCGCAGAAGCTGGTGCCGACGCTGGTGGACAGGGGAACGGTATTGACCCAATCCCTGGCGATCATCGAGTATCTGAACGATACCTATCCCGAGCCGCCGCTGCTGCCGCGCCGCCGGGACGAACGGGCTTATGTCCGCGCGCTCGCGCAAATCATCGCCTGCGACATCCATCCCTTGAACAATCTCCGGGTACTCCGATATCTCGAGCACACCATGGGCCAGGATGAAGCGGCCCGGCTCGCCTGGATTCGGCACTGGATAAGGGAAGGTTTCGAAGCGTTCGAGGCGCAGCTTGCGCGCCATGAAAGCAGCGGCCGTTTCTGCTTCGGCAACACGCCCACGCTCGCCGATATCTGCCTCGTACCGCAAGTCTTCAGCGCCCGGCGGTTCGGCTGCGACTTGAGCGATTTCCCGAGAATTCGGGCGATCGATGAAAACTGCCAGGCGCTCGTCGCGTTCCGCGACGCCGCGCCGGAGCAGCAGGCGGACGCCGAGTAGACGCTCGCTCCCCCGGCTCGACAGGCGCCCACAGGCGTCGTCGTTACGGCATGGGCCGTACGGCGTCAGCCGGGCGAGTGGGTCCCCTCAAGGCCGACTGCGCTTGAATTCTTCCAGGACATGCCGCCCCTGGTCGGTGATCCGGTAATACTTGCGAGCCTTCCCGTCTGCACGGCTCTCTGGATACTGAGGTAACCCGCCTTCCCCGGGCCATGGAGGACGGGATAGAGCGTGCCGGGGCTGAGCCGATAGCCGTGACGCTGAGACTCCTTCAGCATCGCGACACCATAGAACGGCTTTCCGCGGCGCGGCGAAACCAGTGAACCCGGATGAACGCCGGAAAGCAGCGTACTACAATTGCTCATTCACCTTCGATCCGTACCGCTGATTTCAACCGCGAGCCCGTGTCATCTCTTTCGTTGCGTTAGGATTCGCGCCGCCGTCTCGCCACGGCATGCCACGCCCATCCGGCGGCGATGAGCCCCAAGCCGATAGCCCAAATCTGCCGCTCCACCCAGAACGCAAGAAAAAGGCACGCCAGCAGCCCCGATCCCGCGACCCAGGCCGGATAAAGCCGCCGCTCGGCCGGAAGCCGCAGCGCCGCGGCATTGGTTAGGGCATAGTAGATCAGGACGGTGAACGCGCTGAACGACCAAGTGGTTTTCACATTGCCGATCAGCACCAGTCCCGCGATCGCCGCTCCCACCGCCAGTACCGCCCAGTAAGGCGCGGTTCCGCCTTCATCGAGGCGTGCAAATAGACCCGGCATATCGCGGCGGCGGCCCATCGCCAGCAACACGCGCGACAGCCCGAGAATCAGGTTGAGCAGCACGCCCAACATGGCGGTAACGGCGCCGACGGCCAGAATGTGCGAACTGAACGGCACCGCAAACTGACGCGTGGCCACCACCAAGGGCGCCGCCCGGGTACCGGCCGCACCGCTCAGCCCACCGGCTCCGGCCGTTCCGATGCCGACAGCCGACACGGCAATGTAGAGCACCATCGTTACCATCATGGTGAGCACGATGGCCTTGGGAATCGTACGCTTGGGATCGCGCACCTCCTCGCCCAGGGTAGCGATGCGTCCATACCCCGTATAAGCCACGAACATCAGTGCCGCCGCGTGGAACAACGCGCCGAGCGGCCCCGCCTCGTCCGGACCCGGGTCGAAAAACGGCGTGAAGTTGGCGCCCGACGCGGATTTCAGACCGGCAATGACGAAAAAAAGCAGACTCAGCAGAGTCACCGAGACGATGGCGATGTTGGTCACGCTGGACTGATGGATGCCTCTCAGCGCAACCAGCGTGAGCACCGTGACCGCCGCCAGTGCCGGAATCACCAGATAGTCCTGCGAAAAACCCAAAGCATCCAGCGTGTAGCCGGCGAATCCCAGGGCGGCTGTGGCGGCCGAGGCGGACTTGGCGATCAGGAACATCCAACCGGCGGTAAAGCCCAACCGAGGATTGAGGTATCGATAACCGTACTCATACGTGCCGCCGCTGACGGGATGGCTGGCGGCAAGCTGGGCGCTGCTGAGTCCGTTGCAGATGGCGACCAAGGCCGCCAGCGCGATCGCCAGAATCGCGGATGGCCCGGCGATGCCCGCGGCGATACCGATACTCACGAAAACGCCCGTTCCGACCATCGCACCCATGCCCATCATGATCGCTCCGAACAACCCCAATCGCCGTTGGAGTTGCGGCGAACCGGTCGTCCGAGTCGTTTGATGGATCGGTTGTTCGCTCATCCTGTCACCTCTCACCGGCGCCCGCACGTATCGGGATTATCCCGCACCGAACGGATCGTACGCTGACTCTATAAAGGCCAAACAGCTTCATGAGCCTCTCTCCGGGTTGCATTCAGGTCCAAGGCGCAACCAGAATATCGAACACCGCTAGCGGGCGTCGATGATCTTCTGCCCCAGGCAATGCCGGGACGTGACGGCGACATCGGACTAGGGAAGACATCCGCCTTCTCGGCGAATACCATGAACGGAGGAACAGACATGGAATTACCCGAGAATCTCGCGACCGAGCCGGTGCTGGCCCCGCGAGCGTTTTCCCCGGCCGGACCCGGGTTCGCCGAAACGCCTTAAGCCACATCCCACCAGACCAAAAACGGCGGGTGCCGGACGCGATGCCGCTGGCGAGCTTCGCGCGCCGGCCGGCGGGGATCTTTGAAAGTCTCGAAGCACGGGGCTTCTGCCGGATCGGCACGAAAATCGGTCACCCCTGTATCTCGCATGGACCGATATCATCAGAAATTCGGAGCGCCATCCGCGGTCAAATAACTAATCGCCCTTCTTATCTCGTGAGGAGGTTCTATGGTAGCCGTCGCCGACTCCAAGCTTGCGCGCTACGCCGAGGAGCACCATCTTGCCGGTCTCACCGCACCGACGCTGGAAGCGCTCGCGACGAACCGGGCCGGGTACTCGGTCGACAAAGCCCAACGCTTTCTCGTCTTCCAGCGGCGCATCGATAGGGAATTGCTGAAACACCGCATCATCACCGACAATCGCTATACCGCGTGGTTCAAGCGGGGCGAACAGAGTTTCGAGCAGGTTCGGGCGTTCATTGTCCAGTTCTCGGTGTTCTCGAACCAGTTCCTGGTGGCCCAGCTGCAAAAGATGATCAACGCCGACACCCTGGAAGGCATGCGGGCTTCCAAGGAAATTCTCGCCAACGAAATCGGCGTCGTCTTCAACGCCGGCCGAAAGCGGTCCGCTACGCGCGATCCCGACCAGGAGGTCGACCCCGAACTGGTCTCCACCGAGGGCACGGTGGAAGGCGGCGTATTCCATTTCCGCGCGGCGCATTTCGAATGGCTGCTGCGAATCGCAGGAGAACTCGGGCTCGGATTCCAGGACCTGGGAAGCCGCAGGCACGGCACCCCATCCACCCTCCATTTCTGTGACGAGCTGATCCGGCTTTACGGCAACGAGAGCTATGCCATCACCCAGGCCGCGAGCTATGCCGTGGAAAACTGGGCGGCGGCCGGCTTCTGGAAGGAGCTGATCGACGGCTTGATCCGCTACAACGTCCGCACCGGCTCGAATCTGCCGCTCGCCTTCTTCACCTGGCACGACCGGCTCGAAGCCCAGCATGCCCAGCATACCCAGGAAGAACTGGAAGAGCTCTATTTCACCCGCGACATCGACGAGAATGACTTCATCCGCCACGGCAACGACATGCTGGACGGCGTGGCGGTTTTCTGGGACGGCCTGGATGAGCAGCGGCGGGCCTTGGCAAAGGCGGCATAAGACGGATTCGATGGTCGGTAGCGCTCCGTGATGGGCACACTGCGCTTTGCCCATCCTACAACTCACCCCTCCGTGGGGTTCGCCCATAGCCCGTAGAGGGGTTGAGCGTCTGCCGTTCCTTCTGCGGATCGGTCATGGCTCATGGCCATTCTTGGCTTCGAGCTTTTTGACGCGGTGCGTATGAATGAGCCGTCGTCGCGTTTCAGCGCCTGAACGCCGGAAACGCGAAGCCCGTCCTGAGGGAAGTCGAAGGGCTCATTCCGGCCTACGAAGCTTCAAAGTCAGCGTGAAATAACCAGGAGCACCCTCTTGAATCGACTGCTCTGGCAACCGACTCCGTCGCGCATGAAAAACACGAATCTCTACCGATTCATGCCTATTCTGCGCGACCGCTGGAGCGTCGACTTGCCGGATTACGCCGCGCTGCACCGGTTTTCGGTGGATAACATGGAGAAATTCTGGCTGAGCGTGTGGGACTATGCGGGCGTCGTCGCGGAAACCCGCGGCGAGAGGATCTTGACCGATGCGGATAAGATGCCCGGCGCGCAGTTCTTTCCCGAGGCACGGCTCAATTTCGCCGAGAATCTGTTGAAGCGGCGGGACGACGACGACGCCATCGTTTTCTGGGGCGAAAACCAGGCCCGCCGGCGGCTCAGCTGGCGCGAGCTCTACGAACTGGTCAGCCGTCTCGCGCAGGCGCTGGAAGCGGACGGCATCGAGCCCGGCGACCGGATCGCCGCCATCATGCCGAACCTCCCGGAAACCGTGATCGCCATGCTCGCCGCCGCCTCGCTCGGCGCGATCTTCACCTCCTGCTCGCCCGATTTCGGCGTACAGGGCGTGCTGGACCGGTTCGGGCAAGTGGCTCCCAAGGTGCTGATCGCCGCCGACGGGTGCTTCTACAACGGCAAGACTTTTTCCGCCCCAGCCAAACTCCGGACGATCATTGCCGAGTTGCCGAAGCTCGAACGCATCGTCGTCGTTCCCTATGTATCCGAGCAGCCCGAGCTTGACGCGCTGGGCGAGCGGGCGATCCGCTTCGACGATTACCTCGCGTCCTACCCAGCTCGCGCGATTCCCTTCGTCCGGCTGCCGTTCAACGCGCCGCTCTATATCCTCTATTCCTCCGGCACGACGGGCGTCCCGAAATGCATCGTGCACGGCGCCGGCGGCACGCTGCTCAAGCACCTGGAAGAGCATCGGCTGCAATGCGACGTGAAACCGAACGATCGGGTGTTCTATTTCACCACCTGCGGCTGGATGATGTGGAATTGGCTGGCCTCCGCCCTTGCCTGCGGTGCGACGCTGCTCCTGTACGACGGTTCCCCCTTTTACCCGTCTGGCAATGTGCTGTTCGATTTCGCCGACATCGAGCGCATGACCCATTTCGGCACCTCGGCCAAATACATCGACGCCTTGGTCAAGGCGGGACTGGAACCGAAGCGCACGCACCGCCTCGCCGAGCTGAGGGCTGTTCTTTCGACCGGTTCGCCCTTGGCGCCGAGCCGCTTCGATTACGTTTATGAAAAACTGAAATCCGACGTCTGCCTGTCCTCGATCTCGGGCGGGGCCGACCTGATCGGCTGCTTCGTCGGCGGCAACCCGATGGGGCCGGTCCACCTGGGCGAGATCCAGGCCAAGGTTCTCGGCATGGCGGTCGAAATCTTCGACGAAAACGGACGGCCGATCGTCGGCCGCAAAGGCGAACTGGTTTGCACCAGGCCGTTCCCGTCCATGCCGCTGGGATTCTGGAACGATCCGGACGGAAAAAAGTACCGCGAGGCGTATTTTTCGATGTACCCAAACGTCTGGCGGCACGGCGACTGGGCCGAGATCACGCCGCATGGCGGCATCGTCATTTACGGCCGCTCCGATACCGTATTGAATCCCGGCGGCGTGCGCATCGGCACGGCCGAGATCTATCGGCAGGTCGAGCGGCTCGACGAGATCGTCGAAAGCCTGGTGGTCGGGCAAAACTGGGACGACGACGTCCGCATCGTGCTGTTCGTGCGCCTGCGAGAAGGTCTGAGGTTGGACGAAACGCTAGCCGCAAAAATCCGCCGTCAGATCCGCGAAAACGCAAGTCCGCGTCATGTTCCGGCCAAAATCGTGCAAGTTCCCGATATCCCCCGCACCCTCTCCGGCAAGATCGTCGAACTCGCCGTACGCGAGATCATTCACGGCCGCCCGGTGAAGAACCGCGACGCGCTCGCCAATCCCGAGGCGCTGGAACTGTTCAGGAATTTGCCGGAGCTGGCGAACTGAGACTGTTGCGCCTTGCCGGCTGCGCTCCTCCCGCCCGTCCGGAGGCGGCGCGCATCTCGGGAAGGGATTTCCGGGCTACTTGGCCGATGTCGTAGGCTGGAATAAGCGCAGCGTTTCCGGCGTATCAATGTCGGTGGGTTCGCGTCAGCGCCGGGAACGCTCCGCTTATCCCGGCCTACTCGGGCTACACATTCAGGTTGTAGGTCAGAAATCCCTTGCCGACGATGCCTGCATAACATCAATCAAGAGGAGACATCCCAAATGAACGAGCGCTCCGTGAAAGAACTCTACTATGCCGATTATCTGCAGCTCGACCGTCTCTTGAACGCGCAGGCGCCCGAAAGCCGCCGGCATGGCCCGGAAGCCCACGACGAGATGCTGTTCATCATCACGCACCAGGCTTACGAGATCTGGTTCAAGCAAATACTGCACGAACTCAAGTCCGTGCTCGGGGCGTTCGCGGTCCCGCCCTTGGACGAACACGGCATGGGCATCATCGTCGCCCGTCTCGAGCGCATCATCGCCATACAAAAGGTCTTGAATCTGCAAATCGACGTTCTGGAGACCATTACGCCGCTGGATTTTCTCGATTTTCGCGATTATCTGATCCCGGCCTCCGGATTTCAGAGCGTGCAGTTCCGCGAGATCGAATTGCGCTTAGGCTTGGGCGTTCTCATTCCGCAGCCGGTCACCGGACGGCTCCGATCCGAGGATGTCGCATACCTCGCGGACGTCACCGGCGAGCCGAGTCTTTTCGAGCAGGTGGACGCCTGGCTGGCGCGCATGCCCTTCCTCAAGTTCGAAGACTACGACTTTTGGGAAAGTTACCGCCGGGCCGTCGCGGCAATGCTCGCCAAAGATCGGCGCTCGATTCTGGAAAATCCGTTGTTTTCCGATGCCGAGCGAAACGCGCAGCTCATCGAACTGGACAACACCCGGCGGAAATTCGATTACTTGCTCGACCCGGCTGGATTCGAGCAACTGAAGGCGCAGGGCATGTTCCATCTCCGTCAAACCTCGGTGCTCTCCGCTCTTTTCATCCAGCTCTACCGCGACGAGCCGATTCTGCACCTCCCGTTCCGCATGCTCAGCCACCTGATGGACATCGACGAACTGTTCACCGCCTGGCGCAGCCGCCACGCCTTGATGGCCCAGCGCATGCTGGGCAGCAAGATCGGCACCGGGGGAAGCAGCGGGCATGATTATCTTCGGGAAACGGTGGACAAGAAACGGATCTTCAGGGATTTGTTCAACCTCTCGACCTTCCTGATCCCGCGCTCGTCCCTGCCGGCCCTGCCCCGACGGCTGAAGCAGAGTCTTAATTTCCATTTCACGGGGGAGCAAAAGCTCGATGATCATTAACCCGGTCTTTACAGTAGGCCGTTCGTCCTTCGGCGTTGCTCAGGACAGGCCCTTCGACTCCGCTCAGGACAGGCTTATTCCGGCGTACATGTGCTCTTTTGATCGAGAAATGGAATCAGGGCGCGAGGTCGTAACCTACCGAGCGACTTCGAGTCCGCGCGTTACGGCTCCGCCAATCCACCCTGCGATTAGCGTTCACTCGAATGCCGAACGGCATTGGCGCCCATCCGTCGCCCGGTCCGGCGAACCAGCAGGGACAGGACCAAATAAGCGATGCCCAGGACCAGCAGCGTGGTGCTCGCCGCAAGCAGCCAAGGCAGATGCCAGGATTCGAACGGATACAGCGGCGCGTGCCAAGCAACGGCCAGAAGCAGCGCCGGAATCAGCAATTTCAGCGCCGTCAACGATCCCTTATTCGCTTTGATGCCGAGCAGTGCCTCTACGACTAATACCAAGGACAACAAGACGGCGAAAACTGCGAGAACCATTCCGACAGTCGTAATCGGACCGACTTCGATACCCGCCGCCAAGGCGTAAAGGCGTCCCGAAACATCCAACAGCTGCCAAAGCAGGACAAGCCCAAATAGGCCGGCCAATACCGCAGCGGCCCGATCCCAAAGGCGCGCCGGACGGATCTCCGGCGCCACGGGCTTGCCCAAGACCGGTTTCCCGAGCCGGCGAACGACCGCTTTTTCCAGCTCGACGACCAGGAAAACCGCCAAGGCCGCGCCGGCGATCCGGAGCCACGCTTCGCCGCTCAGATCGCGGGCGCCGAAGGCGTTCTGCATGAACGGCGCATAGGTGAACACCATCTGCAAACCGATCAATATGACAATGGCCAGAATGGCGTAGCGATTGCCGAACCAAGCGCGCAACGAAAGGCTCGGAGCCAGGAAGAAGCGGCTGTTGATCAGATAGACCAGTTCACCGGCAACCAATGCGTTGACCGCCGCGGTGCGCGCCAATTCCACCGGCGCCCCCTGGCCGATTTCCCATTGGTACAGTCCCAGGGTCGCTCCGACCAGAAGCAGCGACACGTAGGCGATCCTCCACAGCATGTAACGCGTCACCAAGGGCTCGCCGGGCGGACGCGGCGGACGTTGCATCAGATCGCCTTCCGGCGCTTCGAAGGCCAGGGTCAGCGCCAGGGTCACCGCGGTCACCAGGTTGATCCAGAGGATTTGCAGAGGGGTGACGGGTAGCTCCGTACCCAGGAGGATCGCAATGACGATCACCCCGCCTTCGCCGCCGTTCGTGGGCATGGTGAACAGGATGGTCTTGCGCAGGTTGTCGTAGACCGTACGCCCTTCCTCCACCGCCGTGGCAATGGTCGCGAAATTGTCGTCGGCCAGCACCATTTCGGCGGCTTCCTTGGCGGCCTCGGTACCCCGTTGTCCCATGGCCACGCCGATGTCGGCAGCCTTGAGCGCCGGGGCGTCGTTCACGCCGTCGCCGGTCATCGATACCACGTGGCCTTCCTCGCGCAAGGCTCTCACCAGGCGCAGCTTGTGTTCCGGGCTGGTTCGCGCGAACACCTCGACCTCCCTAGCCTGGTTCCGCAGAGCCTCGTCGTCGAGCTTTTCGATCTCCGCGCCGGTCAGCGCCCGCACGCCGTCGCCGATGCCGAGCTGAAGGCCCACCGCGCAGGCGGTCGCGGCATGGTCGCCGGTAATCATCTTGACCCTTATGCCCGCACTTTGGCAGCGGGCCACGGCATCCACCGCTTCAGGACGCGGCGGGTCGATCATGCCGACCACCCCGAGCAGGGTGAAGCCGCCTTCGGTGTCTTCGAAGGTCAGCGATCCGGGCGGTTCGGTCAAAGGCTTTATGGCGAGCGCCAGAAGCCGCTGGCCGCGGGCGGCGATCTCGGTCGTTCTTCGGTGCCAAAGCGCGGGGTCGATAGGCTCGTCCCGTCCTTCGCGGCGCTGCCGATTGCAGCGTTCCAGCACCACTTCCGGCGCCCCTTTCAGGAAGATCAATGCATGGCCGGAATGGTCGCGATGCAGAGTGGCCATGAAGCGGTGCTGCGATTCGAAAGGGATGGCGTCGATGCGCGGCAGGGCTTCATGCTCGAACGCGGGATTCAATCCGGCCTTGTACGCCAAGGTCACCAGAGCGCCCTCGGTGGGGTCTCCTTCCAGGCGCCAGGTTCCGTCCTCTTCGTGGAGGGCCGCGTCGTTGCACAGCAGCCCGGCACGGACCAGATCCAAGAGGTGGGGCGAATCCACCGCGAATACTTCGGCATCGCCCCGGCTGAAGCCGCCCTGCGGACTGTAACCGGCGCCGCTCACCTGAATGTCGTCTTGGGCCGTCGCCACCGTCTGCACGGTCATTTCGTTGCGGGTCAGAGTACCGGTCTTGTCGGAGCAGATCACGGTGACCGAACCCAGGGTTTCCACCGCCGGCAGCTTGCGCAGGATGGCGTTCCGCTGCGCCATGCGCTGCACGCCGACCGCCAATGTGATGGTGACGATAGCCGGCAAGCCTTCCGGGATCGCCGCGACCGCCAGGCTCACCGCCGCCATGAACATCTCTTCCAGCCCTAGACCGCGGGACAGCCAGCCGAACGCAAAAGTCGCCGCGGCCGAGCCCAAGATGATGGCGGTCAACCACCGGGCGAACTGCTCGATCTTTTTGAGCAGCGGCGTGTCCAAAGCGCCGACCTCCGCCAGCATCGTGCTGATGCGGCCGATTTCGGTAGCCGTGCCGGTGGCGGCCACCACGCCTATGCCTTGTCCGTATGTCACTAGCGTGCCGGAATGGGCCATGCACAGCCGATCGCCCACCGGCGCATCGGGCGCCACCGGCGCCACGGATTTCTCCACCGGCACCGATTCGCCGGTAAGCACAGCCTCGTCGATGCGCAGGCTCCGGACCTCGATCAGGCGCAAGTCCGCCGGCACTTTATCGCCGGATTGCAGCAGCACCAGGTCGCCCGGTACCAATTGTTCGGCCGGAACCGTCATTCGGCGCCCCTCCCGCAGCACCGCGGCGGAGGGCGACAACAGGTTTCGCACCGCCTCGATAGCCGCTTCGGCCTTGCCTTCCTGAATGAAGCCGATAAAGGCATTGAGCACCACGACGGCCACGATCACGGCGGTGTCCACGTAATCCCCCAGCAGCAGGGTGACCGTCGCCGCCGCGAGAAGAACGTAAATCAGCAGATTGTTGAACTGCGACAGTAGGCGCAGTAGGGCGCTGCGCTTGCGGGCCGGCGGCAGGCGGTTCGGGCCGAAGCGTGCCAGCCGCTCGCGGACTTCGGCTTCGGAAAGCCCATGCCGCCGGTCGGTCTCCAGGCGTTCTATCGACTGTTCCGCCGAAATATTGTGCCAAGCGGTGACTTCACCCATCTTTTCCGGCGAATCGCTGGTCGTATCACTCATCAGGTGCTCCTTATTATTGGAATTATCCTAGAAACGGCAGTTGGACGCGTCCGAGTGTGCGGCGGGCGGGACGGCTGGAAAGCCTGTCCTGAGCCCGGTCGAAGGGCCTGTCCTGAGCCTGGTCGAAGGGCGGTTCGCTTCGCTTACCGCATCCTACTTTTCCGGTGCATCGAAAAGGTCAACCGCCGTTTCTAGGATTACCGGTCTGCGGCGCGGCCTGCCGTCGTTCTACCCAGAATCCGGTGCTCGAACAGTTTGCCGCCCAAGACAATGCGATTCAATTGTCGTGCGGCGCTTTTCCGGCGCACACCGCTTTCTTGTCAGATTTCCCATTGCCTGTGATCCAATCGATATACGGAAGCTTTTTCGAAGGCACTACGGAGGTGTCATGAATATCCGCTCATCCTCGCACGCGATCAGGCGGAGAGATTACGATGCCGTCATCTTCGACTTGGACGGCGTGATCACGCGGACCGCGACGCTCCACAAGATCGCGTGGAAAGCCCTGTTCGACGATTTTCTGGAAAGCTACGGGTCTCGCCATGGCGAGCGCCAGCGTTCATTCGACGCTGATTCGGACTATCGACGCTACATCGACGGCAAGGCCCGTTACGATGGTGTGGCGAGTTTTCTCGCCTCGCGCGGCATCGCGCTTCCGTACGGTGACCCCGGCGATGGACCGGAACTCGAAACCGTCTGCGGGCTCGGCAACAAGAAGAACGCGATCTACCGAGAACTTCTCAAGCGCCTGGGCGTCGAGGTCTATCCCTCGACCGTTGATCTCATTCATGAACTGAGAGCGAAGAAATTCGCAACGGCCGTGGTGTCGGCAAGCCGGAACTGCGCGGAGCTACTGGAAGCGGCAGGCTTGATCGACCTCTTCGATGCCCGGGTCGACGGCATCGACCTGGAGCGCATGCGACTGCGCGGCAAGCCCGAGCCGGATTCGTTTCTCGAGGCGGCTCGCCGGATCGGCGTCGAACCGGCCCGCGCCGTGGTCGTGGAAGACGCCATCGCCGGCGTCGAAGCCGGCCGTAAAGGCGGATTCGGCTGCGTCATCGGCGTCGACCGAACCGGCCACGCAGACGCCCTGAAAACCGCAGGTGCAGACTTGGTGGTGGCGGATCTCATCGAACTGAGCGCGGATTAAGACCTTGTGTCGCCGAACGAGGACGAGCGATGCGGCCTGATCATTTGTGACTCTCCGGTAAGACCAGAACCGGGCACAGCGCATGCTGCAGCACGTGCCGAAGCGTGCGTGCGCAGCGGGGCGCCAGCTCACCACGCCAGGACAGGACGATCAGGTCCGCTCGATGGCCGCGGGCGAAGCGCACGATCTCGGGGCCGGGCTCGCCGCGCGCCATGCACATCTGGATGCCGCCCTTCACCGGGTATTCGCCGGACAGACTTCTGACCCGATCGAGAAATTCACGTGCCCAGGCCGGCCACTCATGCTGGGGTTGATCCACGTATCGGGGCGCGGTCAAGCTGCCGGGCTCCCGCGGCGGGACGGCATGTGCGCCGGACACGTGCAGGACCAAGAGTCCCGCACCGGCGCAGCCTGCGAGCGCGATCGCCGGCGCCACCGCGCGCGCGGTCACCGGCGTGCCGTCCTGGGGCAGCACCACCTGGCGAACGCGCCACGGCGCAGCCCCCCGTTCCGGGGGCACCAGCACGACCGGGCACGGCATCTCACAAAGGACCTCTTCGGCTATGCCGTCCAGCCCGGTATCGGCCTTTCTCTGGCCTTCGTGCATCGCCATGACGATGCAAAGACTATGGCTCTCCGCTGCGGCGCGGATGATGGCTTCCGCCGGACGCTCTCGCGGCGGGGCGATGATGGCGTGTTCGAGCAGGGTCTTCAGTCCGGGAAATTTGTTTTTCAGTTCCGAGAGCGGGATTGGGGGCATTTCGGTTTGCACGATGCACGGTGTCGCTTGCGCAAGCCGAATGACGGTCTCCGCCACGGGCAATACCGCAACGAACCTGGCCGTAGTGTCCAGCGGCAATACGACCGTATTCTTTTCCACTGGCACTGCGCTCATGATGAAACCTCCTTCCAGACTCCGACTCCTTCGCCTCGTTTCCAGCGTGTGCGGCGGCCGGGCGCGAGCCGCACGGGTTCCCCGTCTCCGATTTGGACCGTTAAGGAATCTCCCGACACCGCGGCGACCTCCGCGGTGTCGGGCCGCAACTCTATCCGCAGCCGGGTGCCGCGCCAGATCAGGGGAAAACGAAGCGCCCGCCATACCGGTGGACAATGGGGCGCGAAACCCAAGCCGTCCGGCAGCAGCCTGAGCCCAGCGAAGCCGAAGACCACCGCCTGCCACAGTCCTCCGAGCGCCGCCGCATGGACTCCCCCGGCCGCGTTGCCCATGTTGTTGGCGAGGTCGATTTCCGCCGCCTGCCGGAAATAGCGCAGCGCCGTATCGGTATCGCCGAGTCTCGCGGCCACGGCAGCGTGTATGGACGGACTCAGGGAGCTTCCGTGAGTGGTGCGCGGCTCGTAATAGCGGAAATTGGCCTCGCACGTTTCGGGCCGAAATCGGTCCCAAAAGAGATGGAGCAGCATCACCACGTCGGCCTGCTTGACGATCTGGCTCAGCTGCGTCCGCTCCCGCCCCAGAATCATGTCCAGCGGCAGCGCGTCGGGGCCGTATTCGGCGATATCGATCTGCTCCAGCCCGAAATACCCCTTGAATTGCTCGAACAAGCCCGTCTGCGGGTCGAAACTGGTGTACATGCGTTGCGCCAAGTCCCGCCAGGTCTCCGGTTCGTCCGTACCCAACTCCAGATCATGCATCAACTCCCGCCATCTTTCCGGCCATCGCTCGGCAAGAAGGCGCGCTGCGTCCTGGGCACACTCCAGATTCCATTGCGCCATCACGTTGGTGAAAGCGTTATCGTCGACCCCTTCGTGATACTCGTCGGGGCCGATGACTTCCTGGATGTGATAGCGGCCGTCCTCCTCCAACAGCCCCCGGCTGGCCCAGAATCGGGCGGTTTCGAACAAGATTTCCGCACCGGCGCGCTGAATGAATCCTTCGTCCCCCGTCGCCTGCCAGTATTGCCACACGGCGTAAGCGATATCCGCACTGATATGGTGCTCCCACACGCCGTTCAGGATGGGCTTGATCTCGCCGTCGGGGGAGATGGCGTAACCCGGCGTGACCTCTTCGCCGGTGTCGGTCGATTCCCAGGCGTACAGGGCTCCACGGTAACCCAACCGCTGCGCCTTTTTCCGCGCCGCGGGCAGGGTATGGTAGCGGTACATCAGGAGCGCCCGCGCCGAAGGCGGGTGAGTGAAAATGTAGAAAGGCAGCATGAAGAGTTCCGTATCCCAGAACACATGGCCTTTATAAGCAGACCCGGTCAGAGCGCGTGCTCCGACCGATACCCGCTCATCCTCGGGGTTGGCGGCGCCGATCAGGTGATAACAGGCGAACCGCACGGCCCTTTGCAGCGACTCGTCTCCTTCGATTTCGACGTCGCTTTCCCGCCAGCGCTCGTCCCAAGTCCGCGCGTGAACGCCGATGACGTCGTCCGGATCGACCCGCAGCAGTCTTCGTAGATGTTGAACCGCCAGGGTGGTCGGCTGCTCGGTGTCGCGCGAGGTATAAATCACCACCAGACGATCGAACCGGTAGATCTTTCCCGCCTCGATATCCAGTTCCCAGGACTCGATGCGTCTACCCGGCAACCGCTCGACCTTGGGCGGTATGGATGCGCCGTCTATCCGCAGCCGACCCGCCGTGGCGATGGCGACTTTGATGCCTGTGGACCGCGTGCAGAGCTCCAAAAGATTGGCCGCATCGTCGCCCACATCCGACGGTGGACAGGACTCCGACGTCAGCCGCACCTGACCGGGATGCTCGGTGCCCGGCTCGGTCGAGGCACGGAGATGAATTCCGGGAACCTGGTTTTCGGCTTTGATCTGTACGCATTGAAAGAGAACATGCCGGTCCGCGAGCGAGGCCAAGCGGCAGGCACGGACGTGAATCAGCCCGCCGTTCGGCGCGCTGTAATCGAACTCCCGCCATAAAATGCCGTGGCGCAGATCGAGAGTGCGGCGATGCCAGAGATAACCGCCCTCCTCCAGCCGAAACTCCCGTCCACCAATCAGCAAAGTCAACTGCATCCAGTCCGGCGCGACGGCCAGTTCCGGAACGGGATCGCCCGGGGTTGATGAATGGGTATCGTAAACGCCCGCGATGAAAGTGGCGGGATTGGACAAGGGACTCCCCTCGGCGAGCGATGCGCGGGAACCGACATAGCCGTTCGAAACCGCGAACAGGGACTCGATTTCGTGTTCCCGAGCCAGATTGAATCCTTCTTCTTCGATTCGCCACAGTGGATCGTCCGTGGGACCGAAGTAGCAAACGCCTGATTGTGTCGTGTTAACCGGATGAGCTTTCATGACGAGAAAAAACTAGACATCGGCGAGAATGCTTGCGCCGAATCGGCCGCGCTGTTCAACCGCAGCCGAGCTCCCGGGCCGGCGCCTCTCCGACGATGCCATCCGCCGGTGACAAACTTGGGCGAGCGGGGACCCATAAAAGCGAGCAGCGCGCCGACCGTTCGCGGTCGGCGCTCCGAACTACGGACGGAATCGAAGACGATGCGCGATGGCGCTTCGCCTGTTCGGCTTCGACTTTCTAAGGCGTGCCCGTAGCGCCCAACCTGATGTCATTCTTCACATCCTTTACGCCTTCGATACCGCTTGCGATCTGCCCCGCCCGCTCTTTTTCGGCCGCGCTGTCGACGAACCCGCTCAACTGCACGACACCGTCCTTGGTTTCGACTTGAATGGCGAAGCCGCTGGCGGTCTGGTCCGCCAGCAGCGCCGATTTGACCTTGGCGGTGATCGCCGTGTCGCTCATGTATCCCCCGACGGTCTCCGCCAGTATCGGTTCGAGCGGATCGTCGGGCACGGCCATGAACTCCGCGCCGAAATAACCGGCAGTGCAGACGGCGACGAGAGATGCCAAGACGGATTTCCGCGTCATCATGATCTTCGCCCCTCCTTGGAAATCGAGAAACGGCTTCCTGTCTTCTGAGGCTTTCCTGCCGATAGCGGCCTGAACGTATCGTTTTCGATACCCTCTATTTCACGATCGGACGGATTTTGCCTCATCAAATTTACGACAAAAAATTCCTCCAAAAAATCGCGGGGCGGCCGACTTAATTGCCGCGCCGCGAATGACCGAGAAGATCGAAGCTATATTGAAGCAGCCTTCGAAGCATCGGCCTGGTCCGACTCAAGCGGGAAAAATGAAGCAGGGTGACTTCAAAACGCGAAAATCATGCGCCAGACGGCCATCCATTCCGTATGCTTTTCCCGCAGGCGAGACGGCCCCACTCCGAACTGAAGCGTGGCATGATCCGTAAAGTCCACATGTATTTGCGGTATCAACAAATATCGCCAGCGCGAAGCGATTTCGTTGTCCAGTTCGACACCCAGCGTCAAACGCTCGGAAACGTCGTAAAACCAGCTCGTATTCATGATTCCGGCGAATTTGTCGCGCCGATCGATGCCCGACCACCTGACCCCCGCCATATTGAAGCTGCTTGACGCGGCGTTCCAGCGATAACCCGCGAGGTAAAGCGCGTCGGCGGAATAGTCCCGGTGTTGCCGGTCATAGCGTCCGATGACCTGCCAACCATGAATGAAGCGCTGTCCGGCCAGCGTTCCCAGAGTTCCCTGGGCCGCCAGCTTGTATTCGGCGATCGAGAGATTTTCGAAAGGCAGTTCGAATTCAATCGCGAGGCCGTCCCGGACTGCGTATTCCAGCTCTGGCGCCCCCGCCGTTTCACCGTTCGTGAACGCATGCCCCGCCAGGACATTGATTTCGAGCTCGCCCTGTTGTACCCCCAACGGCCTGACCAGGTCGAACACCATGGGTTCGGGGATATGCGGCCGCTCGCTGCCCAGGGCCGCATCACCGTCTTCGCTGTCCTCCAGGATGTTGCTCCACGCCGGGTTCATGGCGGTCAGCAGAAAAAATATCGAAAGCGTAGCGATACTGGTCGGAAATTGCGGTCGCCGTAACACAGCCCTGCTCGATTCCGTTCGTGTTCTCGACTTTGGACCTAAAAAAAGCGATCGGCCTACGCATGGCCGACCTGTTTTCTCCTACCGTGCTCTTCCAATCCCACGAACGCGTCGACGGAAACGACCTGTTTCGGCGCTATCAAACCGGATCTGCCGTTGAGGTTTTTCAATTCCACGGTGATGTTGTTGTCCGAAGCGGCGGCCACGAAGTCGTGGATGGTCTCGAGGATGTCATGGTCGATGAACTGCGCCCGGCTCGCATCGATGATGACATAACCGTTTTCCTCGACGCTGTCGAGATAGCGTCGCAGGAGCGCCTTGTTCAAGAAAGACACGTCCTTGTGCAAGCGCAAGAGATAGTTGTGGCCGTGCCGGGTCAAGGTGATCGCGGCGTGGAAGTTGGTCCGAATGACGTAATAGAGACCGATCACCAGGCCGACCGCGATGCCCTTCAAGAGGTCGGTCGCGAGGATCGCGACGATGGTGACCACGAACGGCACGATCTGGCTCGCCCCTTTGGCGTACATCTCTTTGAACAGCTTCGGCTTGGCCAGCTTGTAGCCGGTCAGCAAGAGGATCGCCGCCAGGCAGGCCAACGGAATCAGATTCAAATACTGGGTGATGAACATCACGCTCAACAGCAGCAGGACACCGTGAACGAAACACGCCATCTTGGTGCGCCCACCGGCGTTCACATTGGCGGAACTGCGCACGATCACCGCCGTCATCGGCAGCCCGC
>DYIL01000058.1 GCA_020723665.1 Methyloversatilis universalis
TGCTCGACTCGAAACACGGTTGCTCTCCCGCCGGGACAAACCTGTCCTGAGCTTGTCGAAGGGCCGTGCTTCGCACGTTAGCGTTCGCTCCCGGCGAACGGGGGCACGGGTAAGCGCCGCTTGCGGCTCCCAACGGGGACAGTGCGGCGTGATGGGGTTGGGTGAGGGCCTTTTGGATTAAACAGTCGCACCGTTCGCTTTTCCCACTGGAAACTCGATCGGAGCTTCCTTAGGGCGACGATCGTCGTTTCCTGACCGCCGTGGGGCGTCGCCGGGCTGGTAAACGAGGAGACGACCTTGTTCACCGGTTACCCCCAGATCGACAAAGGTCCGGTCCGGTCGATGAACGGCTTGAGCAGGGCGGTGGGCAATCGGTGGCGGGTGTCGGCGCCCCGAAGACCATTGCATCGGCTCATGCCGGATCGTCCAGGCCGGCCTCCGCAACCAAAGAGCGCCAAACGCGGGCTTCCTGGACTTTTCGAGCGGGGCGAGGTTCGATCGATCAGCCGCGAAACGCTTGCTCGAATTCTTCCCTGAGTTCGTATTCGCGGTCGTGGTAGATCGGCGAGAAATGAAACGGCACCGGAAATTTGACGGCGGCAAGGCGAGCCAGGCTTCCCGCCTGGCGGGCGGTCAGGTGATATTTCTGCGCGGCGCGCTCGGCGAGTGCATCGCCGAACACCGCTTCGATGAAAAACTGGTCTGCGCCCTCCGCCAAGCGAACGATACGCTCGGCATTGGCTTCGTGATACACGGCATCGGTCACATAAGCGATTTTCTGTCCGGTGGATATGTGAGCAATGGTTCCGGCCAGATCGTCCAGGCAGTACGTCACCTCGCCGCCCCCCTGCCGCCTCGCGGTAATCGGCGTATCGCCGGGCAGGCCCGCGAGCACGGCGCGCTTGAATCCCTGCAGCCAAGGACCGGGCTTCAGCTCCATTTCGTCCAGGCGGTTCTTCCAGATATTGACGTGCAGCTTTTCCTGGAGCGCGAAAGCAAGGCACGGGATTTTGTGATCCAGCACGCTGAACCGTACGGAGCAATTCTCCTCGTCCAGCAGGACGCCGTCACGGACGGCCCATGCGTGTTCGTTCTCGCGGCGAAATCCATTTTGACAGCGGAAACGGGCGCTTCGCGCCTCGGTTTCGCTCAAAATCTCGGTCACGTCCAGGGTAAAGTCGGTGTCGTAGTTTTCCACCAGATTCCAGGTATAACCCGCGAGCTTGGCTTCCACCTGACCGAGAAAACCGGCCGGTCCGAACAAGCGGATGCGGATGTCGCGACCGAGGCACAGGCGCAGCAGCCAATCGAACCCGAAGAAATGGTCCATGTGCGCGTGGGACACGAAGACATCGCGAACCCTGAGGATTTTCCGCGTCGCCAGATTCCGCAAATCACCCAGATCGAACAGCAAGGCACGCTTTTCGAACAAAAAATCCACATAAACCGCCGGGTCGCCGAAAACATCGTTCACCAGCGCGGGATGGAACACGGGTTTCATGGGAAGCTCTCGTCAAGGTCTGCCGCGGTCGGTTGGGTTTGGAGCACGATATTAGACTCACCGGTTCGATCTTTCTCAGCTCAGTATGTCATGTAAAAAGATGGTGTGCTCGCAGGCTGCGCTTGAGGTCACATACCAGCCCGTGTTGGCCGGCGACCTATACCCGGCAGCTCTATCGGAACCGGTGGACGGCTTAAGTTTTGATGTACACTCACGCACACTTTCCGATGGAGCATGCACGTGCCAAAGACCACTTTCACCGAACTCCGCAACCACGCCAAGGCGTTTTTCGACCTGGTCGAGGCAGGGGAAACCGTGCGCGTGTTACGCAACGGGAAACCCATCGCCGAGTCCAGCCTATTCGTTGGGAACTCCCTTCCTGGAAACGGCGCCCGGCGCGTCCGCTCGCCATCGGCGGCGAAGAGATCAGCCGGTTGGTCCTGGCCGAACGCGGCAACTGATGCGCTCCTATTTTGACTCCTCCGCCTTCGCCAAGGGCTACATCGCCGAAGGTATCGGCATCCAGGCGGCAAACCCGTGATAATGAGACTCCGCGCTCGACTCTACCTCGATGTCTTCCGCCCGGAAGATGGCCTGCGCCCGGCGCAGCAATTCGCGTGGATTATGGACAATCGCTTCGAAACAGCCGGCTGGGCAGAAAGCTCATAACGCACCATAGCCCCGCACTTGCAGTCTTTCTCAGCTATGTATCTCCTCGAAAAAGGATCGGAAGCGAGCCTCACCGTCAATCATTCACGCTTCATCGGCTATGCCTTGCCGTGTGCGAACGAATCCCAATTAAGGGCGCGGCTGGTCGAGGTTGCTTCGATACATCCGAATGCACACCACCTTGCCTTCGCGTACCGGATCAAGACCGAGAACGGCGTCATCGCCCATTTCAGCGACGCCGGCGAACCGAGCGGGACGGCGGGCAAACCGATACTCGCGCATATTTCCGGTTTCGATGTCGTCAATACCCTGGTCGCGGTCGTCCGTTACTTCGGCGGCATCAAGCTGGGGGCGGGGGGACTGGTACGCGCCTATGGCGGGACCGCCAAAATGGCCCTGGAAAGCGCTTCCCTGATACCCTACATCGAATATGCCGAAGTCAGGCTGACGATCGATTATCCGAAACTTCAACCGCTGGCTTATCGGGTGGAAAAAGCCGGCGGCGAGATCGTGTCGCGCGCGTTCGGCGAGAAAATAGACCTGATCGTACGCGTACCGGCATCCGAAGCGCCGGCCATCGCTCGGCAGTTTGACGATTCGTAACCTCCAGTGAGATACCGCTTTGTCACCCGACGCTGTGCTGACCATTTTGAATGCCCCGGATACCGTGATCGCCGTGGTCGGAGCGACCGACGACCGACGGAAATTCGGCTACGCCATCTATCGCGACCTTAAGCGCAAGGGATACCAAGTCTATGCGGTCAATCCGAATCGAACCTCGGTCGACGGCGACCCCGCTTATCCGGACCTTGCGCGACTCCCCGGCAAACCGGACTTGGTCAACTTCGTCGTTCCGCCCGAAACGACCTTGTCCGTCCTGAAGCAGTGTCTTGATCTGGGGTTGAAGAACGTGTGGCTGCAACCGGGAGCGGAGAACCCTGAAGTGCTGGAAGTTCTGGTCTCCCGCGGATTCAACTATGTCGCCAACACCTGCATCATGGTGGAGAGCAGAATCAAACGTTGAGGTCTAAATCCGCTTGTGCCGTGCCGCGCCGGAAATCCCGGCGTTCTCAGTAAATTTCCCTAGAGACTGGAAAACTACCGTGTGTTAACAATGACTTTCCCGGTCGAACCGGGAACATGGAACGAACCTTGGTGCAAAGGAGGCACGCCATGCCCTCGAAACTTCCGCTCTGCCCATTCGTAGGCGCATTCACTTTGTCGTTGAGCCTGAATCCCGCTATCGCCGCTAGCAATCTCGCGGGCACGACCGCCTTTGTCGAGACGGATTCTCAGAACCGCAGCATGGACGGCGACATCATCGAGATCGTCAGGGAGGCGACCGGACGGGAAGGTACCGAAAACGGCAAGCCGGGCGCCGGTAAGCTCAATAACGGCGAACGCCGCATGCAGGAAGAGATGAAACGCCGCGGCACCGAGAGCACTCCTTCCAAGAAAGGCCCGCGCGGAACTCCCGAAGGCCAGACACCGGCCCCGGAAGAGCCGGCGACGCCTGAAGATATGCCGGAACCCGACACCGGTGACTTCGAATGAGCCTGTAACCGTTTTCGTGACGGGAAAGCGGCGGGCGAAATCGGGCGCTCCCTGGCCGAGAACAGCGGATAACCGGGATCGCTTTCCCGCTACCAAGGCAGTTCGGCCGTTCGAACATCTTTCACGGAGAGACAACGATGTACCGTAGATTCTTGCTTTGTCTGCTTGCGGGCCTATCCGCGCAGACGCTGAATTCGGCCGCGGCCGCAGACAAGTCCGGAAACATCCCGCGTGATCACGCGCAGTCGCAAACCGAAACCGGCCAAAGCGGGACGGGCGGTGAAGGCGCGGGAGGCGGTCAGCCTTATATCGGGGGTGCCGGGATGACCGGAACCGGTGGAGAAGGCAAAGCGGAAACGCCGACCCGGGGCGGAATGGAAAACCATGTCAAAGAGGCGATGAAGCACGCCAAAGCCGCTGCCGACAGCGGCAAAAAGGACGATGACGAAGGTATGGCCAAACATGTCGGCGCGGCAAAACCCCATGTCGAAACCGCCATACAGCAGAATCCCAACAAACATTTGACCCCGCGATGAAAAGCCTGGACAGCGCAATCGAGCACAGTCGCATGGGCCATGCCGATATGCCGGGACAGGCTGCGGAAGAGGCGGTTTCCCCTTTCAAAAAGGCAAAGGAGTGAGTTTTTCCATGGCATCGCGAAGAAACGGCGGATCGAGCGGTATTCCCTACGCGTCTGCTTTTTTTGTATCAACGATGGACTTCAACAAGCCGTCATGATATTTGTAGCCTGCCCCATAACGGGGCATTCCAACAAGAACAACCCTTTAACGGAGGAATGGTTATGCGTGGAAAAATCGTAACCGGGCTTCTTGCCGGTCTGTTCACATTATCGCTGGGTTTCAACGCCGTTGCCGCCGAAGATCACAAGGCGGAAGCGATGAAACACGCCCAAGCTGCCGCCGAAAGCGGCAAGCAAGGCGACGCCAAAGGCGTGGCCGAACACGCGGAAGCCGCGAAAACGCATGCGGCGGCAGCCAAACAGGAACATCCCAACCCGCATTTGGACGCGGCAATCAAGAGCCTCGACAGTGCGATCGAACACGGTAAGATGGGGCACGCCGACGTCGCCGGTAAAGCGGCCGAGGAAGCGATAACCCATCTCAACGCCGTGAAACAATAATCGCCACGCGATTTAGTTTTTCTTTTTCAACTCGCCTTGCGATTTTTAGGCGGGTAAACCCTGGGTATGGATGCCCCAACGGTCCGAAAGATCAAGAGGTTCTTTCGGGCCTGACCGCTAAGAGCGAGCCTATCCCAGTAGGTTCCAAGACCCTTTGAAAGGTCTATACCGAGCCCTTTGACTTAAATCGGGACAGGCCGGTCGACGGGTTCGAGGCGAACGGCCTACCGAGACCGGCTCCAAGTTCCGGAATGAGCGGCAGGCGCATTACTGCCGCTCGCTTTTTTCGGATCGCTTCCGCCGGATTCAGGGCACGATGCTCGTCGAATCACGGTCGGTTTGACTCATCGAACGACGACTCCGATCGGCAGCGCTAAACTAAATCCCGAGGATTCGGTCCAAGCAAAAGAAAATACTCGAGGGCGTTCCGAATCTCCGTGGCATCGTACTCCAACCGTCGTGACACAGCACGGCCGATCATGACAGGCGCTGAGGTTATCGATCCGGCCGCGTCCAGAGACATCCACGCGTGCACCGGCCAGAAAGGCGTGACAGCTGTTCACGTACCTGATCAATTGCTTACCGGGCTTCCACGAACCCGGATCGAACACACCTCTAGGACGAAATGAAAACCCCCGGCTGTTCCGCTCGATCACACCCATGAATGGCCTATGTCACCGATTTCGGCAATTTACGTTTCGGGGGTTGCTGGCTTAATCTAACCGGTTCACACAGAAGAGACGAAGTTGCCGCGCTCCGAATCGAAGCGCGCCCCAACCGCAAAACAGAATACCGGCAGTGCAAGAAAACAGATTGACGACCAAATACACGTTGCGTGCCCGCATCAGAGAATTCAAGATTCCTCCCGTTCACGAGGGGCTGATACTGGGGCGGCGCGCGGCGATCGGGTGTATCGCCTTACGAAAGTCCCTGGCTCTCTTGATGGCTTATCCATTCGCTCACCTCGAACTAGAAGACGACGTGATCAGCGATATTCTGGTACGCGAAGCCGTCCTGCGGCGTATTCCCAAGGAACAACTCATCGAATTCGTTCTTCAGCGAATCAAACCTTTCATGGATGACACCGAGATTCTTCACCTCGATGTCGAGACAGAGTTGCATTTGGAGGAAACGTTTTAGTGCAGCCGACCATCCTGGACGCTTTGGCGGACGGGCTGATCAAAGTCACTGAGGAAGAACACCCCAGACTCGGCGTCAGGGCTACGCCAGCGCTCTTCGCCGTCTTTTCCTCTGGAAACGGCCGTTTTCTGGGTTTTGTCACCAATGAGGAAATCGCCCATTCGCCTTACCGAATTTTTGCCGATCTCGTGCCGAGGACCGCTCCGCCCGCCATTAGACCGGATACCTCCATCGTTTCGGCACTCGCACTCATGGAGCGGGAAAAACAATCGATCCTGCCGGTAACGGACGAGGACGGCGGCTTCATCGGAGCGGTAACCCGCCCGCGCTTGCTCGAACTGCTGCTCGATCACTATCAGATGCTATCCGCCGCGCTCGAAGAAGAGCAGCGTCAGCTTCGCCTCTGGTCGACACGACTCGGCGAGCTGAATCAGGCTTCCCGTACACTGATGGCCTTGATGGCCCATGTCGAAGGAGAAGAGGACATGGCGCAGAACGGCATTCATGTGCTGGCCACTCTGTTACGGGCACGTTACGGCGCCGTAGGTCTCATAAACGACGGCAAGCTGGAACGCTTTTTCGTCACCGGCATCAGCCAGGAAGCGATCGAGCGTATCGGCCGCTGGCCGGAAGGGAAAGGCTTGCTCGGGGTAGTTGTTCAAAAAAACCAATCCTTACGGCTCGATGATCTGACCCGCGACCCGCGGTCGGCGGGATTTCCACCCGGCCACCCGCCCATGAAAAGCCTTTTGGCTGTGCCTATTGCGGACGAAGGGAAAGTGTACGGACGGGTGTATCTCTGCGACAAACTCAACGGGGAACCCTTTAGCGAAGACGACGAGGTACTGGCCACCACGTTCGCGCACAGTTTGGCTCTCGCCCTGATCCAGTCGCGCGAGCAAGCGCAAAGACGCAAAGCCGAGCGGGAGATGCGGCGCTTGCTGAATGAAAACCGCGAACTGACCCGAAAACTGTTCAAGGCCCAGGAAGAAGAACGCAAACGGGTAGCGCGCGAACTTCACGACGAGCTTGGGCAGTACCTGTTTGCTATGCAGGTGGACCTCGCAATGATATCCTCGCTCAGCGGGCACAGCCATCCGGAGATTCATCGCAGCGCCCAAACCGTCGAGACCTTGCTGGCCCGTTTCCATGACACCATCCACAGCCTCATCGAGAATCTGCGCCCGCCTCTACTCGATCAGCTAGGATTGGCCGAAGCTCTCGAAGAACTGGTCGGCGAATTCCGGTCGCATTATCGCGGCATCAATTGGAAAATGACCGTCGTCGGCGACCTCGGCGCCCTGGATGAAACGCTCAAGATTACGGTCTATCGAATCGTCCAGGAGTGCCTGAACAACATCGGGCGGCATGCGCAGGCGACGCAAGCCGAAATCATGATCTGCGGGGGAACCGGGCACCCCAGGGAAACCCGCCGCTTGCATCCCGAGAATGTACCCGTCGACTCGGCTTCCGTGCGCCTGCTGATCAAGGATAACGGCATCGGTTTGTCCTCGCGTCAGTCGAAGCGCGGACTCGGATTGACCGGTATCCGCGAACGCGTCGAAGCATTGGGCGGCTTGTTCAGCCTGGAGAGCCAGAGCGGACAAGGGACCTGCGTGGCGATCGAAATCCCGAGCCTGGCAAAGCCATGATCACTGTGCTGCTCGTAGACGATCATCCGGTAGTGCGCAGCGGGTACAGGCGCCTTCTGGAACAAGCACCCGATATTGCGGTACTCTCCGAAGCCGCGGATGGGGAAGAGGCTTATTTCGCCTATTGCAAGCACCAACCCGGCGTCGTCGTCATGGATTTGGCCCTTCCCGGTATCAGCGGACTCGAAGCGGCCCGCAAGATACTGAAACGCGATTCCCGCGCAAAAATTCTGATGTTTTCCGCGTACGAAAACGAAGTTCTGATGGCGCGCTCACGGGAAATCGGCGTCAAAGGGTATATCGGCAAACGGAGCGCGCCGAAGTCGATCGTGGAGGCCACACGGATGGTCGCCAGCGGCAACTCTTACTTCGACAAGCAGCTGGCGCGGAACCCATCGTCACAGACTGCCAAACAGAACCCGGTAGAAACCCTGACGCCGCGCGAATTCGAGGTTTTCTGCCATCTGGCCCACGGTCGTTCGGTAGCCGAAATCGCCGAGCTTTTGCATACCAGCCCTAAAACCGTCAGCGTGCATCAGACACGCCTCATGCGGAAACTTGGACTCGCGAATGTGGTACAACTCACCCATCTCGCTCTGCGCCGCGGTCTCATTACCCTCTAAAGGAAGCTCTGATTAAGTCCTTCGACCGGCCTGTCCTGAGCTTGTCGAAGGGCTCAGGACAGGCCGGTCGAAGTTTTGTAGGGTGGGTTAGGCGCACTCCAGCACCGGCCAGTCATTGAACACTGCGCTGCGAGTGCGCCGTAACCCACCGATTCCGCGGCTTGCCTGGTGGGTCACGGCGCGCGGCAACACCGAACGATCTTTGCGGACTCGGTGCGATGCGCGCCTAACCCGCCCTACGACTCATGTTTGTCCGAGTGCCGAATGGAATGAAGTCTATTTTCCCGGCATCAGTGTTGTTGGTGCGCCGGCTGTTGTTGGTCGGACCCGCTGTCGGACGAAGACGCCCCGGACCCCGAAGGCGCATGCTCGCCGTGCCCTCCGTGTCCCCCGCGGCTGACGCCGCCGCCGCTCTGGCCCGGACCCGCGCCGCCGCCGCCCGCTGCCGCGCTGACGCCTTGCCGCTGGCGCAAGCCGATGGCCCCGCCGGACGCCTTGGCGATATTTGCCTCGGTCAAGCCGCCCAAGGCCATGGCCGAATCCACCACGATCGTCGTAACGTCGGTGATATCCATGCGGTCCGCGAGAGCACTGGTCACTACGGCCTTGACCGGGCCCCGGCCGGGCTCCGGATTGTTCGGCGTGGCGGTCAGCAGGATGGGATAAGCCGTGCCTGCCGGAATGGTGACGGAATATTGGTTGGAAGTGCTCGTAAGTTCCGTCGTCGTGACCAATTGACCGTTTTTGTCGCGTACTTCGATCTTGGCGTCCGTGACCGGACCGTGCTGATCCTGGACATTGCCGCTGATTTTGGCTTCCGACATGGCCGGCGCAGAAGAAGAACTGCCGCCCGAACCGGCATCGCAGCCGGTCAACAGCCCGGCCACGGCAATAGAGAAGGCGCAAAAACCATTTCTTAGAATAGAAAAACGAGTTTTATCGAGTTGTTGATTGGTCATACTGTAAACCGACTGTTTGGTTGAGTGGGTTCTTACTGTCTGCATATTGCAACATCGGCGCGATAGCGCGGGGTTTATAACATAGAAGCTCTTTTTCTGTATATATTCCGGCCGCTTGGCGAAAATCCGGAGCTCCAAGGCAGCCGGGGCGTTTGTTGGATCGGTTCTCCCAAAGGCGACATGAAAATCCATCATCTCCAGCCCGATCAGGTCTTGAAGAGCCTTCACACCCAATCGGAAGGACTGAGCGAAACCGAGGCGCTTCGCCGCCTCCACGAATACGGCGCCAACCGGCTTACGGAATTCGAGCGGGAATCCGTCGCGCTGCGCTTCCTCAAGCAATTCACCCATTTTTTTGCACTGCTCCTGTGGCTCGCTGCGGCATTGGCCTTCGTCGGGGATTGGAAAGCGCCGGGCGAAGGCATGGACACTCTGGGTTTCGCCATCATCGGCGTGATCCTCATCAACGGGCTGTTTTCCTTTTGGCAGGAGTACCGGGCCGAACGGGCCATCGCCGCGCTGCAGAAACTCTTGCCGCTGCAAATCAAGGTGGTGCGGGAAGGCAATGTGCGTCTTGCGGACGCTTCGGATATCGTACCGGGCGATGTGATCCTGCTGCAGGAAGGCGACCATGTGCCTGCCGATTGCCGGGTTCTGGAGGCTTTTGCCCTGCGGGTGAACAACGCCACCGTAACCGGCGAAGCTCTACCCAAGGCCAGAGACGCGCAGCCTTCTGCGGCGGACGAACTGATTCACGCACGCAACGTGCTGCTGGCGGGCACCGCCGTGGTCTCGGGCGAATGCCGGGCGGTGGTCTTCCACACCGGTATGCATACCGAGTTCGGCAAGATTGCCCGTCTCACGCAAGCGGCCGGCGAACCCGTCTCCCCTCTGCAAAAGGAAATCCTCGGCTTGAGCCGATTCGTCGGCGTGCTGGCGGTTTCATTGGGCATCGCTTTCTTTTTCATCGGCCGGGCGGCCGGTTTGTCGTTCTGGCAGGACTTTATCTTCGCCATCGGCATCATCGTCGCCAACGTGCCGGAGGGCCTGCTGCCCACGGTTACCCTCTCGCTCGCCATGGCCACCCAGCGCATGGCCAAACGCAATGCCTTGGTCCGCCATCTGCCTTCGGTCGAGACGCTGGGTTCAGCCACTGTCATCTGCACGGACAAGACCGGCACGCTGACGCAAAATCGCATGTCGGCGAGATTGATCTTTCTCGACGATGAAATTCGGCGCCCGGAGGATATCGACAAGCACATCGCCGCAACCCATTCGATGCTCTGGGAATGCGCGCGCAACTGCCAAAACCTCAAGGAAACAACTTGCAACGGACAGCGGGAATGGCTCGGCGATCCGATGGAAATCGCGCTGGTGCGGATGGCGGAACGCTTTCTGGGCGATACCGCCACCTATCCGAAAATCGACGAGATCCCCTTCGACACGGACCGGAAGCGCCTTTCGATTCTGAGCCGCACGCCGGAGGGTCGTCGGCTGTACACCAAGGGCGCGCTGGAAACCGTGTTGCCGCTGTGCGCCCGGGTACAGATCGGCGCAGAGACCGTGCCGCTGACCGAAGAAATTCGCCGCCGGTTCGGCGCGGCTCAGGAAGCATTGGCGGAGCGAGGGCTTCGCATCCTCGCCTTTGCCCATCGCGAAGTCCCCGATGCCTACGATCACGATCGATTGGAAGAAAATCTGACGCTGACCGGCTTGGTGGGTCTCGAAGATCCTCCTCGCCCCGAGGTGTCGGCCGCCATCGAGAAATGTCTCCAGGCCGGCATCAAGGTCATCATGGTCACCGGCGATCACCCTCATACCGCCAAGGCGATCGCGCGCGAAATCGGCCTGCTTCGCAGCAATCACCCTTATGTGATCACCGGCGACGATATGCGGCGGCTCTCCGACACGCAACTCCAACTCGCGCTCGACAAGGAAGAAATTCTTTTCGCAAGGCTAGGCGCCGACCAGAAAATGCGCATCGTCGACGCCCTGAAACGCAAACGGCACGTGGTCGCGGTGACCGGCGACGGGGTCAACGACGCCCCGGCGCTCAAAACCGCCGACATCGGCATCGCCATGGGCATTGCCGGCACCGACGTGGCCAAGGAATCCGCCGACATAATCCTGCTGGACGACAATTTCGCCACCATCGTCAGCGCGATCGAGGAAGGGCGAACTGTATTCGCCAATATCCGCAAGTTCATGTCCTACATACTCACGTCGAACATCCCGGAACTCGTGCCTTACTTGGCCTTCGCCCTGTTCAGCATTCCGTTGCCCCTGACCATCATACAGATTCTCGCGGTCGACCTCGGCACGGACATGGTGCCGGCACTGGGACTCGGAGCCGACCGTCCGGACCCGGCCTGCATGAAAAAGCCGCCCCGATCGGTCAAGGAAAAACTGCTCAGCTGGCCGCTGGTCACGCGCGCCTATCTGTTCCTCGGAGTTCTCGAAGCCCTCGCCGCCATGGCCGCTTTTTTCTACGTGCTCGAGGGCGCCGGCTGGCAATACGGCCAGACCTTGGCCCGCGACAATCCGATTTATCTCCGGGCCACCACCGCCTGCCTGTCGGCCATCATCGTCATGCAGGTGATGAACGTCTTTCTGTGCAAACATCCGGACCGCCCCCTGTTCCGCTCTCCCGTCTTCAACAACCGATTGATCCTGACCGGCATTCTGTTGGAAATCGGCCTGATCCTGTTTATCGATTACACGCCTTGGGGCAACGAGATCTTCGGTACCTCGCCCATAGGGCTCGACGTTTGGCTGTTTACGCTGCCGTTTGCATTGGGAATGCTGCTGATGGAGGAATTGCGGAAAGGTTTGACAAAGTTGATGCAACGAGCACCGTAACCCGCGGCCGACGGTGGCCAATGTCCGCCTTACCGTCTTCTCCCCGCCAAAGACCCGAGCACGCCCCGCAAAAGCTGCCGTCCGAGCTCGCTGCCGATGCTTCGGGCGGCGCTTTTTGCGAAGGCTTCCACCGCGGTTTCCCGCTGCCTGCCCTGGCGGGACGATGGAGCGCCCAGAATGCTGCCGAGCGCATCGAAAATGCCCCCGGCAGCGGAACCCGAGGTAGAACGACGCTCCGTCGCCGTCTCTTGCGAGAGCTCCTCGGCCGCTCGCGATTTGAGCATTTCGTAGGCCGACTCCCGATCCACGATCTTTTCGTAGTGCCCCGCAATGGGCGACTCGCGGATGAGTTGCTGCCGTTTAGCAGCCTCGACGGGACCGATCTTGCTTTGCGGCGGCAGAATGAAGGCCCGCTCGACGATGTGCGGGCGGCCTTTTTCGTCGAGCAACGAAACCAGGGCTTCGCCGACGCCCAATTCGGTGATCACGGCTTTCTCGTCCAGGTCTGGATTTTCGCGCATGGTTTCCGCGGCCGAGCGGACCGCTTTCTGATCCCGCGGCGTGAAGGCGCGGAGCGCATGCTGAACGCGGTTGCCGAGCTGTCCCAAAACCTTGTCGGGAATATCCAGAGGGTTTTGCGTCACGAAATAGACGCCCACGCCCTTGGAACGGATCAGGCGCACGACTTGCTCGATCTTGTCGAAAAGAACCTCGGGGGCGCCGTCGAACAGCAAATGCGCCTCGTCGAAGAAGAACACCAGCTTGGGCTTGTCGCGGTCGCCCACCTCCGGCAGATGCTCGAACAGCTCCGACAAGAGCCAGAGCAGAAACGCGGCATAGACTTTCGGCGCCTGCATGAGCTTGTCGGCGGCCAGGATATTGATCGCGCCCCGTCCGTCCGGTGCAGTTTGCATCAGATCGTCGATGTTCAAAGAGGGTTCGCCGAACAGCCGGTCTCCGCCCTGGCTTTCCAGGGCCATCAAACCGCGCTGGATGGCACCGATGCTGGCGGCGGAGATATTGCCGTAGGCGGTCGTGAACTGGTCCGCGTTTTCACCGACGAACTGGAGCATCGCGCGCAAATCCTTTGAATCGAGCAGCAGCAGTCCGCTGTCGTCCGCGATCTTGAACACCAGGTGGAGCACGCCTTCCTGGGTTTCGTTCAGATTGAGCATGCGCGCAAGCAGCAAGGGTCCCATATCTGAAATGGTCGTCCGCGCCGGATGCCCCTGTTCGCCGAAAACATCCCAAAAAACGACCGGAAACCCATTGAATGTATGGTCCTGGATGCCGAGCAGGGAAAGTCTCTCGGCCAGTTTCGGGCTGGCTTCTCCGGGCTGGGACAGCCCCGACAGATCGCCCTTGATGTCCGACAAAAACACCGGCACGCCGATGCAGCTGAAACGCTCCGCCAGGACTTGCAGCGTAACGGTCTTGCCGGTGCCGGTCGCGCCGCTGATCAGGCCGTGGCGGTTGGCCATGGACGGCAGCAGGGAAAGAGAATTCCGGCCTTTGGCGATCAACAATGCTTCGGTCATGAGTAGTCTCCGGAAGATGTAGTGATCCGTTGATGGTAAATGGCCAACGGGCCGATTACCCAGAAAAAAGCTGTACCCGGCGGAACAATGCCGTTGAAGTGAACCGTCATACCGGCAAGGAGCGCTGGTATCCAGCCGCCAAAGACGTTACTCCGCAAGTCGTCCCGAACGTCTGGGCTGCTCACCCCGTCCGTGGGGTTCGGGCTTCGCCCCGTACTTACTGCGTCCAAATTCGTTCCCAACGAATTTGTCCGGCACAAAACCGTCAGGAACGGTTTTGGACCGCCGCAGGCGGGTCCGAAGAACAAGCCCCAGGGAAGGGGCGAGCATTCCCTGCTGGAAAGGGCCGGCTAAAAGCCCGTTTGCGATTGGAACGACGAGTCTCAGCTTGAATTCAACAAGCATCAACCCGGCGGGAGCGGCCGAGCAAACTCAACCGTCGATGATGACCGGGCGGTTGGCGAGCTCGTCGCCATGCAGATCCGGCCCCGGAAAATGCCGCTCCAGGTGAGCGCCCACGGCCCGAACCCCGGCGACGATACCCGCCTTGAAGTCGCCTTTCCGGAAAGCCGCTTCCATCTCGCGGCAGATCCCCTCCCAAGCTTCCGCTCCGACCAGCCGGTCGATGCCGCGGTCGGCGACGATCTCGACGTCCCGATCCGCGAGCAGCAAGTAAATCAAAACACCGTTGTTCCGTTCCGTATCCCAGACGCAAAGATCGGAAAACACTTCCAAAGCCCGTTCCCGCGGGGTCTCGCGCCGCAGCAGCCGTCGCCAATCGAGCGCGATTTCGACGGCGACGCGGATTTCTCCGCCGTGTTTCGTCTCGCTTTCGCGGATCGCCTCGGTGATGGCTTTAAGCGCGTGGCGCGGCAGCACGCGCCGGAGCCGCCAGGGACCGTAACACAAGTGCTTCAAGATACGACCGAATTGCATGAACATCACCAGCGCCCCGAAGCTCCGCCGCCGCTGAAACCTCCGCCTCCTCCCCGGAATCCGCCGCCTCCGGAGGAACCGCCGAATCCACCGGGCCCGCCGTACCAACCGCCCGGCCCTACCCGGCCGATTCCTCCGAACACCGCCACGAACACGAACACGCCGACAAAAAACGAAAACAGAATCGGCAGACCGAACAAAGCGACCAGCAGCCCGGCGCCCGCACCGGCGATGAGTCCACCCAGGAGCGGGCCGAATAGAAACCTGAGCATCCGACCGCCGAAGATGCCGCCCAGGATCGAAAGCCCGAACAGTCCGCCCAGATTTTCATCGGGCATGCGTTCGCCGCGGGGAGACGCGGGCAAAGGCTCTCCGCGGATCAGGGCGAAAAGGCTGTCGACGCCTTTGGACAGGCCGCCGTAGAAATCGCCTTGCTTGAAAAACGGAATCATCACGTCTTCCACGATCCGGTTGGCAATGGCATCGGGAATCGCGCCCTCGAGCCCGCGCCCGACCTCGATCCTGACGGCCCGGTCCTGCTTGGCCAGGAGGATCAGGACACCGTCGTCGATCCCCTTGCGGCCCAGCTTCCAGGCATCGACCACCCGAATGGAATAGTGCTCGATGGTCTCAGGCTCGGTGGTCGGCACCAGCAGGATCGCGACCTGGCTGCCTTTCTCCGCCTCGAAAGCCGCCAGTCGGCTTTCGAGGGCGGCTCTTTCGTCAGGCTTCAAGGTACCGGTCAGATCGGTCACGCGCGCCCGAAGCGGCGGTACCGCGACCTCCGCCGCGACATCGAATCCGACCAGCGCCAGAAGCATGGCGAGAATCCAGGCCGGTAGCATATTCGAAATCGACGAACGCCTATTGGGCCGGAGCGGGCGCCGGGGACGGCGTGCCGAAATCGACCGTCGGGGGACGCGAGATTTCCCGTTCGTTTTCAACGGTGAAGTTCGGCTTGACCTGCATGCCGAAGATCCGGGCGGTGATATTGGTGGGAAACGAACGGACCGTGACGTTATAGTCCTGGACCGCCGCGATGTAGCGATTGCGCGCCACGGTGATGCGGTTTTCGGTGCCTTCCAGTTGCGCCTGGAGGTCGCGGAACAAACTGTCCGCCTTGAGTTGAGGATAGTTCTCCGCCACCGCCATCAATCGCGACAAAGCGCTTGATAGTTCACCCTGAGCCGCCTGGAAGCGGGAAAACGCCTGCGGATCGTTCAACAATTCCGGCGTGGCCTGAACCGATCCCACCTTGGAACGCGCCTCGGTCACCTGGGTCAACACCTCCCTTTCGTGCCCGGCGTAACCCTTCACGACATTGACCAGATTGGGCACGAGGTCGGCCCGCCGCTGATATTGGTTCAAGACCTCCGACCAACTCGCCTTGATCTGTTCATCCTGCTGCTGCAACGTGTTGTACCCGCATCCGCTCAGCAAGAGCGCATGTAATAAGACCAAGCCCGCGATCAATATGCGCATGTTTTTCTCCCGAGAAGGCTGCCGGACGACGTCCGGAAAACGAATCCATAAAGTGTGCTACGTACGACAGGCATAAGACAATCGGTCAAAAGGCTCATTCGGAGTATCCCGTTCAGGAGTCCCGGCAACTCGTGTTTGTTCCGAAGTACGGATTCGTAGGGTGGGTTAGGCGCGTATCGCACCGAGTCCGCAAAGTTCCTTCGGTGTTTCCGCGCGCCGTAACCCACCGGGGAGCGTGGACCACACCTTTTGGTGGGTTACGGCGCGCTCGCGGCACAGTGACTGATACCAAATCCGTCGCTGTGCGCGCCTAACCCACCTTACAAGATCTGACTTTCAGGACAAGATCAAAAATCGTCTACGGCCCGCGGCCATTTGCGAGACCCGTGAGTGCTTTAGTATCCTACAAAGTTTAATTCGGCGACCGAAATCCTTTTCTATGGAAGACATTTATAAGCCGCAGACCATCGAACAAGAAGCCCAGGACGCCTGGGAGGCCCAGGGCGTTTTCCGCGCCGTCGAAGACCCGGCCAAGGAAAAGTATTACTGCCTGTCCATGTTCCCCTATCCCAGCGGGCGGTTGCACATGGGGCATGTCCGCAACTATACCATCGGCGACGTGATCGCCCGCTATCAGCGCATGCAGGGCAAGAACGTACTGCAGCCCATGGGCTGGGACGCCTTCGGCCTACCGGCGGAAAACGCCGCGATGCAGAACAACGTCGCGCCGGCGGCGTGGACCTACGCCAACGCCGACACCATGCGCAAACAGCTCAAGTCGTTGGGGCTCGCCATCGATTGGAGCCGCGAGATCGCCACTTGCAAGCCCGAATATTATCGCTGGGAGCAATGGCTGTTCACCAAGCTGTTCGAAAAAGGCCTGATCTACAAAAAAGTCGCCCCGGTGAACTGGGATCCCGTGGACCAGACCGTATTGGCCAACGAGCAAGTCATCGACGGCCGCGGCTGGCGGTCGGGCGCTCTGGTGGAAAAACGCGATATTCCCATGTACTTCATGCGCATTACCGCCTACGCCGAGGAATTGCTTGCAGGGCTAGACCAGTTGCCGGGCTGGCCCGAGCAGGTGAAAACCATGCAGCGCAACTGGATCGGCAAGAGCCACGGCTGCGAGGTGCATTTCCCCTACGAGGACGGCAGCGATGTCCTCAAGGTTTACACCACCCGCCCCGACACCCTGATGGGCGCGACTTACGTCGCCGTGGCGGCGGAGCATCCGCTGGCTCTGGCGGCTGCGGAAGGCCATCCGGAATTGGAAGTCTTCATCGAGGAATGCAAACGCGGCGGCACCGCGGAAGCCGAGCTCGCCACCATGGAAAAGAAAGGCATGGCCACCGGCCGCTTCGTCATCCATCCATTAACCGGCGAAAAACTGCCGGTGTGGATCGCCAATTACGTGTTGTGGGGCTACGGCGAAGGCGCGGTGATGGCGGTTCCCGCGCATGACGAGCGGGATTTCGAGTTCGCTCATAAATACGGACTGCCGATCAAAACCGTCATCGCTTCCAAATCGGGCGCTTATGAAATGGTCGATCCGGACGGCGAGTGGATAGACGCCTATGCCGATTACGGCGTGTGCGTAAATTCGGGCAAATACGACGGCATGGACTTCCAGCAGGCATTCGACGCCATCGCCGCCGATCTCGAAGCCAAGGGCCTCGGCCAGAAGCGCACCCAGTTCCGCCTCCGCGACTGGGGTATTTCCCGCCAGCGTTACTGGGGTTGCCCGATTCCCATCATCCACTGCCCAAGCTGCGGCGACGTGCCGGTGCCCGAAGACCAGCTCCCGGTGGTGCTGCCGGAAGACGTCAAAATCGACGTAGGCTCGCCGCTCAAGAAGATGCCCGAGTGGTATCAAACCACCTGCCCGAAATGCGGCGAAACGGCTGAGCGCGAAACCGATACCATGGACACCTTCGTCGAATCGTCCTGGTACTACGCCCGCTATGCCTGCCCCGACAGCGACGATGCCATGCTGGACGATCGCGCCAAATACTGGCTGCCGGTCGACCAATACATCGGCGGCATCGAGCATGCCATCCTGCATCTTTTGTACGCACGCTTCTTCCACAAGCTGATGCGCGACATGGGGTTGGTGGACGGCGACGAGCCCTTCACCAATCTGCTCACCCAGGGCATGGTGGTGGCGCCGACCTTCTACCGGGACACGGAAGACGGCAAGAAGCATTACTATAACCCGGCCGAGGTGGACGTGCAGTTGGATGACCGGGGGCGGCCGGTAGGCGCGATCTTGAAGTCCGACGGCCAGCCGGTCGCGATCGGAGGCACCGAAAAGATGTCCAAGTCCAAGAACAACGGCGTCGATCCGCAAACCCTGATCGACCGCTACGGCGCCGACACGGCGCGTTTGTTCATGATGTTCGCGTCCCCGCCGGAACAGTCGCTGGAATGGTCGGACAGCGGCGTGGAGGGCGCTTTCCGCTTCCTGAAGCGTCTTTGGAAGCAGGTCTACGCCCACGTCGAGGACGGCCCCGCCCCTAGACTCGACACGACGGCGCTCGACGAGGCGCAAAAGGCCATGAGGCGCCAGACGCACGAGACCTTACGCAAGGTTACCGACGACATCGGCCGGCGCTGCACGTTCAACACCGCAATCGCCGCCAATATGGAACTGCTCAACGCCCTGGCCAAGTTCGACGACGCCAGCGATCAAGGACGCGCGGTGCGCCAGGAAACGCTGGAACTCGTGGTGCTGATGCTGTCGCCCATCGTGCCCCATATTTGCCATCGGCTGTGGCACGAACTCGGACATGCGGAAACGGTCGCGACCGTGGCGTGGCCCGAGGTGGACGAATCGGCGCTGGTGCAAGACACGGTGGAGATGGTGGTCCAGGTGAACGGCAAGCTGCGCGGCAAGATCACCGTGCCGGTGGACGCCGCCGAGGACGCCGTGGAAACCGCCGCGCTCGGCGATCCCAACGTGCTGCGCTTCGTCGAGGACAAAGAGATCAGGAAGGTCATCGTGGTGCCGCGCAAGCTGGTCAACATCGTGGTGTAGCCGATGACGAGACCGTCTCTCGCGAAAGCCGGCGTTTCGGCCGCTTTCGCCGTAATGCTCTCCGCTTGCGGATTTCATCTTCGCGGCAGCCTGCCGGCCACGATGATTGCGAAATCCTTTTATGTCGAGGGTTTGGGAAGCGGGGATCTGTTCGTTCAGGAATTTTCGAATATTTTGTCTTTTTCCGGGGGCAGTCTCGTAGCGACACCCAGCCAGGCCGGCGCGGTGATCCACATCGTCCAGGCGAGGCAGGAACGCCGCCCGATCGGCCTCAGCAAGGCGGGCCGCGCCAACCTGTTCGATTTGAGCTATCGAGTCGTCTATGAGGTCACCACCCCTCAGGGCGAAATTTTGCTGCCGCGCCAGGAGATCGATCTGAAACGGGATTATTTCAACGATCAGACCTCTCCCCTCAGTCAAACCTACGAAGAACAGCAAATCCGACAGGAGATGCAGCGCGAGGCTGCCCAACTCCTGTTTCGCCGCGTCGCTTACGCACTGAGCCGCCCGCCCGAAGGCAAATCGTGAAACTCTCCGCCGAACAACTGGGAGAACAACTGAAAAAGCGCCTGGCGCCGGTTTATTTCCTGAGCGGGGACGAGCCCCTGCAACTCGCGGAAGCGGCCGACGCGGTACGGCAGGCGGCGCGTGCCGCCGGTTACCGCAGCCGCGAATTGTTCTACGCCGAACCCGGCTTCGACTGGAGCAGCTTGCAGGAAGCCGCGGATTCGTTTTCTCTCTTCGGCGAAAAGCGCATTTTGGACCTGCGCCTTCCCGCGAAACCGGACAAAGCGGCGGCCGCGGCCCTGCTGCGTTACGCCGAACGGCCCGCGGAAGACGCCGTCCTCGTCGTCAGCGCTCCCAAAATCGGAGCGCCCGAACAAAAAAGCCGCTGGTACCAGGCCATCGACCGCATCGGCGTGGTGATCCAGGTCTGGCCCCCGGAGGGCGAGCAGCTTCTGCGCTGGCTCGACCGCCGCTTGAACGCGAAAGGGCTGTTGGCCGACCGATCAGGCATCCGCCTATTGGCCGCCCGGGTCGAAGGCAATTTGCTCGCGGCCGCCCAGGAAATCGAAAAGCTGCACATCCTGTACGGCAAAGGCAAGATCGACGACGAGCAGATCGTCAAGGCCGTCGCCGACAGCGCCCGTTACGATGTTTTCGATCTGGCCGAAGAGTGCTTGCGCGGCCGTACCGCGAAAGCCTGCCGCGCACTGACGGGACTCAAGGCGGAAGGCGTGGCGCCGGCGGTCGCACTTTGGGCTCTCACTCGCGACGCTCGCCTGGTCGGCAATGTCATGGCGCTGGTCGCCCAAGGCGCGACTCCCGAGTCGGCACTCGCCAAGTGCCAAGTATGGGACAAGCGAAAATCGACCGTGCTAGAGGCGCTGCAACGCCTGAACCGAGACCGCATTCATCGGACTCTCTTGCTGAGCGCAAACGTCGACCGAATAATCAAGGGTATGGAACCCGGCGATCCATGGGAGGGGCTCTTGGCCGTCTGCATCAGCCTGACCGCCCCTGCGGAGAACCGTATTGCGGCATGCCTCGGTTGACGCTTTTTTTTTTCGGGCCGAGAGTTTATTAAGGAAGCTCTGATTAAGAGCCGATCCCAATAGGCTTAAGAAGCCCTTCGACAAGCCTGTCCTGAGATTCTATGGTTCATGTCAAGCTGCCGATTGCGA
>DYIL01000059.1 GCA_020723665.1 Methyloversatilis universalis
ACTTCCACCTCCAAGTGAGTGCGCCCTGCCGGGCGCACGAAGAGAAAAACCGCCCTGAAGGCGGTTTTTCGACATCCCCGTAGATCCGACTGGGATAAGAGCCCATCCCAATAGGCTTAAGAAACCCTTCGACAAGCCTGTCCTGGGCTCGGTCCCAGGCCGCTCGGAGTTGGAAGGGATAGACACCCAAAACCGCCTTCGAAAAACGAACGTGCAGCGGATGCTTATCCGGCAGCACGAAGACACCAATTGGCGTGCCGGCTGGCCAACTCGTCAGACGCATGAAGAACATTTCGCGTAAGGTGTCAGCGGAGAGTGAATCGGCCCGTCCTTCCGCTGCATAGACATAGACTCTGGGAATAGGTTCGGCTGCCATGACCGATTCGCCGGAACAGCCGATAGCGAGCGCAAGAGATACGAGAAAGCCGACCCACCTGCACCTGGCCAATCTGCGCAAACTACCGGTGGATCTCGAAATCATCCTCAAGCGACACCCTTTTATCGTTATTCGGAAGACAAACCCGGCAACGTTCCCAGCCGTTTAACTTTAGCCGAGCGCTGCCATTCCGGTTTTTATATCCGCCAGGCGAAAAATCGATAATGCGTCAAGCAGCGATTATCGGTTTGGCTATCGCTTCCATGAATAAGAAAGACGTGCCGATTCCGGAGAGATACGGCAATAACGGGTCGGGACTTCAGGGTTCTGTTTTGAGCGAGCTCTAGGACCGGCACTATTTCAGCGTTTCGGCCTGCCCCAATCGTTCGGCCGACGAACGATCACGTTTTCATTAACAGGCTGTTGAAAAACTCGATGCTCCTACCATAAGTAGTGGCCAACGACAAAACTGTTAACCTACATGTCGTATGTAGAATGCGTTTTTCAACACCCTGTTAAGCCGAGTCTAAGATCAAGTGCTGTGTATTCCGATCACGGGCAGACGCTATCCCTAGCCATTATATGAGTTTTCTCCGCCTTAACTGGAATACGCGGCATCAGGATTGGATTTGCCGACTCTTGAATACTTGTTCCTTCCAGTTTGGCCCCATGCGCTGCTCGATATAGTCTCGAATTAGCTTGCGAACCATCTGTGAGGGCGTAACGTCCTCGTCCGCGCACAAGCGCTCGAACGCAGCTTTTTTGTCGGGATCAATAAGGAGTGTCAAACGCGCCGTTCGGTTTTCGAGAATTGTCATATGCACATCTCATGTTAATTACGTTAACATTTACAAAACATATGGTACTGATAGTATATAACTCAAACAAGTCTGTTTTGCGCTGGCTTTTTACATAAAGCGGGACGTGAGTTAATCCCCTCGCGATGCAGGATACGGTTCCATCGAACACGCATCACCCGTTCTGGCGGTTGTTTTCAACCTCGTGCGGTCCGCGCGTGAGCGGCGGTGTCTGAATAATGGATGATTTCTTGTTGGCAGTGAAATTGCTCACGGCTTTCTTCAAGCGGTTTTCAAATACTCATTTTCTATGGCCTTGTTTTTAGCCGGCATTTCGGTTTTGGCGGCGTTGCTTTCCGGTCTTGCGGCACTGGCCGCCGGGCCGAACGGCCCGTTGCGGCAGGGAATGCCGGGATGGATGGAGAAGCCCCTTTTCCGTATCCTGCGGGAAAATGGACGACCGGCGCCCGGTCGCTTTTCTCGACTGGCAAGAACCATCCCTTTCCTGTTGTTGGGAGTATCGGGCGGATTCTCCGTTGCGGCCGGCATCATCGCGCTACTGGGAGGCACCACCCGCACCGCGACACTGCCTTTGGGTTTGCCGTGGTTGAACTGGCATTTGGCATTGGACCCGCTGGCCGGGTTTTTCTTCTGCGTGCTCGGCATTCCACTGATCGCCGCCAGCCTATTCGGCCCGGATTACGTTCGCGAATTCGAATGCGGCAAACATACGCTTTCGGTCCTGGGGCTTTTCACTGGCTTGTTCGTTGCCGGCATGGAACTGGTATTGCTCGCCGACGACGCGTTCCTGTTCATGATTGCCTGGGAATTGATGTCGGTCGCGAGCTATTTCCTGGTCGCCTACCAGCATGAGAACGCGGCCAACCGCCGCGCGGCTTTTCTCTACCTGTTGATGGCGGAAATCGGAGCGATCGCGATCATTCTGGCGTTCGGCGTGTTGGCGGCATTCGGCGGCGGACTGATTTTCGAGGAACTGCGCAATGCGTCACCCAACCCGGCCTGGTCTAGCATTGCCTTTGTGCTGGCGCTGGCCGGCTTCGGCATGAAGGCGGGGCTCGTTCCCCTGCATACCTGGCTTCCCGAGGCCCATCCGGCCGCCCCGTCTCACATTTCCGCCCTGATGAGCGGGGTCATGCTGAAAATCGCGGTCTACGGCTTCATCCGCTTCGCCTTCGATTTGCTGTCCTCCGTCCTGTGGCAATGGGGGGTGGTGGTCCTCCTGATCGGGTCGGCCTCTGCCGTACTAGGCATTCTTTACGCGCTGCAGCAGCAAAACTTGAAGCGGCTCCTGGCCTATTCTTCGGTGGAAAACGTCGGCATTATTTTCACCGCCTTAGGTTTGGCTCTGATCTTCCAAAGCAGCGGACAATCCCAACTGGGAACGCTGGGGCTGGTGGCGGCACTGCTGCATGCTCTCAATCATGCCCTTTTCAAGAGTCTTCTGTTTCTGGGGGCCGGCGCCATTCTGCACCAGACCCATGAACAGAGTCTCGAGAACATGGGCGGCCTCATTCACCGCGTGCCGAAGCTGGCGGCTTTGTTTCTGGTTGGCACACTGAGCATCGCCGCGTTGCCTCCCTTCAACGGCTTCGTTTCCGAGTGGCTTTTTTTTCAAACGGCCTTGCAGGCCGGCAGCATCCAAAGCGGCATACTCCGCAGCCTGATTCCTACCGCCAGTGCGGTACTGGCCCTGACCTCCGCGTTGGCGGCTACTTGTTTCGTCAAAGTGTACGGCGTGGCTTTCTTGGGACTTTCGCGCTCCCGACATATCGCTCGCGCGCGTGACGTCCATCACCCCGGCATGCTGGCGGGGCTGGCTTTGCTCGCGATCTGCTGCGTGCTGTTCGGCGTCTTGCCGACGCCTCTCATCAACGCCTTGGGTGCTTTGACGCAGTCCTTGACCGGATTCGTTCTGCCGAACATTTCGGCTCTGGGTTGGCTCTGGCTCACGCCAGTCGCGCCGGAGGTGGCGGCCTATTCGCCGGCACTCGTCCTGCTGGGCACCGTGGCGGTGGGCTGGCTGTGCTATTACCTCCTTTACCGGCGTACCGGTCTTGAGCCGCGCCGGGCCGAGCCCTGGGACTGCGGTTTCGGCGGGCTTACAGCCCGCACCCAGTACACCTCCGGCGCATTCAGCATGCCCATACGCCGCATCTTCGAACCGGTGTTCGATACCCGGGAGACGATCGAAGAGCAAACGGAAGGGCCTGCAAACACGCGAGTCACGAAGCTTCGCTATCAATTCCAGGTTTTGGACCGCGCCTGGCTGGTGCTGTACGAGCCGTCGGGAAGGGCCGTTACCCGTCTGGCACGCTGGGTCGGACGTCTGCAGACCGGCAATATCCGCACCTATCTCGGCTACTCCTTTTTCACGTTGATCGTTCTGCTCTGGGTGGTCAGTTGATGGCCTGGCTGATGGCGATATTCCAAACCCTGCTGTTCATCGGCTTGGCGCCTTTGCTGGCCGGCTGGATCAAGCGGGTCAAGTGCCGGCTGCAGAACCGGAAGGCCCCATCTCTGTTTCAGCCTTACCGCGACCTGCGGAAGCTCTACCGGAAGCGGCCCATCGTGCCGCATCCCGCCTCCTGGATCTTCCGCGCCGCTCCGTACATCGTCTTCGCATCCACCGTGCTGGCGGCCGCCACCGTGCCTCTGGTCGCGATCCATCTGCCCACCGCGCGCGTCGCGGATGTCATCGTGTTGGTGGGTTTCTTTGCCCTGGGCAGGACGTTCCTGGTGCTGGCCGGCATGGATATCGGCACCACTTTCGGCGGCATGGGCTCGTCGCGCGAGATGACGATCTCCTCGCTGGCCGAGCCCGCCATGCTCATGGCGGTGTTCACCCTGGCCATGAGCGCACACACCACCAATCTGTCGCAAGCCGTAAACTTCGTGCTCGACAGCGGGCTGGTGCTGCGTCCGTCCTTCGTGTTCGCCATGGGGGGCCTGATTTTGGTCGCGATCGCCGAGACCGGACGCATTCCCGTGGACAACCCGGCCACCCACCTGGAACTGACCATGATCCACGAGGCCATGATCCTGGAATACAGCGGTCGCTGGCTGGCGCTGATCGAATGGGCCAGCCAGATCAAGCTGATGCTCTATGGCGTTCTCATCGCCAACATCTTCTTTCCGTGGGGCATCGCGGAAACCTTCACCCTGAATGCGCTCGGCATGGGTCTCGGAATGATCGTCCTCAAGCTCGCCGTGCTGGCGGTCATGCTGGCGCTTTCCGAGGTGCTGTTCGCCAAGATGCGCATTTTCCGGGTGCAGGAATACCTGAGCTTTGCCTACCTTCTGAGCGTTCTAGGCATGCTGAGCCATATCATTCTGGAGGCCGCGCGCTGATGGGTTTCGCCGGACTCAGTCTATATAGCCAGGCGGTCCTCTTATTCGCGGGACTCATCGCCCTGACCTCGTTCCTGATGCTCGGCCAATCCCGACTGGTCAGGCTGGTCCTGGTGTTCGCCGTCCAGGGCATGCTGCTCGCGGCGACCACGGCCATGGTCGCCGGCGTCCTGGACTTCCCGCATCTTTACATTTCGGCGGGCTTGAGCTTTTTGCTCAAAGGCATCCTCATCCCGGTCATGCTGCACCGGCTGATCCATCGCTTGGGACTGCACCGGGAACTGGACACGATCGAGCACCCGGCTCGGGTAACGATGGGCGGGGCGTTTCTGATGGTCTTCAGTTATTACGTGAGCCTTCCCGTAGTCGCACACTCGCCCCTGGTGACCCTCAACGCGATCGCCGTCAGCCTGGCCGTCGTTCTGCTCGGAATGCTGCTGATGATCACCCGGCGGCAGGCCGTGGCCCATGTGGTCGGCTTCATGTCCATCGAGAACGGATTGTTTTTCGCGGCGGTGGTGTCCACTTACGGCATGCCGATGGTGGTGGAATTGGGTGTCGCTGCCGATGTCCTGGTCGCCGCCGTCGTTTTCGGCGTATTCTTTTTCCAGATTCGCGAGAGCATCGACTCTTTGGACGTGGACCGGCTCAGCAAGCTGAGCGAGGCGGACAAGTCATGATCGCGGCCTATCTTATCCTGCTGATTCCCCTGGCCGGCATGGCGATTCTGGGTCTCATGGCCGACAGCCGGCGGGCGGGACGCATCAATATACGCTGCAACGCCTGGGCGCTGGCGGCTTCGATCTGGCTCGCGGTGGACGTGCTGGTGCGTGGGCCCCGGCTGTCTTCCGGCCAGATGCTCTACATCGATTCCTTCAATGTTTATCTTGTGGTCCTAACCGCGTTCGTAGGGCTGACCACGTCCATCTTTTCCGGCCCCTACATGGCGCACGAAGAGGAAACCGGGCGCGTCAACGCGAGGCGCCTGCGCCTTTATCACTCGATGTACCAGGGCTTCATGCTCGCGATGTATCTGGTTCTGACCACCAACAACATGGGCGTACTGTGGGTGGCGATGGAAGGTGCGACCCTGGCCACGGTGTTGCTGGTCAGCCTGTACCGAACGCCCGAGTCGGTGGAGGCCGCCTGGAAATATTTCATCCTGTGCGGCGTGGGCATCGCTCTGGCCCTGTTCGGCACGGTGCTGCTCTATTTCGCCGCCGAACAAAAACTGGGCGTAGGCGGAAACGCCCTTCTATGGACGGTACTGCACGAGAACGCCGGCGCTCTTGAACCCACTATCATGAGACTGGCTTTCGTGTTCCTGCTGGTGGGCTACGGCACCAAGATCGGGCTCGTGCCTCTGCACAACTGGCTTCCGGACGCCCATTCCGAAGGTCCGACCCCGATGTCCGCCATTCTTTCGGGACTCTTGCTTAACGACGCCCTTTACGCGGTCGTGCGCTGCAAGATGCTGGTGGACGGCTCCCTCGGCACCGATATGGCGGGCTATCTGATGATGGGCTTCGGCCTCTTGTCTTTTCTGGTGGCCGCCTTGTTTCTGCATCGTCAGACCGACATCAAGCGGCTGTTCAGCTATTCTTCCATCGAGCACATGGGGCTCATGACCTTCGCCTTCGGCGTCGGCAGCTCTTGGGCCACTTTCGCCGCTCTGTTCCACATGACCACCCACTCCCTGACCAAATCGGCGATTTTCGTCACCGTGGGACACGCGGCCCAGCTCGCCGGCACCCAGCGCATGGACCGGATCCGCGGTCTGATTCTCACCCAGCCCGCCATCGGCTGGGGTCTTTTGATCGGCACCGTGGCCATTGCCGGGTTTCCGCCCTTCGGCGTGTTCGCCAGCGAGTTCCTGGTGCTCGTCGCCACCATGCGCGATTACCCCTGGCTGACGCCGCTGCTCTTGGTCGGCATCGGCGTCGCCTTCGCCGGTCTGTTCCGGCATTTGCACCCCGTGGTCTACGGCGATATCCCGGAAAATCAAAAGCCTATATCGGCGAATTTGATGGGGGTGATGATCCACCTAGCGCTGGTCCTGTGGCTCGGGCTCTCCATTCCGGGCTTCCTGGGCAACTGGTTCAGCCAGGCCACTCAACTCATTTCCGGAGCGTCTCCGCTTTGAACGAAGTTTCTCGGAACGCGACCGTTGCGGAAAGCGCCGACACCGGTCGAACGTTTTATACGATGCTCGTGTCGGAGGGCATCAAAGCCCGCCTAATCGCACCGAGCCCGTTGCCCCCCGCCGACGTGATCGAGCTCGAAAGCGGCGACTGGGGCCGCTGCGGGCAGCAAGCCGGCGCGCAAGGCTGGCGCTGGGCCGGCGCCTGGGCCGAAGACCGCGGCTCCCATCTCGCGATGAACGCCGGTCTGGAAAAACACGGGCGCTATCTGATCCTGCGAACGGCGCTGCCGGCCGATAACCCCGCCCTGCCCTCGCAGGCACCCCATTACTGGGCGGCGGACCGTGTGGAGCGACATATCCAAGATCTCTTTGGCATCCGCTTCATCGATCATCCAGACCCCAAGCGATGGACTCGCCATCGCGCGTGGGAGGAAACCGTTCATCCCCTGCGGAAGCACTTTCCCGCCGATGGGACACCCTCTTCCCCGACCCCGCCGGACAACGATTACCCTTTCCTGAAGGCTCAAGGCGCGAGCGTCTACGAGATTCCGGTCGGCCCGGTCCATGCCGGCATCATCGAACCCGGCCATTTCCGCTTCCAGGCGGTGGGAGAAACGGTTCTGCACCTCGAGGAGCGCCTCGGTTATGTGCACAAAGGCATCGAAAAGATCGCCGAGGGACGCGATCCGAGAGGACTCGTTCGACTCGCCGGGCGGGTGTCCGGCGACACGACCGTCGGCCATGCCTGGGCCGCCTGTATGGCGATGGAGCGCGCGGCTAAGGTGGAAATTCCGTCGCGCGCCGCTTATATCCGGGGGCTCCTAGCGGAACGTGAGCGGATCGGCAATCACCTGTTGGACTTGGGCGCTCTGTGCAACGACGTGGGATTCGCCGCGGGCTACTATCAGTTCGGCCGCTTGCGCGAGCTCTGGCTCCGGGAAAACCAGGCACTGTTCGGGCATCGCTTGATGATGGACGTCCTTATTCCGGGCGGCGTTACGGTCGATGTGTCGCCGGAGACGGTTCGGCGCATGCGGGATTCGGCAGCATCGCTGCGGCGGGAATTGGACGAACTGCTGCCCATACTCGACGCCAACTCCTCGCTGGAAGACCGTTTCCTGACCACCGGTGTGTTGTCCGTGGATTTGGCATCTGCCCTGGGCGCTTTGGGTTATGTGGGCCGAGCCAGCGGCCGGAGTTTCGACGTACGCCGCGATGCGCCGTATCCCCCTTACGATCGTCTGAACGTGCGCGTTCCCGTGGAAACCCAGGGCGACGTCGCGTCCCGGTTCTGGGTCCGCTACAAGGAACTGCGCGCGGGTCTGCGCCTGATCGAGCAAATACTGACCGGATTGCCGCCGGGAGACTTGTCCGCACAGTGGCAGACTCCGGCGGAAAACGCTGAGGGCTTAGGCGCAGTGGAAGGCTGGCGCGGAGAAATTCTGTGCTACGTCCGTTTCGGTGCTCACGGCCGCATCAGCCGCTATTACCCGCGCGATCCCAGCATCATCAACTGGCCGGCCCTGGAAAAGCTGGTCATGGGCAACATCGTGCCCGATTTTCCGGTGTGCAATAAATCCGTCAACGGCTCCTATTCCGGTCACGATCTTTAGCGAGACTCCAATGCTGCGACTCTACGGCAAGCTTCTTCGCACCGGCGTTCTCACCGAGCGCGTTACGCCCACCGCCGAAGACGAAGCCGTCGAACGTGAGGGTGCCAGGCTCAAGACGATTGTCGACAAACGCTTTCGGGGGAGCCTCGCGATTCGTCAGGTGGATGCCGGCTCCTGCAATGGCTGCGAGTTGGAGATCCATGCGCTCAACAACGTCTATTACAACGTCGAGCGTTTCGGCGTACATTTCGTCGCTTCTCCGCGCCATGCCGACATTTTGATGGTGACGGGACCGGTCTCTCGCCATATGGAAGCGGCTTTGAAACGGACCTACGAAGCGACGGCCGATCCCAAGTGGGTGATCGCCGTGGGCGACTGCGGGGTTTGCGGCGGCGAATTCGGCGTGTCTTACGCCAGTTGCGGAGCGGTCTCGAACGTGATCCCGGTCGATCTCGCCATTCCCGGATGTCCGCCGGCTCCGTTAGACTTGCTGCGCGGCTTGCTATCCTTGTTTCGGGGATCCTGAGGAAGCTCTGATTGAGTTTCCAGCGGGAAAGGCGAACAGTGCGACTGTTGGATCCAAAAGGCCCTCACCCAACCCAATCACCCCCCCACTTTCCCCGTTGGGAGCCGCAAGCGGCGCTTACCCGTGCACCCGTTCGCCGGGAGCGAACGCCAGCGTGCGAAGCACGCCCGAAGGGCCTGTCCTGAGCTTGTCGAAGGGTTTCCTAAGGCCTATTGGGATAGGTTCTAAGCCGGATATACATTTGTCGCTCGACGGTGGAGTCAGCACAACAACCGCCCGTTCCAGGATCGCGTCGAGGATAACCCGATCCGAAAAATTCAAGGCTCGGGCAGGCATGACCGGCAAGGACTCCCGGCAACGGAAATTTTCGAACGGATTCGACACACGTCGCTTTCGAAAAATCCGGCAAAGCCGCGCTATTCGGAACTCCCGTCTATTCCTGCATGCGATCAATCCAGCCGCTTCTTGAACCGCAACAGGGCGGCGCTCAACGTGACGAGCGTAAACGCCAGCAAAGCCCGGATTTCCGGCGCCATTTCCCACAGGCCGGCACCGCGCAGCATGATCCCGCGAATCAGGCGCACGAAATGCGTCAGCGGAAGCAGTTCGGCGAGATATTGCGCCGCCCTGGGCATGCCCTCGAAAGGAAACATGAAACCTGAAAGAAGTATGGACGGTAGAAAGAAAAAAAAGGTCGTTTGCATCGCCTGAAACTGCGTCTTTGCCAGCGTCGAGATCACCAGGCCCATCGTCAGATTGGCAGCGATGAACACCAGCGAGGCGAGATAAACGTCCCGGATTAGGCCATGAATCGGAACGTGGAACAGCAGGACGCCGAGCAGCAAAATGAGGCTGACTTGGATCAAGCCGATGACGATGTAGGGGACGATCTTCCCTACCATCAATTCAAGATTTTTCACCGGTGTCGTGATGAGCAGTTCGAGATTGCCGCGCTCGCGTTCGCGCACGACGGCCACCGATGTGAACAGCACCATCGTCATCGTCAGAATGACCCCCATCAATCCGGGCACGATATAGACGACCGAGCGCCGCTCAGGATTGTAATAATTGCGGATTTCGAATAAGGCCGCATCGGCGGAAGGTCTCGGCGCCGTGTCGTAGCGCAGCGACATGTCGGTGAGCTGGCGTGCGGCGGCGAGTATCAGAGGATCGGCCCCGTCGATCATGAGCTGCGCCGCCGGCCGGTCTCGCATCGCGAGACGCTGCGCGAAATCCGCGGGAATGAAAATCCCGACCGAGATTTCGCCGCGCCGAAGCAGGGTTTCCAATTCCTCCGGCGTTTCGACCCGCCGGATAATGTCGACGACTTGAGACGCTTGCGCATCAAGCGCCAGAATGCGCGAGAGCTGCGTATTCGCCTGATCGGCCAGCGCGGCGCTCAGGTGACGGACATCGGTATTGATGGCATAACCGAACAGGGTGATCTGCAGCAGCGGAATACCGACGATCATTCCGAAGGTCAGCCGATCGCGCCGGAGTTGGCGGATTTCTTTCCGTAAAATGGCGAAAAGACGCAGCAGACTGTTCACGCCCGCGCCTTGAGATAACGGCCGTGGGTAGCGGCGACGAAAACGTCCTCGAGATTCGCATGCGTCAATCGGGCTTCGAATCTCAATCCCCGCCCGAACAGGCGTGCGTGGACCTCCGCCAGCGGATCGACGACAGACCGGTCGAGCAGGACGCGCAGCCGTACCCCGAGTTGGGTTACGCCGAGCACGCCGGGCAAATCCGCCAACAAGAGGCGCGCGGTCCTCGGGTCGTTGGTTTCCATCTCCACGACGCTGGCGTCGATGCGCCGTTCCAATTCCTGCGGCGCGCCGTCCGCCGCCACACGCCCGCGGTCTAGGATGGCGAGGCGATGGCAGCGCTCCGCTTCGTCCATGTAATGGGTGGATACGAGGATGGTCGTTCCCTTTTCGCAAAGTTCGAACAGCGTTTCCCAGAAATCGCGCCGGTTCTGCGGGTCCACTGCGCTGGTCGGTTCGTCCAGAAACAGCAACTCAGGCTCGTGCACGGTCACTGCCGCAAGCGCCAGACGTTGTTTCTGGCCTCCGCTCAGCGTCCCGGCCCATTGCCGCTGCCGGTCCGAGAGCTCGTATTTTTCCAGCAACTCATCGATCCGCCGTTGGGCACGCGTCCGCGGCAAACTGTAGATGTCGGCCATGAACTCCAGGTTTTCGCGGACCGTGAGATCTTCGTAAAGAGAAAAGCGCTGCGTCATGTAGCCGATCTTGCGCTTGATGGCCTCGCTTTCGCCGGGAATCCGGTGCCCCAGGACCGTCGCCTCTCCCTCCGTGGGACTCAACAAGCCGCAGAGCATCCGGATCGTGGTCGACTTGCCGGAACCGTTGGGGCCGAGAAAGCCGTGAATGGTAGCGCGGGAAATCTGGAGATCGACATGATCGACGGCAATCAATGCGCCGAATCGCCGGGTCAGGCCGGAGGCCGTGACCGCATAGCCGCCGGTCATCGCGGCCGGGACCTCGAGAGTCCCGACAGCTCGGCCTCGACCGGAAGACCGGCCGGCACGTCCCGGACCGTCTCACTCAAATAGATTTTCGCGATGTAGCTGAGATGACGCCGGTCGCGCTCGGTCAAGGCAAAGAACGGCGTAAAGACCGGGTCAGAACTCACCACGCGTACGGTACCCTCGTAAGCTTCATCGACTCCATCCAGCCAGACCCGTGCGGCGTCCCCGGGCATCACGGAAACACGGATCGGTTCGGGAATATAGACCCGCGCATAGGGCGCTTGGCCCGAGAGCAACACGGCCACAACGGCGCCGACTTGGGGCTGATTTCCGAGTTTGAGCGGCAGGCTGTCGAGGCGCCCCGCCACCGGCGCCCTCACCGTCAGGCGCCGCAAATCGGCCGCGGCGACATGCACGACTGCCTCTGCGGAGGCAAGCGCCTGGCGCGCCTGTTCGATTTCCTCCACGCGCGTGCCGGCTTCGAGTTCCTTGAGAACCGCCAAAGCCGCATCGCGGTCGGCTCGGGCCGCTTTGAGCTCCCGCCGCGCCCTGTCCACCTCGTCCGCGGCGATGAGCTTGCGCGGCAGCAATTCATTCACCCGCTCGAAGTCACGGCGCCGCACCGCGTAAACCTCATCGGCGCCTTGGAAACGGGCTCTCGCCTCTCGAATGCGCTCGGCCCGAGGTCCCCGTTCCAGTTCCTCGAGCCGGGCGGCGGCGCGACCGCGCTCCGCCTTCGCCGCCTCCAGCCTGGCTTGTTGCCGCGCCGGATCGAGCCGCACCAGAACCTGCCCAGGTTCGACCCAATCGCCTTCCTGTGCCGGGATTTCGACAATAGGCTCGGAAGCCTCCGCGATCAGCTCCACACGATCCCATTCCAAGGTGCCCACCACGCGATGATTCGTTTCGTCCGGCCCGCAAGCGGGAAGCAGCAGGATTACCGCAACGGTCGAAACCTTGTAAAGAAAATGTGTCATCTTTTTCATCTTAACCGTTTTCGGCGGAATGCGGCCACGAGCCGGATCGGAAAACAAAAAGGGAAGCGACAGCTCTCCCGTTTCAGCGGTCTAAGCCGTATCATTCCGACATTATCGATACAAGGCTCGACCACGATGCGCGAACACACCCCAAAAACTGTTTACCTCAAGGATTACACGCCGCCGGATTATCTCATCGATACCGTCGATCTTTTTTTCGAGTTGGACGAAGAGAACACGCGCGTCACCGCGAAGCTTAGGGTTCGTCGAAATCCGGAGTCGGCGCGCGAAAATCCAGAGCTCGAACTGAACGGCGAAGAGCTCCTGCTCGAATCGATCAAGCTGAACGGCCGCGGTTTGAACGCCCCCGAATACCGCCTGAGCGAGGAGTTCCTGGTTTTGCCTAGCGTTCCCGACCGCCCGTTCGACCTCGAGATCGTCACCCGCATCAACCCGAAAGCGAATACCGCCCTGGAAGGACTTTACCTCTCCAAGGGCATGCTGTGCACCCAATGCGAGGCGCAAGGGTTTCGAAAAATCACCTATTTCATCGACCGTCCGGACGTCATGGCCAAATACACGACGACCCTGGTCGCAGACAAGTCGCGTCACCCCGTGCTGCTATCCAACGGCAACCGGATCGCGACCGGCGAGCTCAAGAACGGTCGCCACTGGGTGAAATGGGAGGACCCGTTCAAGAAGCCGTCGTATTTGTTCGCCCTGGTCGCGGGTCGCTTGGAATGCGTCGAGGATCGCTATGTGACGCGCTCGGGCAGGGAGGTCACGCTCCAGATCTTCGTCGAAAAGCACGACCTCGACAAATGCGATCACGCCATGCAGTCTCTAAAGAATGCCATGCGCTGGGACGAGGAGAATTACGGGCGGGAATACGACCTCGACCTGTACATGATCGTGGCGATAAGCCATTTCAACATGGGTGCCATGGAAAACAAGGGGCTCAACATCTTCAACACCAAATGCGTGCTGGCTCGGCCCGACACCGCCACGGACAGCGACTACGAGCATATCGAGGGGGTCATCGGCCACGAGTATTTCCATAACTGGACCGGCAACCGCATTACCTGCCGCGATTGGTTCCAACTCAGCCTCAAGGAGGGCCTGACCGTATTCCGCGATCAGGAATTCAGCGCCGACCGGACGTCCCGCGCCGTCAAGCGCATCGACGAAGTCAACAGGCTGCGCACCAAGCAGTTCGCGGAGGACGCGGGTCCCCTCGCCCACCCCGTTCGGCCGGAATCGTATATCGAGATTAACAACTTCTATACCCTGACCGTCTACGAAAAAGGCGCCGAAGTGGTGCGCATGATGCAAACCCTGCTCGGCAAGGAGGGTTTTCGCAAGGGCACCGATCTTTACTTCCAGCGCCACGACGGACAAGCGGTGACCTGCGACGATTTCGTCAAATGCATGGAGGACGCCAATGGCGTCGATCTCACCCAATTCCGCCGCTGGTACAGCCAGGCCGGGACGCCGGAAGTGCATATCACCGCCGATTACGATGCGGCAAACCGCGTCCTGAGTCTCACCGTCAGACAGAGTTGTCCGCCCACGCCCGGCCAACCGGTAAAGGCCCCGTTTCACATTCCCCTGGCGATAGGACTGTTGGCACCGGACGGCACGGAACTGCCTTTGCAGCTCGCGGGCGAAACCGAACCCTATGGGAAAACAACCCGCGTGTTGGACTTAAAAGAGCCGGAACAGCAATTCCGCTTCGTCGGCCTGCCCGAAAAGCCCGTGGTTTCCGCCTTGCGCGGATTCTCGGCTCCGGTCCGACTGCACATGAACCGCAGCGATGAAGAACTGGCTTTCCTTTTCTCCCACGATCCCGACCCCTTCAACCGCTGGGATGCGGGACAGCAGTTGGCCACCCAGGTCATTCTCGATTTGGTGGATCGGTTGTCCAAGGGAGAGACGCCGGCAATGGTGGACGGCCGTCTCACCGAGGCTTATCGGCGCATTATTTCCCATGACTGGGCCGATCTATCCTATTTCGCCCTGCTCTTGACCTTGCCGCCGGAGGAATACATCGGCGCTTCAATGACGATCGTCGATCCGGATGCCATTCACCAGGCCCGACAAACCGTGAAACGCGAGCTAGCCCGTACCCTGGAACAGGAGTTCCGCCGCCTGTACCGGACGCATCACATCGACGAGACGGGCCGCTTCGATGCAGAGGCCGTGGGCCGGCGCCGACTAAAGAACGTCTGTCTCGCTTATCTGGGTGAGTTGGAAACCGAAGAAGTCTATCGGCTCAGCGTCCGGCAGTTCCGGGAAGCACGCATCATGACCGATCAGATCTCGGCCTTGTCGACCATCGTGAACAGCCATAATCCGGAAAAATCGGATTGCCTGGCCGAATTCTATGAACGTTGGCGCGACGAGGACCTGGTGATCGACAAGTGGTTCGCCTTGCAGGCGACCTGTCATCTACCCGGGACCCTGGATCGGGTCAGGGAACTGCTGTCTCATCCCGCTTTTGACTTGAAAGTTCCAAACCGGGTCCGTTCATTGATTGGTGCCTTTTCGCAATCCAATCCGGTCAATTTCCACGCTCGCGACGGTGCCGGGTACGTATTCCTCGCCGACCACGTCATCGCCCTGAATGCCTTGAATCCTCAAGTGGCCGCCCGGATGCTGACCGCCTTGACACCGTGGCGGCGGTACGACAAGGATCGGCGACAATTGATGCGCGAGCAACTTCAGCGGATCGCCGGAATCGAGAACGTTTCCAAGGATGTCTACGAAGTGGCAATGAAGAGCCTGTCGTGAAAGGCTCGTCGGATTGTCGGAGATCGAAGCATCGACATTGGGAAGACCTTGTAAAAGCCGAAGACGCAAGCTGGGTTGAAGAAAAAACCCCGCGTTTTCAAGCGATTGTCGGGATTCTTTGGTGATGCCGGGTTACTTTCGCAACACCCTCTAGGCGGGTCGCTCTAGGCCGAGCCTTACGACCTCATGTGCCTAGGCTACAAACGCAGCGACGACCTCGTAACTTTTCTGGATGGATCAAAAATGAGCAATGCAGGACGGGCGGCTCTCAAACGCCCATCCTGCATTGTATTTGGCCAATTTAGATGCGCTTGGCGTACGACCAAAGCCCGTTGAGCAACTCGTCCGATGCTTTACCGATAGGAAGAGTTGGCGGCATCCTCGGCGATAGCCCTGGCACTGGTGGCGTATTTTTCGTGCTCGCTGCTCTTGACCATCACCATGGTGATCGCGACCGCGACGATGACACCGCCCACGTAGTACCAAAAATAGTCTTTCTCTTTTTCCATCACGATTTCCTCAGATTAATTTTCGCAAATGATTGTTTTTATAGCTGCGCCGCAAGCGGCACGCGGATATAGGCTAACCAAAGGAAATTCGGTGTTTCTTGACCTAAATCAAAAAAGGCTGAGATTGGGCCGAACCCGGTGCCTTTCGAACCGCCGCCGTGCGGCCGTTTCCGGCGCGGGAGGATTCCTTCGGGATCAAGAAGCGGTAATGCAGCCATGACGCAATATCGCTCCAAACCGCTTCCCGTCGCGGGACTCCCGCCCGGCATTCCCTACATCATCGGCAACGAAGCGGCCGAACGATTCAGCTATTACGGCATGCGCGCGGTGCTGGTGGTCTTCATGAGCCAATACCTGATGAGTCCCGCCGGCTATCCCGATCCGATGAGCGAAGACGAAGCCAAAGGCTATTTTCACCTATTCGTTTCCGCCACCTATTTCACACCGATCCTGGGGGCCTTGCTCGCGGACGGCTGGCTGGGCAAGTACCGGACCATCATCCTGTTGTCGCTGGTCTATTGCCTCGGACATTTGGCTCTTGCTCTGGACGACACCCGCACCGGCCTTTTGGTCGGGCAGAGTTTGATTGCGCTCGGTGCGGGCGGCATCAAACCCTGTGTCTCCGCCCATGTCGGCGACCAGTTCGCGGAAACCAATCGGCATCTGCTCAGCCGCGTCTATAGTTGGTTTTATTTCGCGCTTAATTTCGGCGCGTTCTCGTCCATGCTTTTGACGCCCTGGCTGCTGGAACACTACGGAGCCGCGGCGGCTTTCGGCGTACCCGGGATACTGATGTTCGTTGCCACGGTCATTTTTTGGTCGGGCCGTTACCGGTTCGCCCACATACCGGCGGGCGGCGCCGCCTTTTTGCGTGAAATCGTCAGCCCCGAGGGATTACGAGTCTTTACCAGGCTGGGCGTCCTCTATCTGTTCGTGGCGATGTTTTGGGCGCTGTTCGACCAAACCGGTTCGTCTTGGGTGTTGCAGGCCCAGAAGATGGACCAGATTTTCCTAGGCTACCGGATTCTGCCCTCGCAGATACAGGCGGCCAATCCCTTGCTCATCATGATTCTGACCCCGCTCTTCTACTACGTAATTTATCCGAGGCTGGAGCGCCGCGTACGCGTCACGGCTTTGAGGAAAATTGGCGCAGGGATGATTCTGGCGGCCTTTTCGTTCGCCTTCGCGGCCTGGATTCAGCGTGCGTTGGATGCCGGAACGTCGGTGTCCATCGGTTGGCAGTTGCTCAATTATGTCGTTTTGACTGCGTCCGAAGTCATGGTGTCGATCACCTGCCTGGAGTTCGCCTATACCCAGGCACCACCTGTCATGAAGTCCTTCGTCATGTCTTTCTACCTGGTTTCCGTGGCCGCCGGAAACCTCTTCACCAGCGCGGTCAATTTTTTCATTCAAAACCCGGACGGCACTTCAAAACTGGCGGGAGCCGATTATTTCTGGTTCTTCTCGGTGCTGATGCTCGTGACCGCCGTCGCGTTCGCCGCCGCGAGCCGACATTATCGCGAGACAACCCGAATGGTAAGTGCCTGACGTCCGGAATTTTCGATTCGAATCGAGAACTCTTGCACCGTGTGCATGCCGTATGAAACCAAGCCATCAGCCGGAACCGGACACCTTTAGCCAAATCAATGAAAACCACGGTCACGACGCCGGCGACCAGGCGCTGTTACGGTCGGTAACGGCGGCTCGCGGGCTGCTCAGATCGCAGGACATCGTCTCTCGCACCGGCGAAGAAGAGTTCATCGTGGTGTTCCCGGAGAGCAATGCGCCGGGAGCGACATTCGCACTTGACCGCCTGCCCAGCTTACCGGAACGCATTCCGTTGCGATTCCAGGGTAAAGCCATCCCGGTAACGATCAGTAGGCATAGCGCAAATGCATCCCAGCGACACTCTCTCCGATTTGATTCGGTGGGCGGAGCGTCGTCTCCGCAAGGCCAAAGACAGGGGGCACAATATGGTGATCAACGAAGATGGATCTCGCCTGAGTCTAGAATATCACCGGCATGCCCACGAGCCGACGAGCGGGCCGGTCGTCGGCTCTCGATCACTCGCTTGCGAAGTCCGATGGCATCCTCCGGGTTTTCCCACGTGATCGGGTTCGATGACGCACCTTTCGAGCGTCATCATCGGGGGGACGTCACGATTGTCGGTGCTTTCTATGCCGGTAATCGTCTAGACGGCATCCTGTCTGGAAAAGTGCGGCGAGATGGGGCGAACTCGACCCCAACGCTGACGCGATTGATCGCTGGTTCGCGCTTTTATCCGCAGCTTCAGGCCATTCTGCTTCAAGGCATCGCGTTCGCTGGATTCAACGTCGTCGACATACACCAGCTGCATCAGGTGCTGGACCGTCCCGTGGTCGTCGTCGCCCGACATCTTCCGAATCTCCAAAAGATCCGCGACGCTCTGCTCGGTCATGTTCCAGGCGGACGACGGAAGTGGCAACTCATCGAACGGGCCGGACAGATGGAGCCGATCGCCGGGGTTTACGTTCAGCGTGCCGGTTTGTCGATATCACAAACGGAAGCATTGATCCGGGCGCACGCTCTCCATGGCAGATTGCCGGAGCCTTTGCGCACCGCCCACATCATCGCCAGTGGCATATCGCGGGGCGAGAGCGTGCATCGCGCGTGATCGTCGGGTGCTCGACGTTTCCGGATCACACTCAAGCTGTTTCCGATTCGTCTTGTCTATGGCAACCCGGCTCGATGTCCATCGGCGGGCATCGCCACTCATCCACAATTTCCGTGGAAAACCCTGTGGATAAGTCCGTGGATAACACCCGCCGATACCGACCGATCAAGTCTTCACGTTAACCTGACCAAGTTCTTTACAGCACAGCCCGATATCCGCACTTATTGACATATCTCATTGATATTACGTAATGTTTTTCAGCATTGAAATCAAATCAAGGACTTGCGGCGGATCATCTAGGCACCTGCTGCCCCGCGCGCCGCTGTCAAGTCTTGACAGTGGATAACTTCCAGAAAAGTGCCGAAAAGCGATACCTGAACCAAGAATTGTCGGTAGAAGAATCACCCATACCGTGTTTGTCCCCAAACGGTTGGAAGGCAGGGTTGACGACAAGCCAGAGCGAAGACCGGGAAGGTCGAGTTGTATTACGGCCCTATTGTCCCCATGATAAATCAAACCCGGGAAACATCAGGCGGATGCCGGATGAAACCTGAATACGGGAATCTCAGGATAAACAGACCATGAAAACGGCAAGCGTCTATCGAAACTATTACCGTCAGAGAACGGCGAACCAATGGCTGAAAATCGAAGCCGAGAGCGGAGATCCCGGAGCGATCCGGCCGTTTCTCGCCGGCAATTGGAAAATGAACGTGATTCCAAGATCAGGTGTCGCGCTCGCCGCAAGAATCTTCGACCTTTGCAAAGGCGTAAAGGACGTGGATATCGGACTGGCTCCTCCTTTTACCGGGCTTTCCACGCTCGCCGATTACATCAAGCCGGACTTTCTCCGCACCGAATACGGCCTCGGACGGAACGTGTTCCTGCTGGCACAGGACACCTTTTTCGAGTCAAAAGGTGCGTTTACCGGGGAGATTTCAGCGGAAATGCTCGCATCGATCGGCGTCGACCGCGTCATCATCGGGCATTCGGACCGCCGGACCAATCTCGGCAAGTATTTCGGGTTCGGTCCGAGTATCGCAAAGCGGCTGTCCAGAAGTTTTCTGATGCAGGAACTGGAACTGCTCAGAACAAAAGACGACGCGGACCGACAAATCCTTGCAGCCCTCGAACACCTGGCCTCGGAAACGAATCAGGACGTTCTGACCGGAATACAGCGGTTTTTGGAGGAGGAATTGATCGAGCGGGCCGGCGAAAGTGACGAGGTCATACAGAAAAAGGTTCACGCCGCCTTGGCCCACGGACTTCAGGTAATCCTCTGCGTCGGCGAAAACAAGGAAGCCAGAGAAACCCACGAGACCTTCAATCTGCTGGACCGGCAGTTAAGATCGGCGTTCGAGGTCGTTTCGCCGAGAACCGCAAGCGAAGTCGTCATCGCTTACGAGCCGGTCTGGGCGGTCGGCGAAGGCGCAAAACCCGCAAAACTGGAGCAGATCAGCGAGGTACATGACTTTATCAGAAACCTGATCATGGACCTTTACGGCGAGCAAATCGCATCGACGATCAGAATTCTCTATGGCGGCAACGTCAAAGCCGACAACATCGCCGAAATCATGAGCGTCGCGGGTGTAGACGGTGCCTTGGTCGGGGGCGCAAGCCTGAAAGCCTGGGATTTTGCCCAAATCATCCGATTCGGCTTGGAATGCCCCGGTTACTGAGTCCCGTTTCGCGCAGGGTGCGCTTCATCGAATTCTCGGGCCGACGAGCGATGCTCGTCGACTGTTGAGCATCCCAGAGCGTCGTCTCCATCCGACGAAGTAGCAGGGCAAGGCCACTGACGCAAAAGCCGAGGGATACTGGCAAATCCACCGAACACCGGCGAGCACTAGTTCACCTACCGCCTTGGTGCGTTCCGAACGCGTCGCCGGCAAAGTGCGTCAGCGCACCCTGCTCAACCTCGGCCAGCATGTCCCCAAAGACCAGGCGCACTGGCCCGCTCTATGCGCCCGCCTCGAACAGCTCTTGAGCCCCAGGATGCCTTGCTGGCGGTCGACTGTCCGCCGGAGGTGGAGCAACACGCCCAGCGTCCGGGCGCAACCTGCACGTTCGCAAGGCGATTCGGCCCGAGCCAGCACACGCGGCCATCCCGGCCGCGCTTGGTCTGGACCCCAATCCTGGCGGTGTCAGGAAGATGCTAGGGTGAGCCGTTTGCGCCCAAGACACCCGCGCGGCAGCAGGCGGGAGCTTGTCGAACGCTCTCCTGAGCCTGTCGAAGGGCGTGAACGGAATCGACTTGTTCAGGGCTTCCTTAGAACCTGTCTTCAAACCATGAGGCACTGATGTGGAAGTCACGCTGTCTGAAAGG
>DYIL01000060.1 GCA_020723665.1 Methyloversatilis universalis
TCGCCTCCACCGCCACCTTTTTCGCTCGAAAATACTCAGCGAATATCGCCTATATCGAGCCAAAGGGGCGTTTTTGATTTTCGGCAACCAGTTGAGAACGCAGTTTCGCAGACTTCGTGCAATTTTCGATGGCTCAGTTTCGTTCACGATCAAAGTGCCGTACTGATGCCGCCATTGAGGCGATTTTGTGCAAACACGCAGCAATGCCGCCGGTGCCGACGGTCCCTATGCCATGTTGAAGACAGTTCTAGCAATGTGGGCACTGCGGAGTCATGCTAGATTGGCCGATGCTGAAAGTGCCACGATCTCATCAAATACCACCCAAAACCAATCATTCTTCTCTTGATGCAGGAGATTCTTGGAGAAATCGAACGAAATCTCGATCTTTGCCTTCGCAAAGATCGCTATCGTTTGGGCAAGAGGCTTTCACGCTTACAGGCAGAAATACGCCGAGGCCAAGCCGCTGCCGATGGACTGCAAGCGCTAAAGGATTCAATTAGCCAATCCATGGCGCAAAGGCAGCTTCGAATGGAAAGCGTGCCGGAGCTTGATTATCCGGCAGAGCTTCCAGTTGTCGAAAGAAAAGCCGAGATCATCGAGAATATTCGCGATCATCAGGTGGTGGTTGTTTGCGGAGAAACAGGTTCCGGGAAAACGACCCAATTACCGAAAATCTGTCTCGAGGCTGGCCGCGGCATTGCCGGGTATGTAGGCCACACCCAACCCCGGCGCATTGCGGCTCGAACCGTTGCCGCGCGGATTGCAGAAGAGCTCAAACAACCCGTGGGGCAGGCGGTGGGTTATAAGGTTCGATTTCAAGATCACACTCGGCCGGAAAGCTTGATCAAGCTGATGACCGACGGCATCCTGCTGGCCGAGACTCAACACGACCGCTTTCTCGATCAATATGACACCGTCATCGTGGACGAGGCGCACGAGCGGAGTCTCAATATCGATTTTCTGCTGGGTTATTTTAAATGGCTGCTGCCCAAGCGTAGAGATCTGAAGCTCATCATCACTTCCGCCACCATCGACCCGGAACGCTTCGCCCGGCATTTTGGGAACGCACCCATCATCAATGTCTCGGGGCGCACCTATCCAGTGGAAATTCGTTATCGGCCGGTTGAGGTGGAGGAGGGCGATGAGACCGACCGCGCCGAACAGATGGCGATTGTTAACGCCGTGGACGAACTGTGGCATGAGCAGCCGGGAGACATCCTCATCTTTCTGAGCGGCGAGCGCGAAATCCGCGAGACTGCCGAGTCGCTGCGCAAGCAGCACCCGTCGAAATGCGAAATTCTGCCGCTGTATTCGCGCCTGTCTCAAGCCGAGCAGGAGCGAGTATTCACGCCTTCGGGTACGCGTCGCATCGTGCTCGCGACCAACGTCGCGGAAACGTCGCTCACTGTGCCCGGTATACGCTCGGTTATCGATACGGGCTACGCGCGCATCAGTCGGTACAGCCACCGCAGCAAATTGCAACGCCTGCCGATCGAGAAGATTTCCCGCGCCTCGGCGAACCAGCGCTCCGGCCGGTGCGGACGGGTTGGTTCTGGGATCGCGATCCGCTTGTATTCGGAACGGGATTATTTCAATCGACCGGAATTTACCGACCCGGAAATACTCCGTACCAACTTGGCGGCAGTCATTCTGCAAATGCACGCTCTCAAGCTGGGAGATATTTCAAAGTTTCCCTTTGTGGAACCGCCCGACGCCCGGCTGATCCGCGATGGTCTTCGGACCTTACAGGAGATCAATGCGCTGGATGAGCGCGGGCAGATCACCGATGTCGGTCGTAAGCTTGCAAAGCTGCCGGTGGACCCGAGACTTGGGCGTATGCTTTTGGCCGGAGCGGAAGAACATTGCCTGAGCGAGATCGCTATTATCGTCGCTGCCCTGAGCGTGCCGGATCCCCGCGAGCGCCCCGCCGACCAGGCTTCGAATGCCGATGAGAAGCACGCCCGTTTTCGGGATGAGAATTCGGATTTTCTGTTCTTCCTGAAGCTATGGAACGAGTACGAGGAACAGAAAAAGCACCTGTCGAAATCCAAGCTGCGTCAATGGTGCCGTGACAATTTTCTGTCCTACGTGCGAATGACGGAATGGCACGATATCCATGCCCAAATCATGGAAGTGGTGAAGGGGGAGCTGAACTTGAAATTAAACCAAGCGCCGGGTGATTACGGCGAAATTCATAGGGCGCTGCTTTCGGGCCTCCTGTCTAATGTCTGTCTCAAGCAAGAGCAGAACGAATACGTCGGGGCGCGGGGTACCAAGTTGTTCATCCATCCTGGCTCCTTTTTGTTCAAAGCCAAGCCCAAATGGATCATGTCGGCCGAGCAGGTGGAAACCACCAAGGTTTATGCCCGCACCGTGGCCAAGATCGATCCGGAATGGATTGAGAAAGTAGGGGCTCATCTCGTCAAGCAACAACACTACGATCCACACTGGGAGCGCAAAGCGGCGCGCGCGGCGGTGCATGAGCGCACTACGCTGTTCGGACTCATCATTCAAGCGGGGCGCAAGATTCCGTACGAAAGGATCAAGCCACAGGAGGCTAGGGACATGTTTATCCGTCACGCTCTTGTGCACATGGATTACGACAGCAAGGCGCCGTTCTTCCTGCACAATCTGAAACTTCTGGAGGAAGCGGATTATCTTCAGCACAAGGGCCGGCGGGCCGATCTGCTGGTGGACGAGGATTGGCTGTTCCGCTGGTTTGACGCACGCATTCCGCAGGATGTGGTTAATGGCGTCACCTTCGAACGTTGGCGCAAGGCGGCGGAAGCGCGTAACCCCGATATTCTCAAACTCAGCCGGGCCGATATTACCGCAAAGGAAGACACTTCGCTGGATGCTAGGAACTTCCCTGATCATTTGCAGATAGGGCCGTTGCGGTTTCAGTTGCAGTACCGATTCGAACCGGGACACGAGGACGACGGCGTCACGGCTATCGTGCCGCTGCATCTCCTTAACCAGATCGATCCCGAGCCGTTCCGCTGGTTGGTTCCGGGGCTACTAAAAGAGAAAACCGTCGCTCTGATCAAATCCCTGCCCAAGACTTTGCGTATCCATTTCGTGCCGGCACCGGACCATGCCGAGCGCGTGTTGCCCATGCTCGACTATGGCCGTGGTTCGTTCTACGCTCAGCTTTCCTCGGCTTTGAAAAGAACCGGCGGCATTGCCGTATCGCCCGAATCTTTCCGAGAAGACGTGCTTCCGCCGCACCTGCGAATGAATTTCGCCGTTGTCGACGAATTCAACACCGTCGTCGATCATTCCCGCGATCTCAGAGAGCTCAAAGCTCGCCATTCCACCGACGCCGGTAAGAACTTTCAGCTGTTGGCGGGAAGAGCCTATCTTCATACTGGCTGTAAGAGTTGGAGTTTCGGCGAATTGCCTCACTGTTTCGACGGTCAATACGATGGCCAGACGATCTACGGCTTTCCGGCGGTGGTCGACGAAGGGGAGACAGTGGGTGTTAGGGTGTTCGATACCCCGGAAGAAGCAGCCCGTCAGCAGGAGTTGGGACTTGCCAGGTTATTCCGTTTCGCTTTGGCCAAGGAGCTCAAATATCTGAAAAAGAATTTAGCCGTCAATGCAGCTGCAGAACTGTTGTATCGACAGTTGCCGGCTCATCCTTTTCTCTACTCCGAATTAAAGACGGGGCGCGAGTTGCGCGAGGACATTTTGGATCGGCTCATGGGCGCATTGTTCCTGGAGGGACAGCCGGATATCCGCAGCGCCGATCAATTCGATAAGCGGCTCAAAGATCACAGAACCGAACTGGTCCTAAAGGCTGATGAAATGGCGCGCGTAGCCCAAATCGTGTTCCAACTGTATGGCGAGATACAATCCAAATGTAAGTCGTTGCCCGCGGGTCCTGCCCAACAGGATATACTGGAACAGTTGGGATTGCTTGTTTATGCGGGATTTTGGGTTACCACCCCGTATGCGCAAATCCGTGAGATGCCTCGCTACCTCAAGGCCGTGCTGCACCGTCTGGAGAAATCCGCTCAAGATCCGGTTCGCGACCGGAAGCAATACAGCGAACTCGCGCCCCTCTGGCTACGCTATTGGAATGCCGTCAGAGCGGCCAAGGGGCGCCTGGTCCCCGAGCGGGAAATCTATCGCTGGAGTTTGGAAGAATTCCGCGTTTCGCTTTTCGCTCAAATGCTCAAAACACCATACCCGGTATCCGCTAAGCGCTTGGAAGACGCATGGAAACAGCTCGGTCTTCGGGGCTGAAACTTCAACTCCGGACCCGCTCGCGTCGAAAGAGGATAGGGCCATTAGAGGCTTTCGGGTTAGGGCGATTCGAAGGGTGTGCGAATAAGCGGCTGGGATTAGAATGCTGGAGAATGGTCTTGACGGCTAAGGGGCACCAGGTCCATCGTTCATCGAGAGGAGCCAATCATGAAAATCGGTACCGCACTCACGCGTAGCGCCACCCGTGTCATGCTTCTTGGTAGCGGCGAGCTCGGCAAGGAAGTCGCCGTTGCCTTGCAACGCTATGGCGTTGAAGTCGTGGCCGTGGATCGTTATCCCAATGCACCCGCCCAACACGTGTCGCACTGTGCCCACGTTATCGACATGACGGATGGCAACGAAGTGAAACGGCTCGTGGAGATGGAGAGACCGGATATCATCGTGCCGGAGATCGAGGCGATCGCAACGGACGCTTTGGCCGAGATCGAGCACAGCGGCAACGCGGTCGTAATTCCCAATGCGCGCGCGGTCGGTTTGACCATGAACCGCGAGAAGATTCGCCGTCTGGTTGCCGAAGAACTCGGTTTACCCACCTCGTCCTATGCTTTTGCCGATTCTTTGGAGTCGCTGAGGAAAGTCGTTCCATCGGTCGGATATCCCTGCTTCGTCAAGCCCGTCATGTCGTCTTCGGGTAAAGGGCAATTCTTGCTGCAGAGCGAAGCCGACTTGGAAAAAGCTTGGGAGCACGCACAGTCGGGTGGTCGGGTAGGGAATGGCAAAGTCATCGTGGAGGCCAAAATCGAGTTCGACTATGAAATCACTTTGCTTACGGTGCGAGCCAGCGACGGCGGAGCGGGAGAGGAAACTCATTTTTGCGAGCCCATCGGCCACCGGCAAGAACTCGGCGACTATGTCGAAAGTTGGCAGCCGCAGCCCATGAGCAGGACCGCCTTTACGGAGGCCAAGCGTATCGCAAAGGCGGTGACGGATAATTTGGGCGGACGCGGCGTTTTCGGTGTGGAACTCTTCGTCAAGGGGGACAAGGTCTGGTTCAGCGAGGTGAGTCCGAGACCCCATGATACCGGGATGGTGACTATGATTACCCAGCAGCAGAGCGAATTCGAGCTGCACGCGAGAGCCATTCTAGGGTTTCCCGTATCGTGCAGCCTCCGAAATCCGGGGGCCAGTGCCGTGATTTACGGCCAGATCGAAGGGGAGGGAATCGTATTCGAGGGTGTCGGCGATGCGCTGGCCGTTCCCGAAACCGAAATCCGGCTATTCGGCAAACCGATTTCATATCCGCGCCGTCGAGTCGGCGTGGCTCTAGCCGCGGGTAACTCCGTCGAAGAAGCCCGGGAACGAGCGAGAACAGCCGCAGGACTGGTCAAGCCCGAGATCGGTTAGGGAACTCGTGTCCTGACGCACGTTTAGCGTCGTCGGTACAAAAGCGCGAGCCGGCTCACAGAATGACAGCCGTCATTTGAAAAAAAACAGATTCGTGCAAAACTTTTCGTCTGTCGACGTAGCGACGGTCAACGGGCGGAAAGACGATGTTCAGACCATCTGAAATCAAATACGGGCTGGCATTTTTATCCTTTCTTTTTTCGAGCTCAGTCGGCGCGGATGTTTACAAGTATGTAGATAGCGCCGGACACGTTTTTTATACGGATAATCCGAGGCATTCGGGTTATCGTCTGATCATCAAGACGCCGGCTGCATTTTCCCGCTCGTCGTCTTCGACAGGATGGCGGTTGGGATCTGGATTTTCAGAGGGAAATCGTAGCCAATTCGACTCTTTGATCGACGCGGCAGCCAGCAAGTACAGTCTTGATCCTGCATTACTGCATGCCGTCATTCGCGCGGAATCCGCCTACAATCCCGCGGCCGTGTCTCGTAAAGGTGCTGTCGGCCTGATGCAGCTCATGCCGGAAACCGCTGCTCGCTTCGGCGTTCGCAATCGTTACGATCCGAGCGAAAACATAGAGGCAGGAGCGCGGTATCTGAGCGAGTTGATCGACATGTTTCAGTCAGACGTACGATTGGCGGTGGCCGCCTACAACGCCGGAGAAAACAATGTCGTCAAATATGGAAATAAGATTCCTCCATTCCAGGAAACCCAGGCCTACGTAGCACGGGTTCTCAGTTATTACAACCGCATGAATTGATGCTCATAGCCGAAACACCCGAAACCCTCGTCATGGGGACGCCTCAACTGGTATCCCCATCGGTCGCAGTGGCCCGGATTTGGAGCGTTCTTGAACGTGAAGATTTCAAGCTTGCCGAGGTTGCCGAAGCGATCGGTCAGGACCCTGCTCTTACGGCGCGATTGCTGAAGATAGTCAATAGTTCGTTTTACGGCTTGCCAGGCCGTGTTGAGACCATTACGCGTGCGGTCGGATTGGTCGGTGCCGACACGCTGTACAGCTTGGCGTTGACCACCTCCGTCATTCACGGTTTTCGCAAAATCCCGACGTGTCTGGTCAACATGAACGAGTTTTGGTTGAACAGCGTCTATTGCGGCGTGATTTCGCGTCTGTTGGCCCAGGAAGCTTCCGTACTTCACAGCGAACGCTTGTTTGTCGCGGGGCTGCTACATCGCATTGGTGCGCTGATCATTTATTTGCGTTTGCCGGACCAGGCGCGAGAAATTCTTTTGGCCGCCGCCGGCGACGATCGGTTGGTTCCGGCCTTGGAAAAAGATCGGCTCGGTTTTACCTATGCCGAGATCGGTGCGGAGCTCGCCAAGGCGTGGAAACTGCCACCGGCCTTGCAGGAAGCGATTCGTTGGCATCTCGAGCCCGAACTGGCCGAGGCTCACCGTTTGGAAGCCAGTCTGTTATATCTTGCAAATCAACTGAAGACCGTGGCATTACTCGGATTTCCGGCGGAAGACGTGCTTCGGGCGATTCCGGAGGAGATTGCCGCTACGATACGTTTGGACGATGCCCAAATAATGAAGGCGATGTCTCAAGCGGCCGAAAAATTCAGTGAAACCGCTGCCGTGTTTATGCTCGACGCTTACGTACGGCATTGATTCAAATGACCTCCACTCCGAAGCTTGCGAGCAAGCGGGCAAGTCGAATGAGCGGCAGTCCAATCAGAGCGTTCGGATCTTCGCCTTCGAACTTTTCAAATAGCACGATGCCCAAGCCCTCCGACTTGAACCCGCCGGCGCAGTCGAAAGGTCGTTCGCGATCGACATAACGTTCGATTTCCTGATCACTCAGTGTTCGAAAATAGACCGCGCAACGGTCGATATCGGTTTTCATTTCTCCCGTGGCCGCGTTCAGGACGCCTACGGCGGTGTAAAACGCGACGCACCGCCCGGAAGACTCGCGAAGTTGCCGAATGGCTTTGTCGCGCGTCATCGGTTTGACTAACTGTTTTCCATTCAAAGCGGCGACTTGATCCGAGCCGATGATCAGGCTGTCGGGAAAACCAGGCGCCACCGCCTGGGCCTTTTCCTTTGCGAGCCGCAGCGCCTGACTTTCTGGGCTTTCATCGACATGGGACGTTTCGACAACTCCGGGAGAGACGGCTTTGAATTTGAGACCCAGTTTGTTCAGCAAGGCTTGGCGATAGGTGGAGCTGGAAGCCAGAACAATTTTTGTCACGGAGTCGGATTTGAGCGAAGATTTGAGTAGTCAAAAATGTACAAAGGAATCGATTTTGACAGCTTTTCACATTTCTCGATATCATTGCACGATTATGCTTGACCGTCTGCCAAACTCGATCGATCCGTTAGAGTATGCGGAAAAGAAGCGACGGATCGTCGGATCGGTGCCTTTGAACAAGATGTCTCGTATACGAGACATGGTATTAAATAAGAAGGGCGAAGCAAGAGTCGATCTCGAATTTCGGAAAGAAGGCCGACGTGCAATCGTCTCCGGCCGGGTGGAGGCCGATCTCGAACTGGAGTGCCAGTGCTGTTTGGAACCTTTGGACTGGCCGGTACGCAGCGAAGTCCGCCTGGGTATCGTCAGCACCATCGATGAGGGGAATCTGTTGCCGGAACCGCTTGAGCCTCTGCTCCTCGATGGAACGGGCAGGATTGATCCTGCGGACATCGTGGCGGACGAATTGGTGTTGGCGATTCCTTCGATTCCCCAGCATCCTCAGTGTGCTTTGCCTAAGACGGAAACCGATGCGGAATCCCGCGAGAATCCTTTCGCCGTATTGGCGCAACTCAAAAATATTCGACAATAGGAGCTTTTAAATGGCCGTACAGCAAAATCGTAAAACGCGTTCCAAGCGAGGTATGCGTCGTTCGCACGACGCTTTGAAAGCCAATGCGCTTTCCATCGAACCCACCACGGGTGAAGTCCATCTCCGGCATCATGTCAGTCCGGATGGGTATTATCGCGGGCGCAAAGTGATCACCGGCAAGGAGGAATCGAGCGAAGAATAGCTGCAATATCCGCCCCGTCTCGGGGGCGAAGTTTCTGCTGCTTCTTGTCGTCGTTTCTGCTGAGTTTGCCGCTCGATTGATTGAATTATAACTATGAGTAAGAAGCCGACCATCGCTTTGGATGCTATGGGCGGCGATCACGGTCCCGCCGTGATCGTTCCGGCGGCTCTGGACAGTGCCGAAAGCAATCCTCATTTAAATCTGATTTTTGTGGGTAACGAAGCCGTCTTGAGGCAACACCTCGGGTCGGCATTAACGCGCTTCGGCGACCGGATTCGCATTCATCACGCTTCCGAGACGGTGGAAATGCACGAGTCTCCGGGCAAGGCGCTACGTGGCAAGAAGGATTCATCCATGCGGGTCGCCGTCGACCTGGTCAAGGAAGGCGTTGCCGATGCCTGTGTCAGTGCCGGGAATACCGGTGCCTTGATGGCGATCGCAAAATTCGTTCTCAAAACAATACCCGGAATTGACCGGCCTGCCATTATTTCTGCCGTGCCATCCATGGGAGGCCATACCCATGTTCTGGATCTTGGGGCCAACGTCGATTGCTCGGCGGAGCACCTCTATCAATTTGCCGTGATGGGCTACGAGTTGGTGCGTGCGGTAGAGGAAAAGGAGCATCCGCGGGTAGGTTTGCTGAATATCGGCGAAGAAGAAATCAAAGGCAACGAGCAGGTCAAGGAAGCCGCGAAATTGTTGGCTGACGCCCACATCAATTTCATCGGTTACGTCGAAGGGAACGATCTTTACTCGGGAAACGTGGATATCGTCGTGACCGACGGCTTCGTCGGTAACGTGGCGCTAAAAACCAGCGAGGGGCTCGCCAAAATGATCAACCATTCAATCAAGCAGGCGTTCGGCAAGAATTTTTTGACCAAACTGGCCGGCTTGGCGGCCATGCCCGTGCTTCACTCCTTCAAGAAGCAATTTGATCATCGACGCTACAACGGGGCCAGCCTGCTAGGACTGCGTGGCATTGTGATCAAGAGTCACGGTAATGCCGACCGTTTGGCCTTCGCAAACGCGATTAGCATCGCGGTTAGAGAGATCGAGAAGGCTGTACCGACTCGTATCGGCGAGCGGATTGCTGAAATTTTCGCCGAGAGGAAGACCGCGTGAGACGGTACTCTCGGATTCTCGGAACCGGCGGCTATCTCCCCGAAACCATTCTCACCAACGACCAGATCGCCCAAACCGTCGATACATCCGATGCCTGGATCGTCGAGCGGACCGGTATTCGCGAGCGCCGTATCGCCGGCAAGCACGAAACGGCCTCCAGCATGGCGGAACACGCTGCTCGTCAGGCTTTGGAGTCGGCGCAGATCGAAACCGGAACGATCGATCTCATTATCGTTGCCACTTGTACACCGGATCGGGTTTTCCCCAGTACCGCTTGCCTGTTGCAGCAGCGGCTGGATATCCGGGATTGCGCGGCATTCGACGTTCAGGCCGCGTGCTCCGGATTTATTTACGCACTCAGTATCGCCGATCAGTACGTCAGGGCGGGAGCTGCTAGGCGGGTTCTCGTCGTAGGCAGCGAAATCACTTCGCGTATTGTCGACTGGTCGGATCGCGCAACCTGTATCCTTTTCGGCGATGGTGCCGGAGCAGTCGTGCTCGAAGCTTCGGATGAGCCGGGAATCCTGAGCACGCATATTCATTCCGATGGACAGTATCAGGATTTGTTGTACGTTCCAAACCCGCACGGTGCTGGAAACGGTGAAGACGACGAGCGATTCCTGAAAATGCAGGGCAACGAAGTATTCAAGATCGCCGTCAATACGCTCGGACGCATCGTGGACGAGACCTTGGCCGCCAATAATCTGCAGAAATCGGATATCCACTGGCTCGTGCCTCATCAGGCCAATATACGCATCATCGCCGCTACGGCAAAAAAGCTGCACATGCCCATGGAGCGCGTGGTGCTGACCATCGAGAAGCAAGGCAATACATCGGCGGCTTCGGTACCGCTCGCTTTGAACGAGGCGATACGCGACGGTCGGATTCAGCGGGGACAGATGGTCTTGATGGAAGCTTTCGGCGGTGGTTTTGCGTGGGGCTCGGCCCTGATCCGGTATTAGGGGAATTTATGTCTACAAATCGCGTCGACGAAGGCTTGGCATTCGTTTTTCCGGGGCAAGGCTCCCAATCCGTGGGCATGTTGTCGGAACTCGCCAAGACTCATACGGAAGTGGAATCCACCTTTCAAACCGCTTCCGAAGTGCTTGGCTACGATCTCTGGGACTTGGTTCAGAACGGTCCCGAGGATCGGCTCAATCTGACCCAGTGTACACAGCCGGCTATGTTGGCCGCCGATGTTGCGGCCTGGCGGGTATGGTCCAAACACACACCCGTTAAGCCTAGTTGGATGGCGGGCCACAGCTTGGGAGAATATGCGGCTCTGGTGTGTTCGGGCGCTTTGGTGTTCGAGGATGCGGTTCGGCTCGTAGCCGAGCGTGGGCGATTGATGCAGGAGGCGGTCCCGTCCGAAACCGGGGCGATGGCGGCTATTTTGGGGTTGAGCGACGTCCAGGTCATGGACGTTTGCAGTAGGGCATCGACCGAAACGGAACTTGTCGCACCGGCCAATTTCAATGCCCCCGGACAAATCGTGATCGCCGGTCATAAGCTTGCCGTGACGCGGGCCATCGAGCTCGGGAAGGCCGAGGGAGCCAAACGAGCCGTTCTTTTGCCGGTCAGCGTGCCGTCCCATTGTCCCTTAATGGAACGCGCCGCCGAGAAATTCAGGAGAATGCTTGCCGATCTGGTCGTCAAGATCCCTGGAATCGCCGTGCTGCACAACGCGGACGTAGCGTCCCATTCGGCTCCCGAAGTCATTCGGGCGGTTTTGGAAAAACAATTGTATAGCCCGGTCCGTTGGGCCGATTCCGTCCTGTTCATGTCTCAACGGGGCATCACTCGTTTTGTTGAATGCGGTCCCGGTCGAGTTCTTAGCGGTTTGAACAAGCGAATCGTCCCAACCTGCAGAACCGAGGCGGTTTTTGATCCGCATTCTTTGTCTAAAGCGTTGGAGCTTGTTCAATGACGTCTAAAGTCGCTGTTGTAACCGGGGCCAGTCGGGGTATCGGGCGTGCCATTGCGCTGCGTCTGGCGAAGGAAGGGCATACCGTGATAGGTACGGCGACCAGTGAGACAGGAGCCGATGCCATTTCCGCAGCCCTAGCCGAAGCTGGATTCCGCGGCAAGGGCATGGTGCTGGACGTCGCAGTGGCCGATTCGATCGAGCCGTTCTTCAAAGCCGTGAACGAAGCGTTCGGGGCGCCGCTCATCTTGGTCAATAATGCCGGGATCACGCGGGATAACCTGCTGATGCGGATGAAAGACGAGGAATGGGAAGATACCATCCGGACCAATCTGTCTTCCGTTTACCGCATGTGTAAAGCGGCTTTGCGTGGAATGATGAAAGCCCGGGAAGGTCGTATGATCAACATTACGTCCGTGGTCGGAGCGATGGGAAATGCGGGGCAGACCAATTATGCGGCCGCCAAAGCCGGAATCATCGGCTTCACCAAATCGCTCGCGAGAGAAGTCGGGTCGAGGAATATCACCGTCAACGCTGTGGCGCCTGGGTTCATCGATACCGATATGACGCGTGCGCTGCCTGAAGAAAGCCGCAAAGCGTTGCTGGCTAATATTCCGTTGGCGAGACTAGGGTTTGCCGAGGAAATAGCGGGTGCGGTGGCCTTCCTCTGTTCGGACGACGCCGCATACATTACCGGCGAAACCATACACGTCAACGGCGGCATGTATATGGCATGAAGCGTTCCGGCCTTTTTCGAGAAAAGGCTTGTATTCACCCGGTTTCAAATTAAAATTTCCCGACTCACTATAACCAGAGAAAACAGCTGAGGATATAAAACGATGAGTGATGTAGCAGAGCGTGTTAAGAAGATCGTGGCTGAGCAATTGGGCGTAAAAGAAGAAGTCTCGAACGAAGCTTCTTTCGTCGACGATCTCGGTGCCGATTCCTTGGACACGGTCGAACTGGTGATGGCCCTGGAAGAAGAGTTTGAATGTGAGATTCCCGACGAAGACGCGGAAAAGATCACCACTGTCCAGCAAGCGATAGACTACATCGAAAGCCACATCTGATTTGGTCCTGCCGCCCCGCACGGTTTTCGGCTCGGCGGGGCAGGATTGTTTTTGTCAATTTCCAATCCCGCTAAGGAACAAAGATTGAGCAGAAGGCGCGTGGTCGTTACCGGGTTGGGCGCAGTGTCGCCGGTCGGGTTAACGGTGAGTGATTGCTGGAGAAACGTGCTTGAAGGCAAGAGCGGTATCGCGCCTATCGAGCATTTTGATGTGTCCGATTTCTCGACCCGCTTTGGCGGTAGCGTTAGGGGATTTGATATCACCCGATACATTCCCGAAAAAGAAGCCAAGAAAATGGATGTTTTCATTCATTACGGGCTGGCGGCAGGCTGCGATGCGTTCGAAGATTCCGGATTGGAAGTGACGGAAGAAAATGCAGAACGGATCGGTGTTGCCATCGGTTCCGGCATCGGCGGCATCACGGGAATCGAAAACGGACATAGCGCGTTTTTGAAGGGCGGTCCGCGGAAAATTTCCCCGTTCTTCGTGCCCAGCAATATCATTAACATGATTTCGGGCAATGTATCCATCAAGTATGGGTTGAAAGGCCCGAATTTCGCCATCGTTACGGCTTGTACGACGGGCACCCATAACATCGGAGAAGCCGCCCGCGTGATCCAATACGGCGATGCCGATGTCATGATTGCCGGTGGTGCCGAAATGGCGACTTCGCCGACCTCGTTGGGGGGATTCGCATCGGCGCGGGCCTTGTCCCGCCGCAACGACGATCCGGTGCACGCCAGTCGTCCCTGGGACAGGGATCGCGACGGCTTCGTATTGAGCGACGGCGCCGGGGTTTTGGTGCTGGAGGAATTGGAACATGCCAAACGGCGTGGGGCGAAGATTTACGCTGAATTGGTCGGTTACGGCATGAGCGCCGACGCCTATCACATGACTCAGCCTCCGGAAGGCGGTGAAGGAGCGGCTCGCTGCATGCGCAATGCTTTGAGAGATGCCGGTATCAATGCGGATCAAGTCGATTACATCAACGCTCACGGAACTTCGACACCGGCGGGCGATATCGCGGAAACCAGAGCGGTCAAGGCCGTGCTTGGCGATCACGCCTACCGTACTCCGGTGAGCTCGACCAAGTCCATGACCGGTCATATGTTGGGTGCCGCCGGCGGTATAGAGGCGATCTTCTCGATTCTCGCGTTGAGAGATCAGGTTATTCCACCGACGATCAATCTGGACAACCCGGATCCGGAATGCGACCTCGACTATGTTCCGCACACGGCTCGCGAGGCGAAGTTGAATGTCGTCATGTCGAACTCTTTCGGCTTCGGCGGAACGAACGGCACTCTGATTTTCAGGAAATACAGCTGATTTTCCTTGGACGAATCCAACCCACGGCAGCGGCTGCCGATGGAGTTGGACGTTTTTTTATCTTTAAGAGCACCTCGAAAAACTCCGAGGTGCCCCTACGGGGCAGGGATGCGCCGTTGTCTTTGGCCACGTAAGGGGTTAAAAACGTAAGCCTGCCCAAACCGCGTTTGGGCGTGGCGAGGAGAAAAACCACCAGGAAGGCGGTTTTTCGAGGTCCCCTTTTAAGGAAGCTCTGATTAAGTTTCCAGTGGGAAAGGCGAACAGTGCGACTGTTGGATCTCAAAGCCCCTCACCCAACCCAGTCACTCCGCACTGTCCCTGTTGGGAGCCGCAAGCGGCGCTTACCCGTTCGCCGGGAGCGACGCTAATGTGCGAAGCACGGCCCTTCGACAAGCTCAGGACAGGTTTGTCCCAGCGGGAGAGAGGGCTTATTCAGAGCATCCTTAAGAGCACGCGTCGGCGTGCTTTTTGTTATCCTAGGACGAAGCATTTTCGGATCGCCGATTGAGGTGATGAGCGGGCTCGGCGTGTATGACGGCTCTGATTGGCGGCCAGTGGACGCGTTGCGTGGATTTGGCAGATCGCGGATTTCAGTACGGCGACGGGACATTCACCACGATCGCCGTCCGTAAGGGGGTGCCATTATTTTGGACTTTGCACCTCGCTCGTTTGGAACGCGACTGCCGAAAACTTCTCATCCCTTTTCCCGGAAGCGAATGTTTGGAACCCGATGTGCGCACGCTTTGCGCAGCGCGGACGGACGGGGTGCTGAAGATACACATCACCCGCGGTATCGGAGAGCGCGGTTACCGGTTGCCCGAACCGCAACGGGCAACCCGAGTCCTCAGCATATACCCGCCGCCCGATTACCCGTCCGAACTGCGGAAAATCGGCGTCGAGGTTCGGCTCTGCGAAAACCGCTTGGGCATCAACCCCTCTCTTGCCGGTATCAAACACATGAATCGCTTGGAGCAAATCCTCGCCCGCGCCGAGTGGACTGACGACGGGATTCGGGAAGGTATCATGCTGGATGTCGAGGGGTATGTCGTCGAAGGCACGATGAGCAACGTGTTCCTGATCAAGAACGGCACCCTGTACACCCCGAAAATAGACCGCTGCGGAGTCGCCGGGGTCATGCGGAGTATAACGATCGAGACGGCGCGGCAGCGCGGCATTGCCGTCGTGGAGTCGCGTGTCGCGATCGAGGAACTTTACGCCGCCGACGAGGTATTTTTAACAAACTGCGTAATTGGATTATGGCCCGTTCGCCGATGCGAGCATCGAACATATGGTATTGGGCCGATTACAGAAGAGATTGATCGATGGCTACGGACGAAGGCGGAAAGCGAGTTGGCCGCAGCGTGCAACGGGCGATCGGGATTATCGTCATTGCCGCCAGTTTTCTGATCGGATGGTTATGGATGGATTATCAAGCAGCACTGGATAGGCCGCTGGAGCTTGGCCGCCCGGCCTATTTCGAGATCACCAAGGGCGACGGCCTGGCGCGTATTACCGCCAAGCTCGAACGACAGGGAATCGTAGCTAATCCGATTTGGTTCAAGTTTAGAGCGTATGTCGACGGGGTGGCCAGACAATTGAAGTTCGGCGAGTACGAGATCCGGCCGGGAATGACGCTCCGGGACTTGCTGGCAATGTTCGTCGCCGGCAAGGTTCGCCAGCACCCGATTACCCTTGTGGAGGGATGGACATTCCGACAGATTCTGACCGCGCTGGATCAAAGTCCTCCCCTAACAAAACTCGCGAGGGGCAAGTCGCCCGAGGAGATTATGCGCATGATCGGGGCACCGGATGAGCATCCGGAGGGCCGCTTCTACCCGGACACTTATTTCGTCACCAAGGGGACCTCGGATATCGAGGTTCTCAAGCGAGCCTATCGAAGAATGCAGGCCGTGCTTGAAGAAGAATGGGCGAATCGCGGCGAAGGGACTTTCTATGCAACACCCTACGAGTCATTGATCGTGGCGTCGATAGTGGAGAAGGAAACCGCACGCCCGGAAGAGCGTCCCCTCATCGCCGGCGTGTTTATCCGACGTTTGGCTAAGGGCATGTTGCTGCAAACGGATCCGACCATCATTTATGGTTTGGGGGATGGCTTTTCCGGAAATATCCGGAAAGAGGACTTGCTAAAAGATACACCTTACAACACCTATGTTCGTTCCGGACTACCGCCGACGCCGATCGCCATGCCGGGGCGTGATTCGATCCGCGCGGCTTTGCATCCCGCTGCGGGGGAAAGTTTGTATTTCGTCGCACGCGGCGACGGCACTCACGTTTTTTCGAACACGCTCGACGACCATCAGCGAGCGGTCGAACAGTTCCAAAAGCACCGGCATGATTAGGGGAAAATTCATTACCCTCGAAGGCGGGGAAGGCGTAGGTAAAACCACCAATCTGGCGTTCATCCGGGATTACTTGCAAAGGTACGGCATCAGGTTTCTCGTTACCCGAGAACCGGGCGGCACGCCTATCGGCGAGGCCATACGCCGGTTGATCATCGAGTCTCACGGCATGGTGGCCCAGACCGAACTCTTGTTGATGTTCGCTGCCCGCGCACAGCATATCGAAGAGGTCATTGAGCCCGCTTTGGCCGACGGGGTCTGGGTCGTGTCTGATCGGTTCACCGATGCCAGTTATGCCTACCAGGGCGGCGGCCGCGGCATCGATATCGCGGTCATACGATTTCTCGAAGACTGGTTGCAGAAAGGCCTGGAACCCGATCTCACCTTTTTGTTCGACGCTCCGGTGGAAGTCGGCCTCAGACGGGCTCAGGGCAGGGGTCAGCTCGACCGTTTCGAAAACGAACTCCCCGCCTTCTTGTCCCGGGTCAGGGAAACCTATCGCGTTTTGGCCGGACGATGGCCCCATCGCATCAAGCTGCTCGATGCGACCCGGCCGCTCGCCGAGGTGCAGGCGGCTATCGCGGAGCATTTGGATTCTTTGCGCCAACGCTGATGGAAACGGATTCGGGCAATATTCTCTTTCCGTGGCTCGAGGAGCCCTGGCAAAGACTGAATGCTTATCTGACTGCTCGGAGACTGCCGCAGGCCTTGTTGATTCATGGCGCTGACGGGATCGGAAAGACCCGTCTGGCGGAGACTTTCGCCCAGAAATTGCTGTGTAGGAACCCAGGCGTCTTCGCGTGTGGCGATTGTACCGGATGCCGATTGTTTCGCGCCGGAACCCACCCGGATTTCTTGAGGCTAGAGCCTGCGGAACGGGGAAAGCCGATCGCCGTGGATGCAGTCCGCCACTTGATCGCGAACCTTTCGCTCAAGGCGCAGTACGGCGGCTACCGTGTCGTTGTATTTTGCGACGCGCATCAGCTGAACATCAGTGCGGCCAACGCTCTCCTAAAAACCTTGGAGGAGCCGGGCGAAGACACCGTAATGTTGTTGCTGACCGATATCCCGTCGGCTCTGCCGGCGACCATCTTCAGCCGCTGTCAGCGTCTGCCGGTCGCGCTTCCGGATCATGCGGTTGCCGCTCGATGGCTAGAGCAGCAAGGAACCGGTGAAGCGACGACGGTCTTGTTGGCAGCCGCGAGATATGCTCCGTTGAAGGCTTTGGCACTCGCCGATTCGGATGTCGTGGAACGGCGGAGAATGGTATTTTCGGAGTACCTCAATGTGGCATCTCAGCGTCAGGAACCGGTGTCGCTTGCGGAGCGTTGGTCGACGCTGCCTTATGAAGAATTGGTCGACTGGATGATCTCCTGGGTGGTGGACTTGATCCGCCTTCGCAGCCTACCGGATTGTCAACACTTGGATAACCCGGATTTGCGCAAAGATTTGCAGGCTGTGGGTCCTCGACTACACTTGAAGGGCCTGTTCCGATTTTTCGATCTGTTGATGCAGGCGAAACGGGCATTGAACGGTCAACTCAACCGCCAATTGCTTTTGGAGGAACTGTTGATCCATTGGGCACGGCTCGGGTGCTCGCCGCAAGTGGATTAAGCCTTGTCATGAGCGTTAGCGAGAACAAATTGCGCCAAGGCATTCTGTCTCTGACGATCCGGGACAAGAACGTTCTGTATGCCGCTTACATGCCCTTCGTTAAAAACGGCGGGCTGTTCATTCCGACCAACCGTGCCTATAGTTTGGGCGAAGAAGTGTTCATGTTGTTGAACCTTATGGATGAATCGGAACGTATTCCGGTGGCCGGAAAGATTATCTGGATCACACCTGTGGGCGCGGAAGGTTCTCGCGCCGCCGGCATCGGCGTGCAATTCAGCGAAGAGGACGGCGGGTCTACCCGTGCCCGAATAGAAAACTACCTGGCCGGCAGCCTCGAATCGCAGCGGCCGACACATACGATGTAGTTCGTGATTGTCTGTAGGCTTTCTCCCGTCCCGCAACGAATCGACTTCGGTGACACGATTCCGGTTTTTCCTCGATCCCGGACTCCGGCGAATACTATCCGCTCCGTTCAGTGACCGATGCCCCCGGCTCCGATAAGTAAACGTCCACCCGCCGATTTTGCAGCCGCCCAGGACCGGTGCTGTTCGACGCCACCGGATGGATCTCGCTGTACCCACCCGTGCACGGGTCGTGATACGGTCGGGACCGATGCCGTTTCTGAGCAAGACGTCCTGCACGGCTTGCGCCGCGGCGCAGGGATGGATCCCCGTTGTAAGACGCCGACCCCTGGCTGTTGCTATGCGCTTCTATGAGAAGATTGCGATCCGGTTGCTGTTTGAGCGTCTCCACTAATTGGAAAAGATCTCGTCGAGTGTCAGGTTTGAGATTGGCCTTACCGTATTCGAATAGCACGTTGCCCAAGGTAACCATGAGACGGCGCTCGGTCTCTTGGATCTTGAGCGCTGAAAGCTGCTGTCGCAAGAGCAACGGCTCGCGTCCATCGAGCAGTCGCTGAATCTCGCTTTCGGCTCTTCTCTGGGCAAGGTAGGCGAAATGGGGCGTCCTGGTCGTCGGCGCCTTCGCCCGGTCGCAACATACGACCCGTTTCCGCACAAGAAAACCTCCTATAAGAGAGGATTCGCGACTTTCCTAATTCCATTTTTCGAACAAAAAGAAAATTTCTTTAATGGCAGGCCGGGATAAGCCTGTCCTGAGCGAAGTCGAAGGGCTTATTCCGGCCTACAACGTTTTCCTTTTGATTGAGAAATGGAATAAGTTCCTATTGCTTCCTGTCGACAAGCCCTGCGCTAGGTGCTTTGCGTGACCGTGACCGGTCGGCGGGCCCGGCCCCGGCCTTGAATCCGGGCAAAGTCGATTCGCAGCCGGAGCATTGCCGAAAGCTTACTAGTGGGATACCGGCCCTCCTTCATTCCAGCCGCAGCACTGACCGTATCACTCGCCAAACAGATCGCCCGCCTTTACGTTTGATGTCCTCGGCACTTTGTTTGAGATCCTGGGCTCTTCGTTTCACGACGCGTAGCCAATGCCGCGCCCAGGCAAACTCGATCCCGAGAATCGCCAAGCCAAAAGGAATCAATAGAAAGGCTGGGCCCGGCAACACGATTAAAGCGATGCCGATCAAGACTATGGAAGTTCCCACCACGCCGATGACCACCCGCCGCGCCGCCTTGTATGTCTTGACGAGGCTCGTAGGTGGCATAAGTCCTCTCTTATTGAAGAGCCGAGGTTTCGCTGAAGCTTCGGGAATTTGACCTGTCATCAGGTATTTCGTTTCTGAAGCATACTGGAGGACTAATGGGTCTTGGCATCTGTTGAGGCGTAAGAAGACGGTTGTTCCGCGCCGTGACATCGGCTGTCTCAAATGAGCACCTCGAAAAACTTCGAGGTGCTCGTGCGGGGCAGGGATGCCCCGTCGTTTTCGGCCACGTAAGTGGCCGAAAACGTAAGCCAAGCCCAAACCGCGTTTGGGCTTGGCGAAGAGAAAAACTGCCGGGAAGGCGGTTTTCGAGGTCCCCAGATTTGGAAAAGAATTACTTTTCTCCTGATACGCCGTAATTGCAAGAATTACTATCGGAATAGGTGCAATAAAACCGACGCATCGATTGTCAGGCCGTTTTTAGGACCGAGGGACTAGCGTATCCAAATCGACAATGGTCAACGAAAGAGCATGGTTTTATCGAAAATATAAGTGCCTCGCGCTCCTTCATTCGGAAAGGTTTGCCGGAGTCGAACCGGCCTTCCGGGGATATGAGCCCCGGCGCGCACCGGCGCCTTTATTGGCTCCGCGGTCTACGTGGGGCAGCTAAAATAAGGCTCTAAACCATTAGATGAATAGCTTGCTAAGTTATCGCAAGAAGGTGGTAAATTCCGTGAAAATACTTATCTCGCGAAATGTACAAATCTCTTGGGATGGACAGAGGTCACTGGTCCGATGCCTCATTGGAGATACCCAATGTTTCGTAAAAATTACTATTTAAGCCTCTATGACTGAGAGGTATCAAAAGACCCCTGGATTGAGCTCGATACAATTCGTTGTGGAGGGTATCTTTAACAGGATGTTGAAATTCGCCTTGATGCCTTCGGATTCATCGCCTTGCGGGAGGCGA
>DYIL01000061.1 GCA_020723665.1 Methyloversatilis universalis
GTTTCATGGGATATCGCAACCCTGGGTCATCCCGGGGGGTGCCTCGGGACTACGTTGGAACCTCTGGCCGGTCTCAGGGTGGGTGGAAGGTCACCCCCAGGAAGACACCTAACCCTTGCCCATCAACGCAGAACAACTTAGGTCATGCTCGCTCCTCCCATGGGGGGCATCGGTCCTGCCCCCGCCTCAAGCGGCCATCGGCCAGGTCTCGACCGTGAACAGCTTGCGGGTCTCAAACGGTTCGCCGCAGTCTACATACCACAAGGCCTTGGCCAATTTCCGCATGACCTTTTGTCACCGCCTTGCCTTTACGTCCCCCGTCACGCTGGGCTTTCCGCTTACACCACCGGCGCACCACCGGATCGCGGTCGATCAACCGAAGCGCGGCAAAATAAAGGTACCGCCGGGCCAGCGACGGTCCCAGCTTGGTGATTTTCAGCTGACCCTTGTGTTGGCCGCTGGAGCGTTCCTTCAAGTTGAGCCCGAGGCTCTTCTGGTAACTGCGGGGCTCTGGATAGTTCAGTGGCGACCCTTGCGTCGCCAGCAGCACGGCACTGGTCGTCGGCCCGACCACCGCCGCCAGCCGCTGGATCACTTCCCTTTCGGCTCAAGACAAGATACCCCCACACTCTGCACCCTACTCGCCAGCACCGCCCCCTCCGGATCGGCGGCAATCCGCCCAGGTGACCCCTACACCGCCAACAGCTGTAGCAGCGTGACCGATCCCCCTCCAACACCTCCGGCCAGTGCCGCGCCAACTGCGCTTCCAGCCGATTCAATCCACGCCGGTACCGTCCTCGGTACAGCCGCAACAGCCCCTGTAACGCCTTCATCTCCCGGCGCTCGTCCGAGACCTCCTCCCACGCGTCGCTGACCCCGTCCAGATGCAGCCGCCCCATCACATACGCCGCCTTCGCATCGTGCAGGCTCGGCACCCCATCGTACGCTTCCGCCGCATCATGCACCCGCTTCGGGCCCACCCGGTACACCGGCCAACCCTCCGCCACCAGCAGGCCGCGCAAGGCATCTCCGTAGGTCCCGGTCGGCTCCATCACGACCTCCACCCGACAACGCCCAAGCCACCTCTTCAGCGTCTCCACCAGCGCCCGCGTCCGCGGCGGATGGCTTCACCTCACCGTCGCCAATACCTCCCGCTCCTCATCGAGCAGTTGCGCCATAAACGCCTTCTTCGCCACGCCCACCGCCAATACCACCCGCTTACCTTCAAGCCGGCCCAAAACCGCCGACCCATCCATCTCGTCAAACGCCGTGCTACGATAGCTTCGCTTACCCATGGGGGATACCTCCTACCCCTTCCGGTTAAATCAACAAAACCTTTGTAGAGGACTTGAGGATCCCCCTCCAACTCCTCTCAGAGCTCTCTTATAACTGACTACATTTTTAGCTTTTACGACACCCTCCTTTGGGAGAAGGGCTGGGGATGAGGGCCTGGCGCTTTTCAGGGCGTATCCAACTGCCGGATTTAGGATGGAGCCCTAACGCCCTTCCGCCAGGCTCAGGACAGGTCCTTCGACGTTGCTCAGGACGGGCTTATTTCGGCCTACAATATTGTTTCTTTGATTGAGAAATAGAAGTAAGTACATAGGTCAGGCCATGACGGGTGGACACACGCATGTTCATGTCGATACGATCGGAAGGCACGCAAAATTCCGACTGGGATTCTCGGCCGCTCTGACCATCACGTTCGTCATCTTCGAGGTCTTGGCCGGGCTGATGGCGAACAGTCTGGCCTTATTGACCGATGCCGCGCACAACCTGACGGATGTGCTGGCGTTGGTGCTTTCTTGGTATGCGCTTCATCTGGCCGAGCAGCCGTCCCATGCCGGCAAAACCTTCGGCTACCATCGTGTCGGCATTCTCGTCGCTCTGATCAATTCCACCACGCTAACCTTGATCTCGGCGGGAATATTCTACGAAGCGTATGAGCGCTTCGTGTCTCAGCCGCCCGTCGCTGCCAACATCTTGATTGCCGTTGGTGCCGTGGCGTTCGTCGTCAATGTCGTAACGGCATGGTTGGTCAGCCACGGCGCCAGGCATGATTTAAACATCAGGAGCGCCTTCATCCATTTGTTGGGTGATGTGTTTTCGACAGCCGGGGCGGTCGCTGCCGGCATCGGAATCTGGTTTACCGGCTTGTATTGGCTGGATCCCCTGGCAAGCGTCCTGATCGGGCTGCTCATCCTATGGAACGCCTGGCTGATCCTTAGGGAAACCGTGGACATCTTGTTGGAAAGCACGCCCCGCGACATCGAAATGAGCGCCATGGTGCGGGACGTTCTTCAAATCGAAGGCGTAAGAGGTGTCCACGATCTTCATGTTTGGAGTATTTCGAAAAGTTTCCGCTTTCTCTCCGCCCATATCGTCATCGATGATGTTCTGATCAGCCAGGCCGCCTTGATACAGCATGAAATCAAGGAGATGATCAGAGACAAATACGGTATAGGTCATTGCACCCTGCAATTGGAATGCGAGGGCTGCGACCCGGATTCTCTCTACTGCGACATCAATCATCATTACGGTCATCGCCATCGGCATGCCAACAAATGAAGCGGGCGGGCGCGTCCCTGTTCCGCGGATGGTCGTGGGCAGGGCATCTTTCCACCGTGGCCGAACGGCCGGCGGTGATTGGCCGCCCGTGTCTCGCCTTAGAATGGGCCCTTGAAGCCTTTATAGAAAAACCAGCCGGAAAGTCCCGCGGTCGATAAGCCCGCTGTCAGGGATACCCAACCAGGGAGGGTGAACGCGCCGAAGCTCACCGGCCATCCGGCGAACGACGATGCCGTGAAGATACCCGCTGTGGCGGCGAAAACGGCTCCGCCGAGGATCAGCGTCCCGCGGACGCCCGATTGGGCTAAGTCCGAAGCGAAAACCGCGTTTTCCCTGTCGGGACCTTGGGCGGACATATCGGCTTGTTTGAGCTTGAGCGCCTTCTTGCGCGCTTTGTCGCGTTCCCTGGCTTTGGCGCTTTGCTGCTTCTTGTAAAGCTCGATGCCCTTGGCGATTCCTTGCGCCACCAGCTTGGTCTGTTCCTTGGTTTGTCCCGGTTTTTGGATGCTCCTCGCCACCTTGAGCGCTTCTTCCTGGATGCTTTCCTTCATTTGAGTTTGAATCGACGATCGAGAATCGGTCTTGGACATGGTATTAGAGAAAACGATGGGTTTCTCACAGGAACCTCGAAAAACTGCCTCCCCGGCGGTTTTTCTCTTCGCCGAGCCCAAACGCGGTTCGGGCCTGGCTTACGTTTTCAACCACTGGTGTGGCCGAAAACGACGGGGCACCCCATACGAGCACCTCGACGGTTTTTCGAGGTGCTCTCACGTTAGTTCAAGACGGGAACGTTGACAATCGCATTTACGCGAAGACCATGTTCAGGACTTTCTTAAGCACCGATGTCGCCATTTCGGAGTGAGCAAATCGTGACCACGAAAAGCGTAATCAATGCGGACCGAATTCAACAAGCGATGAGATCCGGCAAGGCAGCCGATACCGAGAGCGGCGGGTTGCGCTATGTCCGCTTCGTTCACGATTTCGAGGACATCGCGCGCGGCACCGTCATCCTCCACAACCAAGCCGTGTACGGCTATCCAGCCATCGGACGGCTGCTCGCGTTGCGAACCGGCCTCGCGAAGCAACTTTCGGGACCTTTCTGGATGGAGGAGAAAATCGACGGCTTCAACATTCGTGTGACCCGAATTCAGAGCAGCACGATCGCCCTGACCCGCGGCGGTTATGTTTGCCCCTTTACCAGCGACCGCCTACAGGATCTGCTGGATACGTCGATTTTCGACGATCAGCCCGATTTGGTGCTGTGCGCCGAGGTTGCGGGGCCGGACAATCCCTACATCGAGAGCGCGCCGCCTTTCGTTTCGGAAGACGTGAAGCTGTTCGTGTTCGACATGATGCGACGGAATTCCCCCCGCTTTCTGCCTCAAAACGAGAAAATGCAGCTGATCCGCCGGTATGCCTTGCCGTCCGTCGAGATCTTCGGACGCTTCGAAATCGGCGATATCGCGCCTATTTCCTCGATTCTCAAACGGCTCGACGAAGAAGGGCGGGAAGGCGCCGTTTTCAAAGAGGATTCGCCGCGTCAGCGGCGCACCAAACACGTCACCGGCAGCGCCAATCTTTCGGATATCAGAACCAGCGTCTACAGCTTGCTGGATTTGTCGCCGGAGTATTTCACCAATCGGATGTTGAGACTGGCTTTGTTTGTCGAGGAGCAGGAGTTGGCGGATTCGGAGGACTTGAACCGGCGTGCCGGCGCGGCGTTCCTGGACGGATTGACAGGTGCCATTCGCCAGCACCGCCGCGAAGGGAGGGTTGCGCATCGCTTCCGCTGCCGTTTCCGCAATCCGGAAAATGCCCGTCAATTGATCCTATATCTGAAGCAGGCGGCGGGTCACGTTCAAATCGTCCCGCGGGAGCTGAAACCGGACGGCATTTACTGGCGGCTGGAATTCGACCGGATCTACCCGTCGCTGAACGGATTACTGAGTGATTGGCTGGCTGGGAAGGTGGTGTTCGACTAGCGTTTCCAGGACGCTGCGGAGATTTTCCGGCATCAGGATTTTCACGCCGACTTTGTCCGCCCATTTCCTAAGGCCCTCGTCCGCCGAAATCAGGACGCCGTCCAACTCGTACGCCAAAAGCAGCACGTCCATGTCCTCCCGGCTGTCGATGATACCCTGCCGCAGCGCTTCCCGGTAACGTTCTCTGAGCCGGTTGATGACCCGTCCCGCATCCTGAATCTCGCCGGTTTCCCGTGCCGCCTTGGCGTATTCCTCGGCGATGTGCTGGCCGCGGTCGATACGCTTGCGTACCTCTTCGATGAGTTCGTACACGATCTGAGCGGGAATCTGCAGGGTGAACTTGCGCGGTGAGCGGATGCGCACGCTGGCCTCGAATTCCGGCGGCAGCTTGCCCAGGTTCTTCATGAGACGGAGTTCGTCGTACACCGATCGCGGCATGAAACACTGAACGGACGTCTGGCGGATTAGTTCGAGAAAGCCGAGGATGGCGTTCGGAGAGTCGGTGCCGAATTGGGTATAGATGTCCGGATTGGTGAAAACGCTGGTATCGAGGACGAAGCGCTCGTTCATGGCGGCTCCTACGAGGATTTCAGGAGGTTATAGCCAAGCCGGCGGGGAGGCGTCAACCGTCCGCGGCTTAGGTTTGTCGAGGCGCGTCGCGCTGTCCTTCGGGAATCATTCGACTCTTGTGCGCTTCCAATACGGCATAGGGTAGTGTGTTGATTTTGTTTTTCCGATAGAAGGAAAATGTGCGGCGCCGTTATCCCCGGCGCGCAAGGCAACGGCGGGCGCGTCAGTCAATGCTCGCCTAGAGGAGCTTCATGAATCTGGAAAAGGTCGTCTTCGGGTTCTTCATCGTTCTCGCCGCCACGCTCAATTTCGGCTTCTTCATCGGCGAAATCGACCAGCCCCATCTTCATCATGTGTCCGAATTGTTCGCCGCCATCGTGGTGAATCTGATCGCCACCGTATTCAAATTCGGCGATCGCACCCAGATCGGCGCGATTCATCTCGCAACCAGTCTGGTGGCCGATCTTCAACTGATCGCGGCGGCCGTGGCCTGGGCCAACGCGGTGTATATGTCGCCAGAGGGTTTGACGCCCGGTGCCATGGCCAGCGTGGTCTCGCTGTCCGGCGGGGCTTTGCTCGCCAATCTCGTTTCGGTGACGCTGCTGATCGCCGAGACCGTGATGCTGCGGCGATGAACGCGAGTCCGGTCAATACCGCGTTTTTCGTGGCGCTTCGTCACATGCGGGCGCCTCTCATCTTCTTGATCGTGATATTCGCGATCTCGGTCGGCGGACTGGTGCTGATCCCGGGCGTCGACGCGGAGGGCAATCCTTGGCGGATGGATTTTTTCCATGCGCTCTATTTCATCAGCTACACCGCGACGACCATCGGTTTTGGCGAAATTCCTCACGCTTTTACCGACCAGCAGCGGCTTTGGGTCATTTTCTGCATCTTCTTGTCCGTGGTCGGCTGGGCTTACGCCATAAGCAAACTGTTTGCCGTGATTCAGGGCCGCGGATTCAAGCAGGCGCTGACCAGCCAGCGTTTCGCGCGTTCGGTGAGAAGGCTGGGAGAACCGTTCTACGTGATTTGCGGCTACGGCGAGACCGGCCAATTGTTGGCCAAGTCTCTGGATCACCTGACTATTCGGTTCGTGGTGATCGACATCGATCCCGAACGGATCGACGAGCTCGACTTGCAGGATTACGCGTTCAACGCGCCGGGTCTAGTCGGCGACGCCAGGCTGCCGAACAACCTGATTATGGCCGGATTGACCGACCCGAACTGTGTGGGCGTCATTGCCCTCACCAACGACGACTCGGCCAATCTCGCGGTCGCCATTGCAGTACGCCTGTTGAATCCGAAGATTCCCGCATTGTGTCGGGCAACCACGGCGGACGTGGCCGCCAACATGGCGTCCTTCGGCACGCGGCACATCATCGATCCGTTCGAGAAATTCGCCGAATACCTTGCACTGGCGATCCGCTCGCCGGGTTCCTACCGGTTGCTGCAGTGGCTGACCGGGCTGCCGGGAACGGAATTGGCAACCGAGTGTGTGCCGCCTAGAGGAAACTGGCTGGTGTGCGGCTACGGCCGATTCGGACAGGCGATCGTCCGCCACATTACGCACGAGCATTTGGACGTGACCCTGATCGATCCGAAGCCGCCGAGCCACGCAACGGCATTGCCCTGGGTGCTCGGCGAAGGGACCCGCGCCGAGACGCTGTACGAAGCCGGGATCAAGAGCGCAGTGGGAATCGTTGCCGGCACCGACGACGATATCAGCAACTTGTCGATCGTGGTCACGGCGCGCGGGCTCAACCCCAATCTCTTCGTGGTGTTGCGGCAAAACCTGCAGGCCAACCAGGAGTTGTTCAAAGCTTTCGATTCCGACTTCACGGTGGTTCCGAGCGAAATCATCGCGCACGAATGTTTGGCAATTCTGACGACCCCGCTGCTCTCGCGTTTCCTTTCCATTGTCAAGCGCAAGGACGATGCCTGGGCGGACGATGTCATCGCCCGCATATCGGCTGCGACCGGAACACGAGTTCCCGCCGTCTGGAGCGTCACCATCGATGCACGGGAAGCGCCCGCCGTTGTCGAGACGATCCAAAGCGCGGACATCGGCTTGGAGGTCCTGCTGCGCGACCCCGCCGATCGCACCCGGCAGATGCCCTGTGTACCGCTAATGGTGGTGCGTGATACCGAAGCGATCGAGATGCCGAAGGCGGAGTTCGGACTGCGCAAGGGCGACCGTATCCTGTTCGCGGGACTGTCGTCGGTTATTCCGGACCAGCGGTCGATTCTCCGCAACCTCAATGTCTTGAATTCCGTATTGTTCGGCACGGAGATCGCCCATAGCTGGGTGTGGCGAAAGCTGACCGGCGCCAAGGCCGGGTTTTAAGGAAGCTCTGAACAAGTTGATTCCGTTCACGCCCTTCGACAGGCTTGTATGGTTTTAACGGCTCAGGAGAGCGTTCGACAAGCTCCCGCCTGCTGCCGCGCGGGCAGGCACCGCGAACGGAATCAACGCGTCACCGTTCGTCCTGAGCCCTTCGACAAGCCTGTCCCGAGCTTGTCGAAGGGCTCAGGACAGGCCTGTCGAAGGACTTAATCAGAGCTTCCTTAAGAAAGGCGTTCCTTACAGCAGTTTGCTGCGTCGTTTGGCGCCCGCAGCCATCTTCTCGCCCTGGGTCAGCCGTTGTAAGGAAAAGGTGGTTTGCCCGACTAGTAGACGTCGGCGGAAAAGATTGGGCGAGGTGCGTCGGGCATACCCTGGGTCGACGAAAATCAATCCGTGGAGAAAGTCATGAGACTCAAGGCTTTGACAACGACCTTATGCGGCATCCTGATCCTGATGCTATTGACGGCTTCCGTTGCACTCGCGGTCGAGCAGAAACTGGTCTTGACCGGTTCCAGCACCCTCGCGCCGCTGGCGACGGAGATCGGCAAGCGCTTCGAGCGGCAAAACCCCGGCGTGCGCGTGGACGTGCAGTCGGGCGGCTCCTCGCGCGGGATCACCGACGCCCGTTCGGGGCTGGCGGACATCGGCCTGGTGTCGCGGGCGCTCAAGGAAGAGGAGAAGGATCTGAAAAGCTTCACCGTGGCGCGGGACGGCATCGGCATGATCGTCCACAAGAGCAATCCAGTGCGGGAACTGAGCGACCGCCAGATCATCGACATCTACACTGGCAAGATCACGAATTGGCGCGCGGTGGGCGGGCCGGACCAACCGATCACGGTGGTCAACAAGGCCGAAGGCCGCTCCACGCTGGAGTTGTTCCTGCATCACTTCCGGCTCAAGAACAGCGACATCAAGGCCCAGGTAGTCATCGGCGAGAACCAGCAGGGCATCAAGACCGTCGCGGGCAACAGGAACGCCATCGGCTACGTCTCCATCGGCACTGCCGAATACGAGGCCTCGCAGGGTGTGCCGATCAAGCTGCTGCCCATGGCCGGGGTGGCCGCCTCGGTGGAGAACGTGCGCAACGGAAGCTTTCCGCTGGCCCGGCCCCTGAACCTGGTGACCAAGGCCGAACCGCAGGGACTGGCCAGGCGGTTCATCGACTTCAGCCGCTCGGAGAGCGTTCATGATCTGGTCGAAGCGCAGTACTTCGTCCCCCTCGCGCGCTGATGCGCGCCTGGCCGGGCTGTGCTCGGCCGCCGCCGGCCTGGTCGCCGCGATCCTTCTGCTGATCGTGCTGTTTCTACTGCACGAATCCCGGCCCGTGTTGCAGAGGGTCGAATGGCTGCGCTTTTTGACCGATGCCTCCTGGCATCCTGCCGAGGGCCTCTTCGGTCTCGCGCCCATGCTCTGGGCGACGCTGGTATCCAGCGCCGGGGCGCTGCTGTTGGCGGGGACGTTGGGCGTGGCTTCGGCGCTGTTCTGCCGGTTTTACGCCCCGCCGTCCGCCAGCCGGTGGTTTAGGCGTCTGGTGGCTTTGCTGGCCGGCATCCCCTCCGTCGTGTTCGGATTCTGGGGACTGACCGTACTGGTGCCGATCATCGCCAGCTGGCGACCGCCGGGGGCGAGCCTGTTGACCGGCATCCTCGTTCTGACCTTGATGATTTTGCCCACCGTGGCCCTGATCGCCGATGCCGCGCTGGCGGCGGTGCCCGAAATCTATCTTCGCGGCGCAGCGGCGTTGGGGATGTCGCGTTCGGGCACGATCCTGGGCGTGGCGCTGCCGGCGGCCAAGGGTGGCATCATCGCAGGCATCCTGTTGGCCGCGGGGCGCGCCCTCGGCGAAACCATGGCCGTGCTGATGGTCTCCGGCAATGTCGTGCAAATGCCCCATAGCCTGTTCGATCCGGTGCGCACGCTGACCGCCAATATCGCTCTGGAGATGGCCTATGCCACCGGCGAGCACCGTGCGGCGCTGTTCGTTTCCGGGTTGGTTCTGACGGGCCTGGTCATCCTACTGGCTATGGTCGCCGCGCGGTTCGGCGAGGTGCGTCACCATGGCTGAAGCGGAAAGCCTGGCCGTGACGCGCAGGTGGTTGCCGGAAGCATTGATGACCCTAGCGGTCTGGGGCTCGGCGCTTCTGGTGGCGGGGATTTTCCTGTGGCTGCTAGGCGACTTGCTGTGGCGCGGCGCGGGGCACTTGTCCTGGTCCTTCCTGTTTTCTTCGCCACTCAATGCGGGCAGGGCCGGCGGCATCGCTCCCATCCTGGTTTCTACGCTGTTGATCCTGGGCGTGGCCGTGGCCGCCGCCGTGCCTTTGGGTCTGGCGACGGCGGTGCTGCTGGCGGAATTTCTTAGCTCACATAGTCGCTTCGGTCGCCTGGTCGGCCTAAGCCTGGATGTGTTGGCCGGCGTGCCTTCCATCGTCTTCGGTCTATTCGGCAACGCCTTCTTCAGTATCTTTCTGGGGCTGGGTTTTTCTATCCTGTCCGGCGGCCTGACGTTGGCCTGTATGGTGTTGCCCATCCTCGTCCGCACCGCGGAAGCCGCCTTGCGCGCCGTGCCCGACGACTGGCGCCTAGCCGGCGCCGCGCTCGGCTTGTCGCGCACCGCGGCGCTTCGCCATATCCTGCTGCCGGCGGCATCATCGGGCCTCGTGGCCGGACTGCTGCTGGGCGTCGGCCGAGCGATGGCGGAAACGGCGGCGCTGATCTTCACCAGCGGCTATGTGGATCGTATGCCGTCTTCGCTCTTCGATTCCGGCCGCGCGCTGTCCGTCCATATTTACGATCTGTCGATGAACGTCGCCGGAGGCGACGGCAATGCCTACGCCTCAGCGCTGGTGTTGATCGGCCTGCTCATCCTGATCAACGGCACCAGTTTGTGGCTCGCGGAACATTGGCTCAACCGAAGGATATTGACCCCATGACCCAAGCTTTCGACCGACATACCTTGTTTTTTCCCGAGACCGATGGCGAAGCTTACACGCTAGGGCCCCTGCAGTCCGGCCCGCTCTGCTGTGTGCCGGAACCTTTGATCCGGGTGACGAATCTCTCCGTCAGCTATGGAAACCATCCGGCCCTGAAGGACGTGACGCTGGATATTTACCGCGGATGTATCACGGCGCTGATCGGCCCTTCCGGGTGCGGCAAGACCAGCTTTCTGTCCGTCCTCAACCGGCTGACCGACATGATTCCGGGCTGCCGAGTCGAGGGCGGCATCCGTATCGGCGGCCAGGATATACTCGCCCCCCGCTTAGATGTGTCGGCGCTGCGCCGGGAGGTGAGTATGATCTTCCAGAAACCGAATCCCTTTCCGCTGTCCATCCGCCGCAACATCGAGATGCCGCTGCGTGAACACGGCATGAAGAAGCGCGCCGATCTGGATGAAAAGCTGGAACGGGTGCTCACCGACGTGGGTTTGTGGGCGGAGGTCAAAGATCGGCTCGACAAGCCGGCCCTGGCTCTGTCCGGCGGTCAGCAGCAGCGCCTGTGCATCGCGAGGGCGCTGGCTCTGGAACCTTCCGTGCTGCTCATGGACGAGCCCTGCAGCGCGCTCGATCCGTTGTCCTCCGGCGTCGTCGAAGACCTGATCGGACGGCTCAAGGGACGTTACACCGTGGTCATCGTCACTCACAACCTGGCCCAAGCCAGAAGGATCGCCAACTACGCCGCGTTTTTCTGGCTACGGGAGCGGGTCGGCACCCTCGTCGAGTTCGGCCAGTGCCGGCAGATCTTCGAAGCGCCGGCGCACGATCTGACGGCGGCTTATGTAAACGGGGCGCGGGGCTGATCGGGGTACGTTCCACATCGCAGTCTAGCCGGTCTCGAACCTCGGCTATCAATCATCGAGCTCCTCAACCGAAGCGCTTGACTCTGGAGCATGGTCCAGGGTTTACGATGTGCACAAATCGAGGTTAGAGCGATGAACGCGATGAGGATCGGGCAAATTGCACGCCATTCCGGAACCAGCATTGAGACCATCCGGTTTTACGAGCGGGAAGGGCTGCTCGAAAAAGCCTGCCGGACGGAAGCCGGCTACAGGACGTATCGGCCGGACGTCATTGCCCGCCTGCGCTTCATCAAGCAGGCCCAGGCACTCGGCTTTACTCTGAAGGAAATCAAAGAGCTGCTTTCCCTCAAGCTCAATACGGACACCCACTGCGGCGAGGTGAGGCGTCGGGCCGAGACAAAGAGCCGCGACATCGAGCGCAAGATCGAAAGCCTCAACCGAATGAAGCAGGTGCTGGTCAAGCTGACGACGGCCTGTCCCGGGCGCGGGCCGACCAGCGAATGCCCGATATTGGACGCCATGGAAACCGAGGAAATTGAATGAGCAGAACCAAGCTGAGTTCCCAGCGGCAAAGTGCAAGGCCTGGACTGCCTGCCCTCGGTTTTGCCTTGCTTCCTAATGGCCGAAATCATCGAGGGGTTCGTGTCCTCGTTGTGCTCCGAACGAACCGTCCTCCATCAGCAAGCACAAGACCCTAGAGGAGCCAAGATCATGAATGCCAAACACAAGATCGAAATCTTCAGTGCGGGCTGCCCCGCGTGCGAGGAGGCGGTCGAGCTGGTCAAGCGAATCGGCTGCGCCTCTTGTGACATTACCGTGCTGGACATGCAGGACCCGACCGTGGTGCAGCGCGCCAAAGGCTTGGGCGTTCGGTCGGTGCCGGCCGTCGCGATCGACGGCAAGCTGGCCGAGTGCTGTACCGGGCGCGGTCCGGAGGAAGCCGCTTTGCGGGCCGCCGGGCTGGGGCAGCCTTGAGCAGGAAGCCAAGCCGCTTTCGGGCCGCACCGGGTGACCAAGAAAGAGGTTTTTATGAAGAAGTTACGGCGCTTCATTCTCACCTTGGGCCTGTTCCTGAGTTCGGCGGCCGCGCTGGCCGACCCCCAGGTCTACAAAGTCCAGGTCGATGGGCTGGCCTGCCCGTTCTGCGCCTATGGCATCGAGAAGAAGCTCTCGGCCGTTCCGGGCGTCGACAAGCTCGAGACCGACATCGCCGCGGGCACCGTCGCGGTGGATTTCGGCAATCATCGCATCCACAAATGGCGACCGGTGCCGGACCGCTGAGCCTGCCCGCTACCTGTAATTCCTGTTTCGAGTTGCTGGAAGTAGAGCCGGTGCCTTGATCCTCATTTCCGCAGACGCTGGAACGGCTCAAGGAGGTTTACCGGGCCGGGCAGGTGGAAATCGAGCGGAGGTCCGCCGCGGCCTGGCTGGCCTTTGCCGAGGGCAAGCGGGACGAGGCGCTGGAACTGATGCGCTCCGCGGCCACGCTTGAGGATTCGACCGACCAGCATCCCGTCACACCGGGCCCGATCATTCCCGCACGTGACCTGCTGAGGCAGATGCTCTTGGAGATGAACCGCCCCCCCCCGAGGCCGGAGAAGAGTTCGCCAGGGTGCTCAAGGCCGAGCCCAACCGCTCTGGCGCACTCTATGGCGCAGCCCGTGCCGCCGAACTCGGGGGCGAGGCTGAGCGGGTACGGGAACTTTACGCCACATGGGTAGATCTGGTGCCGGACAGTGATCGCGCAGAAGTGCGCCACGCACAGGCCGCGATCACTGGAGAGCGGGGCCAGGAAGCTGGCGATGGCTGAGTCAATCGGCGGGGATGTACTCGAGGCACATCACCCCTGCTTCGAACAGTCGTTAGGTAAACTGTGATACCCAAAACGTAGGAAATGGAGGAAAAGTCCAGCCGTAGATTCCTGGATTCCGCTGTGTGCCGTCCAGCCCACGGGCCGTCTTATCAGTGGCCGTGCGGATAAAGCTCCTGCGGAATGCTCGTGGCCCGGAGGCCGTGTTTCTTCAGCCAAGTTCGGGTCTTGTCCGCCGCCCGGTCGATGAGGTCGCCGGCCACGGAAAAATCGTAAGTGCTCGAGGAGAGTGGGCACAGGGGCGGGATGATGGTCAGATCCAATTTATCCACATAATAGGCGGCTCCTTGAGCAATTGCTGCACCGTGAGCAGATTCAAGGAATGCAACACGATTTCGAGGATGCCCTGCGGCAGTCGGTCCATGGCGCAGGGTGCTCCGGTCGGAAGAACGATAACCCATCGGGCTCCGAGACGGGCCGCCGTCGACAGCGGGGTGTGATTGGCCACGCCGCCGTCGATGAGGTAACGGCCGCTGGTATGAACGGGCGGAAAGACGCCGGGAATGGCCGCGCTGGCCAGGAGCGCCTTCGCCACCGGGCCGGAGGAGAGCACCACCTCCGCGCCCGTGAAGAGGTCGGTGGCGACCACGTGGCAGGGAATCCTCGCTGCCTCGAGCCGGTGGTACGGCATTTCGCGCCGAATGAGCTCAGCCAGCGCGCTCGGATCGACGAAGTGATTGCTTTTCGAGAAAAGCCCAGAAGGCCGGTCAGCGGGGCGATCGGAAGAATCTCGCGGCGCCGCAGGGCGCGCCAGATTTGTTCGAGCCGCAAGACCCCCCCTTTAGGGTGGGATCGCCGGCAAAATAGGCGGCATTGAGGGCGCCTACCGAAGCGCCGACCACGAAGTCGGCGGTGACGCCATTTTTTTCGAAGAGCGCTTTCAGCATGCCGACCTGAACGGCTCCGAGGCTGCCTCCCCCGGCGAACACCAAGGCCGTCGGGCGGCTGGGATCAGACGCGGGCGTCGACACGGGACCTTCCGTCGTCTAATGGGCGTCCGGTGTCGCCCGATCCAGCGATGCCGGCACCTCTTTTACGCCGTTGGCGGTGTGCGCGGTGAAACCGAAGACGCAAGAGCTTTCGGCCATCAGGATTCTTCTCCGCTCTTGAAACCGAACCGGCTGGCCCACGGCTTCGGAAGAACCGCCAGCGGGGCCAGCACGCTCAGCAGGGCGAAGGACAAGAGCACCTCACCCGATAGCAACCCGTCCAGGGAATCGATGTGCCGCAAAGACCGCCCCAGGTTGGCGAACACGAAGCTGCCCGGCACGCCCACCTGTGGCGAGGGCGTAGGTCCGGAGGGTGACGGGGGTGAAAGCCGGGGCCAGGTTCACCAGCCAGAACGGGAACACCGGCACCAGGCGCAGGAAAAGAAGGTAACTGACGGCCTTCTGCTGGACCAGTTCGTCGGGAACGAACTGGGACGCGAATGCGCCCGGAGGGACGAAACCAGGGACGGTTTGCTGCAAACCGGCGAGGAGTTTCGATGCCACGGGGCTTGGTTCCAGCCGCTGCCGCGCCGCTTCGGCGAAGAGACACCGGGCCGCGGCGAACACGGTCACGGCTCCGAGGGCGGCGGACACCACGATGAGCAGCGTCCCTCCCCAGCGGCCGAACAGAAAGCCCTTGACGAGGGAAAGCAGCGCGCCGCCCGGAATGCTGAAGGCCACGGTGGCCGTGTAGAGCAGCCCCCAAAGGATGAGGAAGGGCCAGAAATGGCGCGCGGCGTACTCCGGGATTTGATCGCGGTGGGCGCGAAATCCCTCGAGGCTGAACCAATCGCCGCCGCCCAGGGCGAAGAAGGCCAGGGGCACCAGGACGAACAGCCCCAACAGCAGTCCCTTGGGAGAGGTGAAAAATCGCCCGACGGTCTGCATCGCTTCGCTCATGGCCGTCCCTCCTGCGCCGCTTGGAACACCGCCGTTTCGGGATGGAAGGCGTACCAGGCGAACCAGTAGGCGATGACGCTGGGGATTTCCTCCCCCTGATCGGTATAGAGGCCGCCGGTCCGATGCTCGGGATCGAAGCGCACGACCATGGACGCACCACCCAGCCTATCGCGAAATTCGCCCGAGGTGTTTGCCAGTTCCGTGAAGGGGTAGGCCTTGGTTTCGCCGTTCAGCTCCACGCCCACGACCAGCTCCTCGGGAGGGTAGCGGCCATCGCGGTGCGCCACTGGGAAATGAACCCGCTTCGAACGCTCGTAGCCGGCATAAGGGTCGCGGCTGTAGTCGCGGCGGTGGCCGGTGTCGGTGGACAGCACCCGAGTATCCGGATGGCGCGATCGCCAGTCCGCCCAAGTGGTGTGGGAGAGGGGAACGGTTTCGAGCTTTTGCCCCTCGAGGGGACCGCTGATCGCCCGACTCGAAAGCTGCGGCCAGAGCGACTGGGTCCCGCGGTCGTACATCACCAGGTTGCTGTTGTAGAGTAGCCCGGAGGTGCCGAAGCTCACCGGTCGACCGCCGATCTTGGCGGAATGGGCGATGCCGCTCGCGGCCAGGGGGCAGTAGCTGATGGCGATGGGCTCGCCGGCGAATTCGTCGTTGACGATCTCGTGCCAGTTGAGGATGGCGATGGGGTAGGCTTTGGCGATGCCGTGCCGTTCGACCCCCAGCACCCGGTCATCGTCCCGCAGGAAATCCGCCTCCCGCGCCGACACGAAGCGCGGACGGTCGATGGCTGGGATGCCGTCCCGCGGCGGACCGCCGGAGACGATCTCGGCGGGCGGGATCAGTGCGCCCTGAAGATCGAAACCGTTCTTGACGGGCGCCGCATGGCCCGCCAAGGCCGCGACCATCAGCGCCAATCCGGCCCAAAGTTCAAATCTTGGCGTTCTCATGCTTCACCTCCAAGGGACTCAGCCCCGTTTGCCCCGCGCAGACCGAACAGCCGCTTGATCCAGCGCTGCGCCGTGGGCGTCAGCTTGGCCTTCAGGTAGAGTTCGGCCGCCTTGCGGTTGATCTGGGCCAGGGTCGGATAGATATGGATCGCCCCAGCCAGGTCCGACACGGTCAAGCCCTTCTGCAAAGCCAGGATGTATTCGTGAATCAGCTCGCCGGCGTGTTCCCCGGCGATGGCGGCGCCGAGCAGCCTGCCGCGGGGCGAGACGATGAGTTTGATGCGGCCTTCGGTCGCGCCGTCCGTCACGGCCCGGTCGATCTCGGCGAAATCGAAGCGATAGACCTTGTGCGGAATGCCTTGCTGCACCGCCTCCTGCTCCGAAAACCCCACCCGCGCCAGTTCGGGATCCGTGAAGGTGCACCAGGGCACGGCGCGAGGCTGGAACCGCGCCGGCCAATGGAACAAGGCGTTTTTCAGCACGATGGCGGCCTGGTATTCCGCCATATGGGTGAAGAGATACGGCCCCGCCACGTCGCCGCAGGCATAAATGCGCCGGTTGCTGGTGCGCAGGCGTGCATCCAGCCTCAAGCGCCCCTGCTCGAAGGCGACGCCGGCCGCCTCCAGCCCGAGGTCCCTGACATTGGGCTTGCGCCCGACGGCAATGAGGAGATGGCTGCCCTCCAGCCAAGTTTCCTTCCGGTCGCCGTTGATGAGGTGCAGCCGGAAGGCCCCCGGCTCCCCTTCGACGAGTTGGACCCAATCGCCGAAATGGAAGCGCACGCCCTCCTCCTCCATCCGCCGCTGCACGATGGCGGCCATATCCGCATCCTCCCGGGGCAGGATCTGCCGGGCCGCATCCACCACGTCCACCGTGCTGCCGAGGCGCCGAAAGGCCTGGGCCATCTCGGTGCCGATGGGACCGCCGCCGAGGACGATGAGATGCTTCACCGGTTCGGCGAGGTCGAACAGCGTTTCGTTAGTGAGAAAGGGGATGCGCTCCAGCCCCTGGATGGGCGGGACCACGGGATGGCTGCCGGTGGCGAGGACGAAGCGCCGGGCCGTGATCGCCCGCCCGTCGACCTCGAACCGGTCGGGGGCGGTGAACCGCCCGGTGCCGGAAATCACCTCCACCCCGAGGCCGCGGAAGCGTTCCGGGCTGTCGTTGGGCTCGAGAGTCTGGATGACCGATCGAACCCGTTCCATCACCCGGGTCAGCTCGATGTTGGGATCAACGTCAGCCAGCGCCGCCTGTCCTGCCGTGCGCAGGGTCTGGGCAACTTTGGCCGAATGCAGCAGCGCCTTGCTGGGCACGCAACCGTAGCGCAGACAGTCGCCGCCCAGTTGCCTCTTTTCCACCAGGACCACCTTGGCGCCCAAGGCCGCGCCGCCCGCCGCGGCCACCAGGCCGGCGGCGCCGCCGCCGATCACGCAGAGATCGAAGTGGGGTTTGTTCACAACCGTGCTCCTCCGGGTTCGGCTCGTCATTCGCCGTTGAGCGACCAGTCGTAGGGTAGGTCGGCCTGGATCGGCAACCCCGCCGGCAAGCCGTCCCGATGGGACCGGATGAAGGCCTCCACACCGCCCATGGACTCGAAATCCTCGGCGAACCAATCGAAGATTTTCGAGACCCGGATAGCATCCTTCTCCACGCGCAACCCCTTGGTCGGGTTGCCCAGATAATCCTTGCTCGCCGCGTTGAGCTGATCGTTGAGTTTGCTTGCCGTATAGGGCTCGGCGCGCAGATCCGGACAGCTTTTCGAGGCGCAGACGATGGCCATGTGGATGCGCGGCTCGCCGAGCTTGCGCAGATCCTCCTCGATCTCGTCCAGGCTGACCGCCTTTCCGCCGATCTCGCCCGCCGGCCGCTTCCACACCGGGCGCAGGAGGTTTCCGGCGTCCTTGATGCTCGCGACCGGCCAATGGTCCACGACGGTCTTGATGGCCAGGATATTGTAGGCGTTGATGTGGAACGCCAGCTGTTCCTCGCGAGTTTTCAGGTCAGCCGGCGGAAAAGCAGTCAGTTGCGCCACGATCGGCGGGAACTGCGGGTCCCTCTGGATCGCGGAATAATCCAGCCAGGCCAGTTGGACGCCGGCAGCGGTGCGTTGGCTCAGATGGCGCTCCAGGAATCGGCCGTAGTCGCTCCAATCGGGCTCGGCGGCGAGGGCGGCATTCACGGTCAGCGTCGCGAGCATGCCGATCAGGAATCGAAACGCATGTCGCATGATGAGTTGTCCCCTTGCGAAGAATTGATTTGTCAGTCGACCCGGCTCGTTGAACCTTACAACCAAGGCCATTGCCGATCGGCTATGGATAGTCAGAAGCGGTGGCCATAGCCGAAGTGGAGGCCGCCGTGATGGCCGAATCGGTGACCAAGTCCGAAATGCAGGCCATAGCGGTAATAACCATAGGGGTAGTGGTACGGGTAATAGCGCGGATAGCCGTAGTAAACCTTACGCGGCCACAGGTAGAGCGTGTGGGCCCGCACGACCGGATAGACATAGGCCCGCTCCCCGATGTTACGCTCGGTGACGGCTTCCACCACGCCTCTGACGGTGGCCGAGCGGCCCTGCGTGTAGACGGCTGGATCGAGGAAACCCTCCACCCTCGCCAGAAACCGGCCCAGGGACACGTCACCGTCTTCGGGTTTTCCGGACGAATCCAGCGCCTTGGCCAGGAACTCGATTTCGGTCTCCTTTTCCCGTGTCTCCACCGTCAGGATGTCGCCGCCCCAGCGTACGGCATGGCCCCGATAAGCATCCGGCTGCTTCTGTACCTCTGCCGGGGAGATGGCCGGAACCGGCGGTGTTCGGATTTCGATCGGCACCCGGCTGGCACAGCCGGTCAATAGTGGTAACGCAAGGAGACCAATGATCAGGTTTCTCATGGAATCCTCCAGGCGATTTTTAGCTGTTTGTTAGTCGTTGAAACCCTTCCGTCCTTACAATCGATCGAGGCCTGAAGCCTCCGTGTTCGGCTTGTGCGGAGGCAGGTGCCGGGCTAGAGTAAACGTCTTCCTGGAACCGCAACTCGTGAAGAAAACCCAAAAAGAACCGCGCTTCGGCGAGTCGCTGGCACAACACCGGCGCGTATTGTTCCGCTATGCTTTGCTGCAACTGCGCGATTCCGTCCTAGCGGAAGACGCCGTACAGGAGACCCTGTTGGCCGCCTTGCAGGCCGAGGGAGGATTCGCCGGACGATCGTCTCTCCGCACTTGGCTGATCGGCATCCTCAAGCACAAGATCGCCGATCTCCGGCGCCGCGCCGCATGCGAAACCTCACTGGATGAATCGGAGGGCATCGGGCTCGCGGTCTGAGCGAGCGCTACAGCGATTCCGTCGTTTTCAGTCACGTAAGTGGTTGAAAAACGTAAGCCGACCCCAAACTGTGTTCGGGCTCGACGAAGAGAAAAACCGCCGGGAAGGCGGTTTTTCGAGATCCCCTATTATCTTTCCACGGTACTGGCTCCCAAACGTGGATTGGGCGAAGAAGTCTCGCGCCCCACGTACGACGGATTCATGAACGCCATGCAGGTCATCGCGGAGCTCTTGAATTCACCCTAAAAATCAGTAGCCCTCTCGATGACTATGGTCCCAATACCGTGAAGACCTTATGGAGGAGCCACGATGGCTGTCGTAATTCCTGATGAAACATTGCAGGCCGCGCATCTGACTGCGACGGAATTGAAACAGGAATTGGCGATACCGCTCTTTTCCGAAGACCGCCTGACTCCGGCTCAGGCGGCCTCGTTCGCGGAGATGCCGCCGATCGTCTTCCAGCATCTTACCGAGCCGAGGCATTTCGCCGCATTACGATGTGGCGGAGTTCGAGCAGCGTAGGGTTCCGGATGATTGCTTAGACATTTGCCGGTTTTTTAGTGGCATTTGGCGATAAAAAAGGCGCCGGACTTTTGGTCTGCGCCTTTCATCTATTTGACTGTTTTAGTAATTTTTGGAGGCTGAGGTCGGAATCGAACCGGCGTCCACGGCTTTGCAGGCCGCTGCATGACCACTCTGCCACTCAGCCTGAATAGACTTCCGAAAGCAAAAAGCCGCGTTTATTGTCGCGGCTTTCTTGAATTGGAGCGGGAAACGAGACTCGAACTCGCGACCCCAACCTTGGCAAGGTTGTGCTCTACCAACTGAGCTATTCCCGCGTCGTGCTGTCGAGATTACAAATTCTAGGTATCACCGGAGGCTTTGTCAACTTCTCTGTTAAAAGTGTTGAGAGCAAATAAACTATCCGGAGTTGTAGCACGTCATCTGTCCAATTCTAAGGAAGCTCTGATTAAGTTTCCAGTGGGAAAGGCGAACAGTGCAACTGTTTGATCTAAAAGGCCCTCACCCAACCCAATCACTCCGCACTTTCCCTGTTGGGAGTTGCAAGCGGCGCTTATTCCATTTCTCAATCAAAAGGAAAACGTTGTAGGCCGGAACAAGCCCTTCGACTTCGCTCAGGACAGGCTCCGGCTTTCCTATCGATTCCGCGCGCCGGGAACGGCTTCGCCCCTTCGACAGGCTTGTATGGTTTTAACGGCTTTTCCTGCATACTGGGAAGAGCT
>DYIL01000007.1 GCA_020723665.1 Methyloversatilis universalis
TGTCGATGAAGTCGATGATGATGATCCCGCCGATGTTGCGCAGCCGCAGCTGGCGCGCGATGGCTTGCGCCGCCTCCAGATTGGTCTTGAAGATGGTCTCTTCGAGGCTCCGTCCGCCCACGAACGCGCCGGTGTTGACGTCTATGGTCGTCATCGCCTCGGTCTGGTCGAACACGAGATGGCCGCCGGACTTGAGCGTGACCCTTCGCTCCAGAGCCTTCTGGATTTCGTCCTCGACGCCGTAGAGATCGAACAAAGGCCGTTCGCCCGCATAGTGTTCGATGAGGGGGGCCAGTTCCGGGACGAATTCCTTGGCGAATTTGAGCAGGCGCCCGTAGGTTTCGCGCGAGTCGACCCGAATCTTTTCCACTCTGGCGCGGTGCAGATCGCGCAGAACCCGCATGCTGAGCGGCAAGTCCTCGTGCAGCAGGGTTTTCGGCTTGACCGTCTTGATGCGTTGCGCGATGGAGTTCCAAAGCTTGAGCAGGAACAGCATATCGTTGCGCAGCGCGGATTCCTCGACGCCCTCTGCGGCGGTGCGCGCGATGAACCCGCCCGTCGCGTGTTCCCTCTGAAAGGTTTCGATCACGTTGCGCAGCCGCATCCTCTCCTTGTCGCACTCGATGCGCTGCGATACGCCGCAGGTCCGGCTATAGGGCATGTAGACCTGGTACACCGACGGAATCGCGATCTCGGTGGTGAGCCGCGCTCCCTTGGCGCCTATGGGGTCTTTCACGACTTGTACGACCAGTTCCTGTCCGTCGTGAAAAATCAGCTCGATTTGATCGGTCGACGTCTTTTCGCGATCGACCGCGCCCAAATCGGAAATGTGCAGAAATGCCGCGCGTTCCAGCCCGATATCGACGAAAACCGCCTGCATGCCGGGCAGCACCCGGCAGATCTTGCCCTTGTAGATATTGCCGACCAGCCCGCGGCTGCGGGTCCGCTCGATCAAGACTTCCTGCAAGACACCGTTTTCGACGAAGGCGACGCGGGTTTCGCGCGGCGTGACGTTGATGAGTATTTCGTCGCTCATGCGCCGGCTACGGGAAAGGGACGTTCAGGACCGAGATGCCAGCGCGCTTCAATAGCTCCGCCGTCTCAAAAAGCGGCAGGCCCATGACCCCGGAATAGCTGCCGGAGAGATGCCGGACGAAGATCGCGCCTTTGCCTTGTATGGCGTAGGCGCCGGCCTTGTCGCAGGGTTCGCCGGTCGCCCAGTAGGCTTCGATTTCTTCTCGGCTTATCGGGCGAAACGTCACGCTGCTCACGTTCAGGGCTTCCCAATGCTCGTCGCCTAGGCGCAGCGAAACGGCGCTCAAGACCCGATGTTCCCGGCCGGCCAGCCGCGAGAGCATGCTCAAGGCGTGCTCGAAATCTCGTGGCTTGCCGAGGATGCTTCCATCCAATACGACTTCGGTATCGGCCGCCAGCACCGCAAGTCGACCGCCGCCGCTACGCCAGGTGTCCAGCGATTTTTCCGCCGCCACGCGGCGGACATAGGCTTCGGGCGACTCGTCCGGGCGCGGGCGCTCGTGAATATCGGCCGGAACCACGTCATAGGTGATGCCGAGTTGATCCAGCAGTTCACGACGGCGGGGCGATGCGGACGCCAAAATGATCCGCGGGCTTTCGCTGTTCATACTAACGATGATAAGGGTGATGCTGCAAAATGCTCCAGGCCCGATAGATTTGTTCGGCCAGGATGATGCGGACGACCGGGTGAGGAAAAGTCAATTTCGACAAGCTCCATCGTTGATTCGCACGTTCCAGGCAGGCCGAGGAAAGTCCGTCCGGTCCTCCCACCAGAAGCGCCACGTCGCGCCCGCTTTCGAGCCAGCGCGCCAGGGCTTCGGCCAATTCCGGCGTGCTCCATTCCTTCCCGGCCACATCGAGCGCGACCACATGCGCGTCGCGCGGCAGGGCCGATAGCATTCGATCCCCTTCATCCTCGGTCACTCGTGCGATATCGACGTTCTTCCCGCGCTTTCCGGGAGCGATCTCCTTCAGCACCAGTTCGCATTCCTTAGGCAGGCGTTTGGCGTATTCTTCATAGCCGTCTATCACCCAGACGGGCATGCGGGTGCCTACGGCCAGCAAGTGAATCTGCATGTCACAGCGCGGGGCAAAAAACCGATTATAAGGCAATCGGCCCGATTTACCGACAGCCGTGAAAGTGCCGAAGGATGTGACAAATCGGCAGGGCGAGACGCAACGCGACGAGCGGGCAGGCTAGGGACGGGTTGCCCCAGATTCGCGAGTGAAGCGGGACAGCGCGGCGAGGCCGAACTGCACGGCGAAGCCGCCCGAATGCTGCCGGGCCGGATGGTCCGGCATGAACCGCATCGGTTGCGAACGAGGCCTGTCCTTGGCGGCGTCGAAGCACCCTTTCGTGCGTCAGCGCGTCCGGCCCGCTCGTTACCGGCGCGGAGCGATCAAGCCAGTTGCAGCATCTTGTTCAGAGCCAGCTTCGCCCAGCGTGCGTCGCTCTCCGGCACCTTAATGCGGTTGACGACATGCCCTTCCACCAAGTTTTCGAGCACCCAGAGCAGGTGCTGCGGATCGGTCCGGAACATCGTCGAGCACATGCACACGGTAGGGGACATGAAATGAACGTCTTTGCCCAGCGGCCTGAGTTCCTCGGCCAGACGGTCGACCAGGTTGAGCTCCGTGCCGACCAGCCAGCGGGTGTTCGGCTCCGCTTCGCGCACGGTTTTCAGAATGTATTCGGTCGAGCCGATGTAGTGGGCTTTCTGGCAGACCTCGAAGGCGCACTCGGGATGGACGATCACGCGTGTGTCCGGGTGGCGCTCCAGGAAACGGTCGATGTGCTCGGGACGGAACATCTGATGCACCGAGCAGAAGCCTTTCCAGAGGATGATCCTGGCCCGGCGGATTTCGTCCTCGGTCAGGCCGCCCATGGGCTTGGCGAAATCCCAGGTCACCATCTCGTCGAGTGGAATGCCCATGCGATAGCCGGTGTTGCGTCCGAGATGCTGATCGGGGAAGAACAGCACCTTTTCCCGCTGGCCGAAGCTCCAGTCGAGAATCTTTTGAGCATTGCTGGATGTACAGACGATGCCGTTGTGTCGTCCGCAAAAGGCTTTGAGATCGGCCGCCGAATTGATGTATGTGACCGGCGTCACGATTTCGTCCGGATCAAATATTCGCCCGAGTTCGCTCCAGCACCGTTCGACCGCGGCCAAGTTCGCCATGTCGGCCATCGAGCAGCCGGCCGCGAGGTCGGGTAGAATCGAGATTTGTTCGGGACGCGACAAGATGTCCGCCACCTCCGCCATGAAATGCACGCCGCAGAACACGATGTACTGGGCGCTGGATTTGGCGGCTTCGCGGGACAGCTTGAGCGAATCGCCGGTCAGATCGGCGTGGCGGAACACTTCGTCGCGCTGGTAATGATGGCCTAGAATCACGCAGCGATCGCCGAGCTTTCGCTTGGCGGCGATGATTCTTTCCTCGCACTCGGCGTCATCCAATAGGGCGAATTGCTGTATGGCAAGAGCGGATGTGGACATGGTTCGGCAGTAACACGACTGTAATGAGGCAGTGTGGGGCCGATAATAACACAGCAAAATAGTGCGTAATAGTTGGGTGTTGAGGGTGTAATCGATCCGTGCCAACATTAGACCTAAATTTCCTACCGTACGACTTTGTTTTTGTTCGCCAGGAGGTACGACATCATGCAAGTCACTCGGCGCCAGTTCTTCAAGCTGAGTGCCGCAACGCTAGGAGGTTCCACGCTGACGGCCTTGGGTTTTTCGCCCAGGGAAGCGCTGGCGGAAGTGCGCACATTCAAGCTGACGCGCACCACGGAAACCCGCAATACCTGCCCGTATTGTTCCGTAGCCTGCGGCCTCATCCTGTACAGCCTCGGCGACAAGGCGAAGAATGCCAAGTCCGAAATCATCCACATCGAGGGTGATCCGGATCATCCGGTAAGCCGCGGCAGCCTGTGCCCCAAAGGCGCCGGCCTGCTCGGCTTCGTCCACAGCGAGACCCGCGTCACTTTTCCGGAATACCGCGCGCCGGGCACCCGGAAATGGAAACGGGTCACCTGGGATTTCGCGCTGGAACGCATCGCGAAACTCATGAAGGAAGACCGCGACCGCCATTTCGTCGCCAAGAATGACAAGGGGCAGACGGTCAACCGCTGGCCGACGATCGGGTTTCTGGCCGCCTCCGCGTCCTCGAACGAAACCGGTTATCTCACCCACAAGGTTCTCCGCAGTTTAGGCATCGTAGCGCTCGACAACCAGGCACGCGTCTGACACGCACCGACGGTGGCAAGTCTTGCTCCGACATTCGGTCGCGGCGCCATGACGAATACCTGGATGGACATCAAGAATGCGAACGTCATTCTGGTGATGGGCGGCAACGCCGCCGAAGCGCATCCGGTGGGCTTCAAATGGGTGGTCGAGGCGAAGGCCCATAACAAGGCCAAGCTCATCGTCGTCGATCCGCGGTTCAACCGCACGGCCTCGGTGGCCGACTTGTACGCGCCGATCCGGGTAGGAACCGATATCGCGTTCCTCAATGGCGTGATCCATTATTTGTTTGAGCACGACGCCATCCACCACGAGTATGTCAAGGCGTATACCAACGCCGGTTTCGTCGTGCGCGAGGACTTCGGCTTCAACGATGGACTTTTCACCGGCTACGACGAGAAGACCCATAGCTACGACAAGAGCACCTGGCAGTATGAGCTGGACGAACAGGGCTTCGCCAAGGTCGACGAGACCTTGCAGCACCCCCGTTGCGTCCTGAATCTGCTGAAGCAGCATGTCTCCCGCTATACCGTGGACACGGTTTGCGACATCACCGGCACGCCCAAGGATCTGTACCTGAAGGTGTGCGAGACGGTCGCCTCGACCGCCGCGCCGAACCGGACCCTGACCAGCCTCTATGCGCTCGGCTGGACCCAGCACAGCATCGGGTCGCAGAACATCCGGACCCTGGCGATTTTGCAGCTGCTGCTCGGCAACATCGGCATGCCGGGCGGAGGAGTCAACGCGCTGCGTGGCCACTCCAACATCCAGGGCCTGACCGATTTGGGGCTGTTGTCGGATCAGTTGCCGGGCTATCTGAACCTCGCCCGCGACCACGAAACGACCCGCGCCGCCTATCTGGAGAAGCGCACGCCCAAGCCGCTTAGGCCCGGACAGGTCAACTTCTGGTCCAACTATCCGAAATTCCATACCAGTCTGATGAAGGCCTGGTACGGCCAGGCGGCGACACCGGACAACGACTTCGGCTACGACTGGCTGCCCAAAGTCGATCAGCTTTACGACGGTCTGCGCGTCTTCGATCTGATGGCGCAGGGCAGGATGACGGGCTATTTCTGCCAGGGCTTCAATCCGCTGGCGTCCTTCCCGAACAAAGGCAAGATCGTTTCGGCCCTGTCCCGCCTGAAATTCCTGGTCGTCATGGACCCCTTGGCCACGGAAACCTCGGAATTCTGGCAAAACCACGGCGAGTACAACGACGTGAAGCCGGAAGAAATCCAGACCGAGGTGTTCCGCCTGCCGACGACCTGTTTCGCCGAGGAGGAAGGGTCACTGGTCAACAGCTCGCGCTGGCTGCAATGGCACTGGAAAGGCGCCGAGCCGCCGGGCCAATGCCGCACCGACATCGATATCATGGCCGAGCTGTTCCTGAAAATACGCGAGCTTTACCGGCAGGAGGGCGGCGCGTTCCCCGATCCGATCCTGAATCTGCACTGGCCTTATCGGATTCCCGAAGCGCCCTCGGCCGAGGAACTGGCGAAGGAATACAACGGCTATGCACTAGCCGATATTCCCGATTCGAAAGACCCGGGCACGGTATTGGTCAAGGCCGGTCAGCAGCTGTCGAGCTTTACCCAGCTTCGGGATGATGGCAGCACCGCTTGCGGTACCTGGATCTTCTGCGGTTCCTGGACCGAGGAAGGCAACCAGATGGCGCGGCGGGACCCGACCGACCCGACCGGGCTGGGGATCGCACCGCGATGGGCTTGGGCCTGGCCTCTGAACCGGCGGATCCTGTACAACCGCGCCTCCTGCGATCCCTCCGGCAAGCCCTGGGATGAGAGGCGCAAGCTGATCGAGTGGGACGGGTCCAAATGGACCGGGCTGGACGTGCCGGATTTCAAGGTCGATGCCGGACCCAATAGCGGCGTGTCGCCGTTCATCATGACCGACGAGGGCGTCGCCCGCCTGTTCGCGCGGCATCTTATGGCCGAAGGACCGTTCCCCGAGCATTACGAGCCTTTCGAAAACCCGCTGGGCACCAACCCGCTGCACGCCAAGGTGATCAGCAATCCGGCGGCGCGCGTGTTCGCGAACGACAAGGCCGTGCTCGGCGACCACGAGGCGTTTCCCTATGTGGCGACCACCTATCGTCTGACCGAGCATTTCCATTTCTGGACCAAGCATTCCAAGATCAATGCCCCGCTCCAGCCGGAGCAGTTCGTGGAGATCGGCGAGGAATTGGCCCGCGAGCTCGGCATCGCCAACGGCGAAAAGGTCACGGTCCGTTCCAAGCGCGGCGCAATCAAAGCGGTGGCGCTGGTGACCAAGCGTATCAAGGCGCTGAAGGTGGCCGGAAAAACCGTGCATCAGATCGGCATCCCGATCCATTGGGGCTTTACCGGGGCGACCCGGAAAGGCTATATCGCCAACACCCTGACGCCTTTCCTGGGCGACGCCAATACCCAGACCCCGGAGTTCAAGGCTTTTCTGGTCAACGTGGAGAAGGACTTGAGCGAACTCATGCCGCATACCCACAAGCCGGGCGAGACCCACGAAGAGCGCAGGCGTCCCGAGGTCCTTCTGGAGGACGACGAACCCGCCAGGCAGGTCTCCTGGCTGGTGCGCATCCTCAAGGGCCGGACGGAGGTTTAGACAATGGCATTGCAATCCCTGGATATCGTCCGTCGATCCGCCACCACGACGCCGAGTCCGCAGCAGCGGCAGACGACGGAGGTGGCCAAGCTCATCGACGTCACCAAGTGCATCGGCTGCAAGGCTTGCCAATCGGCCTGTATGGAATGGAACGACCTGCGCGAGGAAGTCGGGATCAACGAGGGCTCCTACACCAACCCGCACGATCTCACCGCCAACAGCTGGACGCTGATGCGCTTCGCCGAGACCGAGGAAAACGGCACGCTGGAATGGCTGATCCGCAAAGACGGTTGCATGCACTGCGCCGACCCCGGCTGCCTCAAGGCCTGTCCCTCACCGGGTGCGATCATCCAATACGCAAACGGCATCGTCGATTTTCACGAGGAAAACTGCATCGGCTGCGGCTATTGCATCGCCGGCTGCCCGTTCGATATTCCGCGCCTCTCCGAGAAGGACAGCAAGGTGTACAAATGCACCCTTTGTTCCGACCGGGTGGCGGTCGGCCTGGAACCCGCCTGCATCAAGGCCTGTCCGACCCAAGCCCTGGTATTCGGCAGCAAGGAAGACATGATCGAACATGCCAACGAACGCATCGCCGATCTGAAGGAACGCGGCTTCGAGAACGCAGGACTCTACGATCCTCCCGGCGTCGGCGGCACGCACGTCATGTACGTTCTGCACCATGCCGACAAGCCCGAACTCTACAACGATCTGCCCAAGGACCCGGTCATCAGCCCCACGGTCGGGCTGTGGAAAGGCATCTTCAAGCCCCTCGCCACCGCCGCGATATTTTTCACCGCCCTGGCCGGGTTCTTCCATTACGTCACCGTCGGCCCTAACGAAACCGAAGAGGAAGACGAGGAAAAGAAGCCATGACCACCCGGCACAGCCCGAGATCGATTGACCGCTACAGCCCTTCGGAACGGCTCAACCACTGGATTACGGCGATCACCTTCCTCATGCTCGCCTTTTCCGGGCTGGCGCTGTTCCATCCGTCGATGTTCTGGTTCACGCAAGTTTTTGGCGGTCCCACCTGGACGCGCATCCTGCATCCCTACATCGGCGTCGTGATGTTCGTCTCCTTTTCCTTGCTGGCCTTCAAGTTTTGGCGTCACAACTTCTTGACTCGCAACGACATAGTCTGGCTTCGCCGCATCGGCGACGTCGTGCGGAACCGCGAGGAAGGGCTGCCGGAAGTGGACCGCTACAACGCCGGTCAGAAACTGCTGTTCTGGACCATGATCGGGACGATATCGCTTTTGCTGCTGACCGGCATCGTCATCTGGCGGCCCTGGTTCGCTCATTACTTCCCCATCGACATCGTCCGCCTGGCATTGCTGCTGCATGCGGTCTGCGCCTTCGTCATCATTTGCGGCATCATCGTTCACATCTATGCGGCCATATGGATCAAGGGAACCCTCGGCGCGATGGTGCGCGGCACCGTCACCCGCGCCTGGGCGCGCAAGCATCATCCCGGATGGTACAAGCAGGTGACCGAGGGAGAAAAACATTGAGCGGGCCGGGAAAAGTCGGTTCCGCGCGGGAAGGTAGGCCGAAAGACAGTCAGAGCTCAGCGGCTCCGCCACCGTTGCGATTGCCGCCTCGGCGGTCGCCGTTTGCCAAGCGGGCGGCGCGTTTCCGACGACTCGCCGAAAGCCACGCGAGCTTAGCCGGCTACCTGACATTGATGGCCGACCTGGCCGACGTTCAGCACGGTCTTTGGGAGCACTTCCCCCACACGCCCCTGCCGGATTCGTACATGGGTAAGCCGCCTTTGGATCTTTCAAGCCGGCACCGGGATCCCGCTTGGCGTGAAGCGCTCCGCCTTATCGCCGAACGTCTCGCTTCCGGATCGGAGCCGGTCGCTGCGCTATGCGAGCGCATCCGACAGGCGACGGACGAGGAGCTGGAGAACTGGGCGCCGTGCTTGTTGGAAGCCAACGTCCAGAGCATCGATCCAGGACTCGCCCCTTTCGTGGCCGCCGCTTTGCAAGTGAGTTGGACAGCGTTTGCGGCCGGCCTGGATCAGGATAGATTCGGGGTAATCGAATGCGGGTATCGCTGCCCGATCTGCGGTTCATGGCCGGTGGCGAGCGTGCTCCAGACCGGCGGTTCCGTGCAAGGCCTCCGCTATCTCTGTTGCAGTCTGTGCTCCACCGAGTGGAATCGGCCCCGTATCCATTGCATACACTGCGGTTCCAACAAGGAGGTGTCCTACTTCGGCCTCGACGGAGCGGGCGATGCCGTCAAGGCAGAAGCCTGCGCCGGCTGCAAGACCTATGTGAAGATCATGAACCGGGAAAAGGAACCGTTCCTCGACCCCTTCGCCGACGATCTCGCCACCCTGGGTCTGGATATCCTGATGGCCGAGGAAGGATACGAGCGTCTGGGATTCAATCCGCTGCTGATACCCGGCAGCTGAAGCGTGGGAGCGGGCTCTAGCCCGCGACCGCATAAGCGGGCAAGAGCATTTTTCGTCTTGTTGTATTGGGTTGCTAGGTAAAGCTCCCTCTCCCTCTGGGAGAGGGCTGGGGTGAGGGAGAGTTAGTAGGCCGGGATAAGGCGAAGCCGTTCCCGGCGTTCGAAGGGAGAAATGCCGGATACGCGGAGCCTGTCCTGAGTTTGCCGGAGGGCTTAATCCGGCCTACGTTTGGCTCAGGGGACCTGCTTAGGGCACCTTCTAGTTCTTGAACGTTTTCATCGCTGATCTACGCTCGAATAAGGAAGCCGCCTTCGGCGGCAGCTGAATTTGAAGCGGGTCTCGCCCCGCCGGCGAGTCACGCTGCAAACTCCATCCCTGGAGTTTGCCCTTCGGGCCAGCGTTCCGCTGTCCAAACTGACAACGTCCTTCCCTGGACGTTGCCCTTCGGGCGAACGTTGTTCGTCCCATTCCGCTTCCGGCGGAATGGTCGCTCCCGGCGAATTGGTCTTTTGCTTGCCCAAAAGACAAGTTTGTCAGGAACAAACTTGGACGCGCGAAGCGCGCCCGAAGGGTTCGCACCAGGGAGGGTGCGAATCAGCGAAACCGAAGAAAAGGGCCCCCGGATGGCGCGCTGATCCTGCGCGTCGCGGGCTGGAGCCGGGGGCGACAGAAGGCACGTCCCTAGGCTTCTGTCGCCGCACGCGATCCGTCGCGTGCCCCTTCGGGCGGTTCCGGCTCAAGCCGGCGATGCTCGGGCGCGCCATACGGGACGATTCAGCAATGCCGTACAGCTGATCAGAAAATGCTCTAAAACCCCACGAGCCGCTCCAATCTAGCTAAAATTCGGCCGATTTATCCGATAGCCCGCAAAAAAACGCCATGCCTCATCCCGACAACCCGTACGCCCGCCTACCTTCCGTGGACAGCCTATTGGCACACCCCGATATGGCCGGTTTGAAGGAGCGTTACGGGCATACCGCCGTCGTCGCCGCCGTGCGGGCCGAACTGGCTGAGCGGCGCGAGGCGCTGAAAGCGCAAGCCGATTCGGCGCCGGACACGGAGCGCCTGGCGGCCGATTGTCGGAGACGCCTGGAAGCCGAGTTCGCGCCGTCGTTGCGTCCCGTGTTCAATCTCACCGGCACGGTGCTGCACACCAACCTGGGACGGGCGCTGCTGGCGGAATCGGCGGCCGAGGCCGTGCTGGCGGTGCTGACCCGGCCCAGCAGTCTGGAATACGACCTCGCGGGCGCCCGCCGGGGCGATCGCGACGACCATATCGACGGCCTGATTCGCCAACTGACCGGGGCCGAGGCCGCGACCGTGGTCAACAACAACGCCGCGGCGGTCTTTCTTCTGCTGAACACCCTCGCGATGCGCAAAGAAGTGATCGTATCCCGCGGCGAACTGATCGAGATCGGTGGCGCCTTCCGCATTCCCGACATCATGTCGCGGGCCGGGGCGAAGCTGCGCGAAGTGGGCACCACCAATCGCACTCACCTGAAGGACTACGTCGAAGCCCTGAATCCGCGCACGGCCCTGATCATGAAAGTGCATCGCAGCAATTACGCCATCGAAGGCTTCACCGCCACGGTGCCGGAGGAACAGTTGGCGGAACTCGCCCACAAAAACGGTCTGCCCTTTGTCGAAGACCTGGGCAGCGGCACACTGATCGATCTCAGCGTCCATGGCTTGCCCAAGGAGCCGACCCCGCAGCAAGCCCTGGCCAAAGGCACCGATCTGGTGTGCTTCAGCGGCGATAAACTGCTGGGTGGACCGCAAGCCGGGATACTGGTCGGCCGCAAGGACCTGATCGGCAAGATCAAGCGCAATCCGCTCAAACGCGTCCTGCGGGTGGACAAGATGACCCTCGCCGCGCTGGAAGCCACGCTCAGACTTTATCGGAGCCCGGAACTGTTGAGCCGGCGATTGCCGACGCTACGTCTGCTGACGCGGACGGAGGCAGAGATACGGACGCTGGCGCAGCGTATCCTGCCGAAGGCGCAGGCCGCCCTGAACGCCCATGCCGAGGTGACCGTCGAATCCTGCCGTAGCCAGATCGGCAGCGGTTCCCTGCCCGCGGACCGCCTGCCCAGCGCCTGCCTCGTTCTCAAGCCGAAGGGCAGGGGTGGCGGACGCGCATTGGACCATCTGGCCCAAGCGTTCCGCGAACTGCCCATTCCCGTCATCGGCCGGCTGGAGGATGGCGCCCTGCGCTTCGATCTTCGCTGTCTGGAGGACGAAGCGGGGTTTATCGATCAGCTAGGCTTGTTGAGGCTTTGAGATGATCATCGGCACCGCCGGCCACATCGACCACGGTAAGACCGCCTTGGTCAAGGCGCTCACCGGGGTAGACGCCGACCGCCTCGCGGAGGAGAAGGCACGCGGCATGACCATCGACCTGGGCTATGCCTACACGCCGCTGGCAAACGGGGAAATCCTCGGCTTCGTGGATATGCCGGGCCACGAAAAATTCGTCCACAACATGCTGGCGGGAGCGACCGGGATCGACTTCGCTCTGTTGGTCGTGGCGGCGGACGACGGTCCCATGCCGCAAACCCTGGAACATTTGCAAATCCTCGACCTGCTGGCCATCCGGAGCGGCGCTGTCGCCCTGACCAAGACTGATCTCGTCGACCCGGACCGCATCGCCCCTGTGGCCAGGGAAATCCGCGCCCTGCTCGGCGGCACCGGACTCGAAGGCTGTCCCCTGTTTCCGGTCTCCGCCGTCACGGGCGCCGGCGTGGCCGAACTGTGCGCCCATCTGGAAACCGCCGCCGCGAGTCTCGGCGCAAGAACCATCCGTGGTGGTTTTCGGCTCGCAGTCGACCGCTGTTTCACCGTGGCAGGCGCGGGCACGGTGGTCACCGGCACGGTCTTCTCCGGCCGGGTCGCCGTGGGCGATAGGCTGCTGCTTTCGCCCTCGGGCCGTCCGGTCCGGGTGCGCGGCATTCATGCTCAGAACCGTGCGGCCGAAGTGGGCCTAGTCGGGCAGCGCTGCGCGCTCAATCTGGCCGATGTGGAAAAACGCGAGGTGCAGCGGGGCGATTGGGTGCTGGCGCCGGAACTCCATCTGCCGACGACCCGCCTCGACGTAAGGCTCACGCTGCTGGCCAGCGAAACCAGGCCGTTGAAGCATTGGACACCGGTGCATGTCCATCTCGGCGCGTTCCACGCCACCGCGCGGGTCGCCTTGCTGCAGGATGCGCCTCTGGAGCCGGGCGGCAGCGCGCTCGCCCAATTGGTTCTGGACAAGCCCACCTGCGCCGTCAACCGCGACCGCTGCATCCTCCGTGACGCTTCCGCGCGGCGCACGCTCGCCGGCGGACGGGTCCTGGATGCGCAGCCGCCCACGCGCGGCCGACGCACCGCACAGCGTCTGGATATCTTATCGGCCTGGGAGCAAGCCGAACCACAGGCGATGTTGCGGACGATGCTCGCGGTTTCGCCCAACGGGGTGGACCTACAGGAATTCGCCGCCAACGCCAACCTGACATCGATTGAACTAGACGATCTCTGTCGAAGCCTGGAACTGCGGCGTGTTGCAGGAACGAAGCCGATGGCCTTCGCGCCGGAACACTGGAGCCGACTCAAACGGGCCGTAATCGAAACGCTCGGGAAAGAGCACGAAGACGTGCCCGACTCTCTTGGCCTCAACGCCGAGCAATTGCGCCTTCGGACCGCCCCGCGACTGGAACGGACGGTTTTCGCACTGCTCTTGGCCGAACTGCTGGAAGATGGGCTGTGCGCGCGGGACGGTTCCTGGTGGCACCTGCCAGGCCACGAAATCACTCTTTCCGAAGCGGACGAACAGCTATGGCAGCAGATTTCGCCCCTGCTCCTGGAACGTCCTTTTCAGCCGCCACGAGTGCGGGATATCGCCCGCGCCGAATCCCTGGACGAAACGGTGGTCCGAAAGCTTCTGATGCAGGCGGCGCGCCTGGGCCGGGTCTACCGTGTCGCCCATGATCACTATTTCGACCGAACAGCCGTCGCCGCCCTGGCCGATATCGTCCGCGGCCTCGCCCGCGAAACCCCCGACGGCGCGATAAAGGCCGCCGCGTTCCGCGACCGCATCGGCACCGGCCGCAAGTTGGCCATCCACATCCTGGAATACTTCGACCGCGTCGGCCTGACCCGCCGCCTGCGCGACACCCACCTGCTACGCAACGAGGGGTTGCAATTTTGACTACTTGGTCCTGCGACAAGACTGAGTGCCCTGTTCCTGCTTCCGCTGGGAAACAAACAGGCCGGGTATCCGTTAAGGAAGCTCTGATTAAGTTTCCAGTGGGAAAAGCGAACAGTGCAACTGTTTGATCTAAAAGGCCCTCACCCAACCCTCGCCGCCAATGGCATGGAAAGGGAGAACGGGTGTAAACCATCCGCCCGGTTTAAATTGTAAACCATGCGCGGCTTGCACATCAGAGCTTCCTTAAAGGCAAACACCCGTCACAGTTTGCCTGTCGGGCTCCAGATGATTGCTCGGCTTTTCGACCAACAAATCAGGTCTTTCAGCGTACCATTTTTTCATCGCCTCCCTGGGTGGGATGTGTCCAAGGGCTTTCTGAGGCAGATGGTGGTTGTACAGCCACACATAACGCTCCAGGATGGTTTTCAGGTTTTTGGCGCTGTCGTGGCGGTGTGTGGCCAAGACCTCCGCGATGCGGCCGTTGAAACGCTCTACCACACCATTGGTCTTGGGCGTGTGCGGTCTGGTCAGACGGCGTTCGATGCCCAGAGCGGCACAGGGCCGTGGATGCGGTGATGATTGGGACCGGATCAATCGCGAACGATGCGGTTCGTTCCTCACCGCATCCCACAAAGCTGCTATTCAAGGTTGGCGAACACCATCGAAGCCGCCATGGAATTCACGCAATGCCTAAAAGAAGCCGTGCGCATGCTACAACCGTTCAGGCCCAAAGCGTCAAAACGCATTCAAGCCGGCATCCACTCGTTTCCCGCCACGCAGGACGGCCCGGCGGGCGCGATCGACGAACGCTTTCGGTAAAATGCATGCCTTTGCCGGAAGAGCATCGTCCCCGGTGGGGCGGCCGGTCTTCAAAACCGGTTGAGGCCGTGAGACGGTCTCGGGCGGGTTCGACTCCCGTTCTCTTCCGCCATTTCGGTTGGCTCACTATCGCCGGGAATTGTGCCGGCGTGCGTGCGTAAAATCTCCCAATGGATGTGCCGGTCTTGAAGGCAGGCCATAAGTAATTCACCAGTAGTGACCACGGATGGTTTTGAGCGTTCACAATCCCTGTGAACTGGATTTCGGCAATCCCTGCCGGAATGACGGCCCAGCGAAATTGGGAGAAGACCTGACTTGTCATCATGCTGCGGGAACGCATGGTTCGTGTGACAATGTACGCCCCTTTTTCATGTAGCAGGTCTGCCCATGAAGACATTCGAATCCCTGGAAACCATCGTCGAAACGATAGTCGAGCCCGCCGCCGAGGCGGTGGATCGTGAAGCCTTATTCCCGCGCCCCGCGATCGAAGCCTTGGGCAATGCCGGACTGCTCGGGTTGATCAGCGCGCCGGAAGTCGGCGGTCTCGGCGGGACGGTCGCCGACGCCAGCCGTGTCGTGTCGCGCCTGGCACAGGCTTGCGGTTCGACCGCTATGGTCGTCACCATGCACTACTGCGCCACGGCGGTCATCGAGAAATACGGGAACGAAGCCTTGCGACGCGAGATTGCCGCGGGCCGCCATCTTTCCACCCTGGCATTTTCCGAACCCGGCTCGCGCAGCCATTTTTGGGCCCCGTTGAGCGAGGCGCAGGCCGATGCCGACGATGTTCTGTTGGCCGGCGCCAAAACCATGGTCACCTCGGCGGCCGAGGCCGATTCCTACGTGTGGTCTTCCCGCCCGGTTGCCGCAGAAGGTGCCAGCACGATCTGGCTGGTACCGTCCGACAGTTCCGGGTTGGCACGGACCAAGCCGTTCGACGGGTTGGGGCTGCGCGGCAATGCGTCCGCACCGATGACGGCGGATAAAGTCAGGGTTTCGTCTTCCATGCGGCTCGGCGGCGACGGCGAGGGCTTCGCCATCATGATGGATACCGTCCTGCCCGTTTTCTCGATGCTGTGCGCGTCCTGTTCGCTCGGGCTCATGGAATCGGCCCTGAATCGCGCCTGCGTCCATGTCGGGTGTTGCCGCCTGGATCATCTCGGTTCCAGCCTCGCGGAATTGCCGACTCTACGCGCCTATCTGGCACGGGCCCGCATCCGCGTCGACATGGTCAGAACGCTGCTGGACGATACCATCGAGGCTTTGGCCGGAGAGCGACAGGATGCCCAGTTGCGGGTGCTCGAGATTAAGGCGGCCGCGGCGGAGGCGGCGCTGGAAGTGACCGATGTCGCCATGCGCGTTTGCGGCGGCGCGGCGTTCCGCAAGGATCTCGCCGTCGAGCGTGTGTTTCGCGATGCCCGCGCGGCTTCGGCGATGGCGCCGACATCCGACGTGCTGTTCGACTTCATCGGCAAGACCGTGTGCGACCTGCCGCTGTTCTGAGGGAGATTCTATGCCTGAGACTTTGCTCATGGGCGCGGTCGCTTACGCGCCCAAGGTGGTGACGATCTGGGAGGGGTTCAAAGCGTATTTCGCCGAAAGGGGGCTAGCCTTCGATTATGTCCTTTATTCCAACTACGAACGCCAGGTCGAGGCGCAATTCGAGGGCGCCATCCATGTGGCGTGGAATTCGCCGTTGGCCTGGGTGCGGGCCGAGCGCATGGCCAGGGCGCGCGGCGTTGCCGTTTCGGCCGTGGCGATGCGCGACACCGATCGAGACTTGAGCTCGCTCATCGTGGTTCGGGCCGGTGCCGGCATCGAATCGTTCGCGGATCTCAGAGGCAGGACCGTCGGTTTCGGCGCCGTCGACTCGCCCCAGGCGACGCTGATTCCTCTTGAACACCTGAGCCGTCACGGCTTGCAGGCCGGCCGGGATTTCACCGCCCGCCGCTTTGACCAGCTCGGCGGCAAACACGGCGATCATATCGGTGGGGAGCGGGATGCCGCCCTGGCGCTGACGCGCGGCGAAATCGATGCCGCCTGCATGATCGATAGCAATCACCTCGCGTTCACTACCGAGGGCATCCTTCCGGCCGGCGGCACCCGTATCCTGGCGCAGACCGACGCCTACGATCATTGCAATTTCACCGTCAGTCCCGGCGCCCCGACGGAACTGGTCGACCGCTTCGTAGAGCTATTGCTGGCCATGTCCTGGGATGACCCGGCGGCGCGCCCCTTGATGGAACTGGAAGGGCTCAAGCAATGGCTGCCGGGACGCACCACGGGTTACGCCTTGCTCGAGCGAGCGGTAGATGAACAGGGTTTTTACGACGCCGATGGACGCATCCTCGCCGCCGACTATCGATAGTGAAGCGCTGGGTTTCGACCGGGGCGCGCATCTGCTCGTGAAACACGCCCTGGCCGGTGTTGCGGTCGGCTCGACCCTCCGCGTCGTTTCCAAGGCGCCCGGGTTTCGTGCCCACGTTGTTGCCTGGTGCCGAAGCCAAGGCCATGGTGTGAGTTTCGACGAGGCGGGGCGCGCGCTGATCGTGCGCGGCGGCTATCAGACCGGACGTTGGCGTGGCGCGGAGCGTTCCGGCCGGTCCGATCCCCGCTCGCCGGACGCTGTGGCCGAACAGGCCAAAGCAAGCTGGGGCTTGGCCGCGCGCGGTTCCACGGTGGAGGCCGGCGGGCCGGAATGGGATTTTGCGCTGGACCGCAAGCACGAGGTCTGGGCGGACGAGGCGGTGGATCTGTACCGGCAGGCGCTTGCCGCGCAGTGGGATCCGGAAACCGCGGCGGATTGGAACGCGCCGTTCGAGTTGCCGGACGAAGTCGAGGATGCGGTCGTGCAAGTCATGACCTATCTGATCGAGAACGAAAACGCCGCGCTACTGGTGCCCGCCCGCTTCCTCGGCCGGATTCATCCGCATTACCGCGAGATTATGCAGTTGCTGGCGATACAGGTGGCGGACGAAGCGCGCCATGTAGATGTGTTCACGCGGCGCGCCCGGCTGAAAGGACGGGAACCGGCCTTGTCTACCGTGGGCGGCCAGCTTTCACTCAAGACGCTGGTCGACGAACCCGATTTTTCAGTCGCCGCTTTTCTACTTTCTGTGCTCGGCGAAGGAACGTTCGTCAACCTGCTCAATTTCCTCCATGTCCATGCGCCCGATCCGGTGACGCGGCGGATCGCACGGCTTGCCGCACGCGACGAAGCGCGTCACGTCGCTTTCGGCATGGCGCATCTGTCACGCCGTCTGAACAGCGAGCCCGAGTTGCGTGCGCGCTTGGCCAACGCTATCGAGTTGCGTCACGATACCCTGTCCGCAGGGGGCGCCGGCCTGAACGAAGAGGTATTCGATGCCCTGGTACTGCTGGCGGCGGGGGAGTGGACTCCCGCCGCGATCGCGGCCGGGTTCGAAAGGGTGCAGGCGTTGCAATCCGAGATGGCCGAGGGTCGGCGCCTGCGGCTTTGTAGGCTCGGCTTCGACGAGCCCGAAGCCGAAAGGTTGGCGAGTCTGCACACGCGGAATTTCATGTAGGACGGCGCTTGGTGTTTCTTCACGCTCCTCGGAGTGATCCATGACCGAAATTCGATTGACCACCCTTTCCCACGGCGGAGGCTGCGGCTGCAAGATCGCGCCTGCCGTACTCTCGCAGATGCTGGCGGAACTGCCCCTGCCGAACCGGTTTCCCGACCTCTTGGTCGGCACCGACAGCAGCGACGACGCGGCGGTCTACCGGCTCAACGAGCAGCAGGCCATCGTCGCGACCACCGACTTCTTCATGCCGATCGTCGACGACCCGCATGATTTCGGCCGCATCGCCGCAACCAATGCGCTGTCGGATGTTTATGCCATGGGTGGCAAGCCGATCATGGCCCTGGCCGTGGTCGGCATGCCGGTGGATAAACTTCCGGTGTCGACCGTCCGCCGGATCCTAGCCGGAGGCGCCTCGGTGTGCGAAGCGGCAGGCATCCCTTTGGCCGGCGGCCATTCCATCGATGCGCCCGAGCCTATCTACGGCCTGGTCGCGCTCGGGTTGGTCCACCCGGACAAGGTGAAGCGCAACGACCGGGCGCAGCCGGGGGACCTGCTGATTCTCGGCAAACCACTGGGCATCGGCATTTTGAGCGCAGCCTTGAAAAAGGGCGAATTGGACGAGGCGGGCTATGCCCGGATGATCGAGCACACCACCCGCCTGAATGGCGTGGGCACGACGCTGGGGGAAATGGACGGCGTTCATGCCATGACCGATGTCACCGGTTTCGGTCTCCTGGGACATCTGCTCGAAATCTGCCGGGGATCGAACCTGGGCGCCGATATCGCGTTTCGTGACATTCCTCTCATCGACGTGGCCGCGGAGTTGGCGAGCCGAGGCTATGCCACCGGCGCCGCGAATCGGAACTGGGACAGTTACGGGTCATCGGTCGAGATCGGGGATGGCTTGTCCGAATGGCAACGCAAGCTGCTCTGCGATCCCCAGACCAGCGGCGGTTTGTTGGTCGCCTGCGAGCCGGACAGCGCCGCCGAAGTCTTGGCCTTGTTCCGCCAGCACGGCTTCGACCAGGCTCGGCAGATCGGGCGAATGCGGGAAGGGGATTGTATCGTTCGAGTCACGACTGAGTGAGCCCGGCTTCAAATGCGCGTTTATCTCGGTTTTTTGGCCGGATCGGAAGCGCGCAGGCGGTATTCGCGTTGGAGCCGGCGAAGCAGGGAGGAAGTCGGGAGTGTCTCCCCGACGCCGCAGCCCGACCGCACGGCTTTGTCGGCAAAGGACCGCCCACCTCCTACAAATGCCGGAATCGATCCATACTAGAGTATTTTCTAATCAGATGTACGGCATTGCTGAATTTTCCCGTATGGCGCGCCCGAGCATCGCCGGCTGGAGCCGGAATCGCCCGTAGGGGCACGCGAAGGATCGCCCCCGGAATAATTCCATTTTTCGAACAAAAAGAAAATTTCTTTAATGGAAGGCCTTGATAAGCCTGTCCTGAGCAACGTCGAAGGGCTTATTCCGGCCTACAACGTTTTCCTTTTGATTGAGAAATTGAGTAAGCCGGCGACGCGCAGGATCAACGCGCCATGCGGGTACCCGCCGATTCGCACCTTCCCAGGCGCGAACCCTTCGGGCGCACTCCGTGCGTCCAAGTTTGTTCCCGACGCATTTGTCTTTGGGCAGGCAAAGACAAACTCGCCGGGAGCGACCATTCCGCCGGAAGCGGAATGGGACGAACAACGTTCGCCCGAAGGGCAACGTCCAGTGAAGGACGTTGTCAGTTTGGACAGCCGAAGGGCAAACCCCACGGGCTTGCCTTGGCGCTCCCGAAGCAAGCGGGTGTCGAGGGAAGGACACCCTGGACTTGTGGGCGCAGCCCCACAAGGAGTTTGCAGCGAAACTCGCCCGCGGGGCGAGACCCGCTTCAACCCCACTTACTGCCGAAGGCAGCTTCCTTTTTGAGGATACATCAGAGATGAAAACGCTCTAGTATGCGAGAACTGTCCACGCAAGCGCGGGACAAAAGCTCACCCGTGAAGGCCGCAAACCATAGGCGCGCCTGATTCTCCTTCAGTGAGATTGTAGAGGCGCGCTCGGTGCAGTGGGTCGGTCGGCGTTTCTTTTCAGAAACTCCGGGAGTGCGGCGGCGTCTTCCCAGAACAGCGAGCCGGACAAGGGTTTGATCGGCTGGGGCGTAGCGGCCATGAGACCCGGGATCCAGTCCGCGGGAATGGCGTAGTGTCCAGTCTTGCCGTCTGCGGAGAAGAAGGTGGCGAGACCGACCAGGCGGCCGTCCAGGTCGAAGATCCCGCTGCCGCTCGCACCCTGGACGAAACCGGCGGTGGTTTCGATGACCAAGCTGCCGTCATAGGGATGCAAGCGTTCGACCCGGCCTTCGGCGAAAGCGATGCCGATCGCCCGGGGATAGCCGTACATATAGATCGGTTCGCCGACGGACAGTACCGATGCGGTGCCGAGACTCGCAGCAGGCAGCGATATTCCGGGCGCTTCGAGAATGCACAAATCGTGCTTCAAATCGGCGCGCTGGCTGGAGGCGCGATAGCGCAACGCGCCTTTTCCGACGACGATCGTGTCGGCATGCCTTGTGATATGGCAATTGGTCGCCACCCGATCGAAATCGACGACGACACCGGAGCCGACAAAAGCCTTGCCGTCCCTTGGATAGGCCTGGACCTGAACGACGCTGAGCGCAAGCGTGTGATTCACTTCCGCCGCCGAGGCGACGTTTAACATCCAAAGTCCAAGTATCGTAACGATTAAATTGATCGGGCGCATGGGTCTCTTCCTGTTTCCCGTTATTCCAAAGGGAGCCTATCTGTTTCGAACATTCGAGCGTACCGGAAGTTTATACGGTTTCCTTTGCGTTTTTATCACCAACGGTTCCCGTGACGGCGATACGGAAATCGCATGATTTGGTTCCGAACAGGAAATGACCGTGGCTGCGTGTTCCAACGTTGCGTTTCACCGAATGCGGGCTGCGACATCCTCACGAGCCTCGGCATACGTCGGCGAGCCGTCACTCCCACGCCGGATGCGAACCAGGTCGACCCCGCCCCTATAAGGAAACGCCGATCAAGTTGATCCCGTTCGTGTCCTTCGACAAGCCCCTCCTCCGACCCACAAGCGGTGTGCTTGGGCCGGATCAACGGCCGAGTTGGAAATTAACGCTTGACATCAAAATGAGAAGCATTATCATTTGTATTATGGAGGATGCGTCATTATGGGTTCCATAACTCCCCCGTTAAACGAGAAAGACAGCGTTAGGCTTCGAATCAGCGTCGACAAGCTCTCTGAGCTCATTGAGGCCGGGCGCCTCTGCGCAACCGATTTTTCCTGCCTGGATCACCGATCGAAGGCCACGGTACAGGGCTTGTTCCTGCGGTTCTGTCTACATGGATGTCACGCCCATCGAAACGTGCGGGTTGGCCGACCGCTACCCGTGATCGATTCGCCGGGTTATCCATCAGGCCAGTGAATACCTTTCCGGTGTTTACGGGCCGTCGCGCAGGCCGGCGCATGTTTAGTCCTCAGCTTACGCGGCTCGTCGCCCAGCCGGAGCTTCATGCTCCGGATTAACCCAGCCTAATTTATAGGCCGGGTTAATAAGTACCGGTCCCGGCTGGCCTCGAAAGCGGTTCGTCCAATCGCTTCCGAGCGACGGCGAAGGATCTGGAGAACAACCCGGCGCGATCGGCCGTAAATGTCCGGAAAACAACCGACTTCGGCCAAAGCCGTGGCGATTGAGATGAAGATCGAGATCTGCACTCGCTTTTAAACACGAACGCCCATGCGTTCCATCACTTAAGGAGAGACTCGTGCAACGAAAAGCTTGTCATACCGAAACGCTCGCCCGCAGCGAAGTCTGTTCGGTCGAGTACTGCCGCGGCTGCGCCGTGTTCCACGTCAATCTGGGCGCCGTCACGTTGCATTTCCGGCCGTCCACGTTCCGCGTGTTGTGCACCACTCTGAACACGGCACTTGCGCGATTCGGACATGTCCGTCCGGTATTGTCGTCTTATACCTCGAATCGGGACGAGATCGTTGATCGCAGTTCCTGAAACGCGATCGGCACGACATCGCCGGTTCGTTTTCCGCATGGCACCGGACCCGGGTGTAATCGCGACGCCCTCTGCCGTGACGATCGGATCGTCGGATCGAAGACGCGAGTGCCGAAAGAGGATCGAAATGCCCACTACGTGTGGCGATGTGTGATCGTTCCGGTGAGCAAGGACTGTGTCAGGGAAGCTCCGAAGAAGCGGATTCCGTTCATGGTTCGACAAGCTCACCACGAAACGGAATCAATCTCTTACCGTTCGTCCTGAGCCCACGGCTTGGCTCAGGACCGGCCTGTCGAAGGACTTAATCAGAGCTTAATAAAGTTTGGCTTAGCCGCTCGTTTGCCCCGGGCCGAGACGAAGGGTTAGGACCCACCGGAATGGGCTCTACGATGGGCTCGATTCACCGGGACGGTGTCCGTGGTCCTTTAGCTCCCAGCCAACGGCGAAACGGAAATCGTCCGGGATCCGCACTCCTTCACGTCGCCTGGCCCTGTTTTCTCCAGCGCTAACGGATTTCACCGAAGTTGGCAGCTTTGTCATGCGAAGAGATACGGATTCTCATTATCGTCACGTATGGCGCGCCCGGGCATCGCCGGCTTGAGTCGGAACCGCGCGAATATGCCGGGGCGGGCTCGCCTATGTCATGCCGCCCCGAACGTTCGGAATTACGCTGTCCCTGGAGCGGTGAGGTAATTCCTTATGGGCGGATAGCCTCCGGTGTTGCGCCCGCTGAGGTCAACCCGACGCGGATACACCAGTTTAGGAGATTGACGCTCTACCCCGGTCATCAGATAATAACGATTCTCATTTACAAGAACGAACCGCGGTGTCTGATAGTTTAGGCTGCAAGGGTGGGGTATGTCCGCAAGCGAATTTTCCAGAACCGATTTCCTGAACGTGATGTACGCGAGCCACCACGGGTGGTTGGTGGGCTGGCTCCGGAACAAGCTCGGCTGCCCCGATTTCGCCGCCGATCTGGCGCAGGACACCTTTCTGCGGGTCATGCTGGCGCGCGAGTACGAAAGCATCCGCGAACCCCGCGCCTACCTGACCACTATCGCCCACGGGCTGGTGGTCAACCATTGGCGGCGGCTTGACATCGAGCGGGCCTACCTGGAGGCACTCGCCTGTCAGCCGGAACCGCTGGTCCCTTCGCCCGAGCAGCGTGCCTTAATCCTGGAAACGCTGTACGAAATCGACGCCCTCCTCGATGCCTTAGCCCCGCAAGTCAAAAGAGCCTTCCTGCTTTCTCAGATCGAGGGTCTGAAGTACGAAGACATTGCCCGACGGATCGGCGTTTCCCTCATCACCGTCAAGCGGTACATGAAACAGGCATTCCTGCATTGCCTGGCAGCCATGGATTGAGGGGGCACTTCTGATGCATCGCACCGCGCGCAGCGCTCCCATCGCCCCGCATATCCTCGACGAAGCCGCCGACTGGCTGATGCGCTTGAATGCCGGCATGGTCACCGACGAGGACCGCGCCGCCTGCGAACGCTGGCGCCAGACCAGCCCGGATCACGCCCGCGCCTGGGCGCGCGCCGAGCGGCTCTTGAACAAGCTGGGCAGTCTGCCGCCCTCGCTGGCCATGCCTGCCCTGGATCGCCCGCCCGAGAACGGCCGCCGTGCCGCCCTCGCCAAGCTGAGTGCGCTGCTGCTTGCCATCCCCATGGGTTGGACTGCGTGGCGCCTGGCCGAGGAACGAGGCTGGACCGCCGACCTGCGCACCGCTATCGGCGAACACCGCGAGCAGCAACTGGCCGACGGCAGCCGGGTCACCCTCAATACCGCCACGGCCGTCGATGTGCGTTTCGACGCCGCCCAACGCTTTGTCCAGCTGCGTGCCGGCGAGATCCTGGTGCATACCGCCAAGGACGCCTCGGCCATGCGGCGTCCCTTCTACGTCAGCACGGCCGATGGCCTGCTCGAGGCGCTCGGCACCCGGTTCAACGTGCGGCGGAAGGAAGGACGCACCTTCGTCGCCGTGCTGGAGGGCGCGGTACGCATCGAACCGAGATCTGCCGGAGGGTTCGCCCGACAAATCCTGCGCGCCGGCGAGCAAGCCTGGTTTACCGCGAACGGCGTGGGCCCGGTCATGCCGGCGGACGACACGGCCACGGCCTGGACCCGGGGCATGCTGTCGGCGGACAGGATGCGGCTGGTCGACTTCGCCGCCGAGCTGGCGCGATACCGCAGCGGCATCGTGCGCTGCGACCCGGCTGTCGCGAATCTGCGCATCTCCGGTGCATTCCCCGTCGCAGACACTGATAGGGCACTGGCCATGCTGGTCGCGACCTATCCCGTCGCTGTGTCGACCCGCATGGGCGGCTATTGGGTGAACCTCTCGGCGCGCTGAAAGCACGCAGACGAAAAAACTCGCCGGGGGCTGATACTTTTTTCCGGCTCGATTGGCATACAGGGTAAAGAACCTCACTTGCCAATTCGTAACGGAGCCTTTACATGCCCTCTAGCCAGCCGCGCCCAGCCGAGCGCCGCTTCAGTCATACCGTCCGTGCCGCCCTGCTGGGCTCCTCGCTGGCCGCAGCCGGCGGCACCGGCTCCCTTGCCTACGGCGCCGAAGCGCAAGCGCTCGATGCCATTGCCGCCAAACCCTACAACATTCCGGCCGGTCCGCTGGGCCGCACGCTGGCCGACTTTGCGGCCGGTGCCGGCATCGCCCTATCGTTCGAACCGGGCCTGACGCAGGGGCTGAGCAGCCCGCCACTGACCGGAACCTACTCCGCGCGCGAAGCCGTCACCCGCTTGCTGGCCGGCAGCGGGCTGGACATCGTGGAGAGCCCGGGCGGCAGCTATACGCTGGTCCGGCAGCCGCAGCCGGACGCAGAAGAACTGCCGGCGGTCACGGTGACTGGTACGGAGATCCGCGAGTCGGCCTACGGCCCGGTGGAAGGCTACCGCGCCGAACGCACCGGAACCGCCACCAAGACCGATACGCCGATCCGGGATACGCCGGCCGCCATACAGGTGGTTCCGAAGCAGGTGATCGAGGACCAGCAGGCGACCCGGATAACGGATGTCATCCAGAACGTCAGCAGCGTCCGGCCCGGCAGCTCGTTCGGCAATCGCGCCGATTCCTTCATCGTCCGCGGGTTTTCGAGTTTTCTCTCGGCCCGCGACGGCTTCCTCTCCAATCAGCTGTTCGGGGACCCCGGTTTCATCGATCTGGCCAGCGTCGAGCGGGTGGAGGTCCTGAAGGGACCGGCCTCCGTGCTCTACGGCCTGGGCGACCCCGGCGGACTGGTGAACATCGTCACCAAGCGGCCGCTGAGCGAGGCGCAATACAAGCTCCGCGGTCAGGCCGGGTCCTACGATTTCTACCGCGCCGAGGCGGATTTGTCGCAACCGTTCAATGCCGACGGAACCCTGGCCTTGCGCGTCAACGCCGCCTATCAGGACTGGGACAGCTTCCGCGACTTCTTCAAGCACTCGCGACGCGTGTTCGTCGCCCCGGTGCTGGGCTGGCAGCCCAGCGAATCGACCAAGGTGCTGGTGGACTTCGAATACGTGGACCAGGAACTGCCGTTCGACCGCGGCCTGGTGGCATCGGGCAAAGGCGTCGCCAACGTTCCGATCAGCCGCTATTTCGGAGAGGATTTTTCGACGTTCGACCTGAATGGGTATCAGAGCCGCTACATCATCGAACACCAGCTGAACTCCACCTGGATGCTGCGTCACACCGGCCGCTACCAGGAAAGCGAGGCCGACCGTTTCAGCGCGGACTCCCGTGGCTTGCGCGCGGACAATCGAACACTGAATCGCCGGGCGACCGACCAGCACGACGACGCCGACCAATGGACCTTGCAGCTGGACGCCATAGGCGATTTCACGGACGCCGCCATCGGCCACAAGCTGTTGCTGGGCGTGGAGGCGGGCACCGCGCGCAAGGACGTGCGCCTTGCCACGGCGTCGCTCGCCGCGATCGATATCTTCGACCCGGTGTACGGCGCCCGGCCCGGCGTGTTCGGCGATCCCACGCTCACCGATCAGGAGATCGAGTACATCGCGGGATACGTGCAGGATCAGATCTGGCTGGGCGAGCGCTGGAAGCTGCTGCTCGGCCTGCGTTACGACGACACCACGCAGACTACGGTAACGACGACGAACCGTACCACCAAGGTGGAGAACGACGCGCGGCGGTTCTCGCCGCGCGCGGGTCTCATGTACGACGTGACCGACTGGGCTTCGCTTTACGCCAGCTATTCGAAGTCGTTCAAGCCGGTGGCCGGAACCACCTTCGGCGGTACACCCTTCGATCCCGAGACCGGCGAGCAGGTGGAGGCGGGAATCAAGACCGAATTTCTCGACGGACGGGTGGGCGCGACCCTGGCCTGGTATGAACTCAAGCGGCAGAACGTGACCACCGCGGACCCCGCCAACACGGGTTTTTCCATCCAGACCGGCGAACAGCGCTCCCGCGGCGTGGAGCTGGACGTTACGGGCAATATCGGGTCCGGCTGGAACCTGATCGGGTCGGCCGCCTACACCGATGCCAAGGTCACCAAGGACAACACCTTCACCCCGGGCAATCGCATCCAGGGCGTGCCGCAAGTTTCCGGCAGTCTGTGGGTCACCCATGAAATCCAGGATGGCGACTGGAAAGGCCTGGGATTCGGCGCGGGCGTTTTCGCCGCCGGCGAACGCGAGGGCGACCTCGCCAACAGTTTTCAGGTGCCCGGCTACGTGCGCGCCGACGCCTCGCTGTTCTACCGCAGCAAGCACTGGCGCGCCACCGTCGGCCTAAAGAACCTCCTGGACAAGGAGTACATCGAGTCCCCGGTGTCCCGCAACGAGATTTATCCCGGTGCGCCCCTCACCGTGCTGGGCACGCTCGAAGTGAGTTTCTGATCGCGATAACCGTGGAATCCGACATTCATCTCTTCGCGAGGCTCAAAAATGGAAATATTGATGCTTTCACATCTGCCGACCCGCGTCCTCGAAGAAGGCTTCATTCCCGCAGCCCTCGGTCTCGATCTGAGGATGACCATCCTGACCGACTGCATCCGGGAACATCTGTTGCGGGCAAAAGGTAAGTCCCAATACCTCCAGTGCAGACTGATCGAGTGCGACATCTTCAATCCGCTTTCCGTCGCCCGGCTCATATCCGTGCACAACTTGGAATTTTCCGGCGTGCTGGCCGCTGGGCCCGGCTTGCAAGCCTGCGCCGCGTTGATCGCGGATTACCTGGGCTTGCCCGGGCAGCCTTGGCGCAGCGCTCTATTGTGCGAGCAGAAGCCGTCGCTTCGCGATCGCCTGGAACCCGAATCCGCCCGACCTTACCGCCGGATCGTGAATTGTGCGGAGACGAACCTGGAGATCGACGCGGAATTGTTTCCGGTGACGGTGGAATCGCTGGAAGCCGATCCGTTCGCTGCCCGGCGGATCGTTCGAAATCCTCATGAGCTTAAGCATTGCCTCGCCGAAATTGAGAGCGGCTACGCGCTCATCGAGGCATATTCGGACGGGGAAATCTACGCGCTGGACGGACTGGGCACGCCGGACGGATTCATCGTGCTCGGCGGCGGCCGCATTGAGTTCGACGGCGACGGACCTCTCGCCCGGCGGGTTCAGTCCTTCACGCCGAGGCCGCCCGGCTGCGACGAGGTGCTCGCATTGCTTTCCGAACTGGATCTGGGGCTGGGGCGCCACCACGTGGAATACATGCTCACCGATAAAGGCCTTCGGATCAGAGAGATTCATAACGGCCTTCATGACGATGAGTCCGAGTTCGCCGTTAACGCGCAGTGGGAAAGCGATCTGTTCAGGGCCATCATCCAGGTTTGCCAGGGTATTCCGGTTACGCCCCCGAAGCGCATGGTCCGTGCCCCCGCGGGCCACCCGTCCCTGGAGGGCGTGGCATGAATAAGCGCCATTCCTGCGATGCCTATGACGCAGTGGTCGCCGACCAGGCCGCCTGCCACGCGCTGCTCAATTGTCTGATCAAGGAGTTTGCGCTGCCGCTGTCGCTGCTCGAAGACGACTGGCGCAAGGAACCCCTGGCGCTGCCCTTTCAGCTGTACCGTCGCATCCGCTCGCAGCAGGCGTGGCCATTATCGATCCGGATGCCGGACGGCACCCGATTCCTGGTGCTTGCCGACCGCCGCGACCCGTTGGGCAGCCAGTATTACGTATCGGGTGTTTTTGCCAAACGCATGCACGGACGATGGCAGCCGCTCGGGCTGGAGGCGCTGGCGGAATACTTGCTCGACAGCTGCTCCTCCGTCGCCGGGCGGAGCAATGGAGAACTGCTGGCCCAGATTCTGGCCAGCCGCGATCTCAAGCGGACGATCGTGGCTCATTCGGCCGACCGGCCGGTGCAGCCGCTCGCCGATTATTTGAGCAGCGAACAATGCCTCTGGTTCGGGCACCCGACACATCCCGCGCCCAAGGCGAGATTATGGCCGCAGCCGCTGCAAGCGGAGGACTTTTCACCCGAGTTTCGCGCATCGGTGCGGCTGCACCTGTTCGAGGTGCCGCTCAGAGGACTGTGGATAGGGACCAACGATCTTTCCGATCAAGACGTCCTGGCCGGTCTTGCCGATCAATCGGCGGCTCGGCCGGGGCACGCGATCCTCAGCATGCATCCGATACAGGCGGAACTGTTTCGGTCCGACGGCCGGGTTCGGCAGCTGCTGGAGACGGGGCGTATCAGGGATCTGGGGAGAACGGGTTTCCGGGCTTTTCCCACGGCCTCGGTAAGAACCCTTTATGTGCAGGGACATGACTACTTCATAAAAGGCTCGCTGAACATACGCATCACCAACTGCGTACGCAAACACGCGTGGTACGAGCTGGAAAGCGCCCTGATCGTCGATCGTCTCCTCAAACGCTTGATCAGCGAGCACCGGGAATCCACCGGCGGCTTGCAAGCGGTTGAAGAACCGGCGGCCGTCAGTTGGTCTCCGGAGGATCATTCAGATGAAGACCGGCTCTGGTTCCGGGAACAGACCGGTGCGATCCTGCGACGCAACTTCTGCCGGGAAGAATGCGAGAACCATTGCCTGATGGCCGGCACGCTGTTCGGCCGGGATTTCGCCTTACTCCCCAACATTCTGCCTTTTCTGGAGCAACATCTGGGCAGAGTCCCGGACCCGGACGAACTGTTGCGATGGTTCGAGCGCTACCAGGCCTTGCTGCTGCGCCCGGTATTGAGCCTGTTCTTCAACCATGGCGTGGTGCTCGAGCCTCATTTGCAGAATACGGTGCTGGTCCACCGGGACGGACAACCCGTCAAGCTGCTCCTGCGCGACCATGAAGGCGTCAAGCTGACGGCCGAGCGAGGCATGCGCTGGGTTCCCGAGGAGACGCACGAACGTATCAAACAATCCTTGGCATACCCTCGATCGCAAGGCTGGAGCCGGATCGCCTACTGCCTGTTCGTCAACAATCTCGCCGAGGCCGTACTGGCGTTGACTCACGGCCGGCCGCAGCTCGCCCCGGCGATGTGGCGGGCGGTTTACCGCCAACTCCGGGCCGTCCGGTCCGAACTGCAAGCGCCGGCTCCCGAGCTCGATGAATTGCTCCGGGGCGGATCGATTCCCTGCAAAACCAACCTGACCGTCCGGCTGGCAGCCGCCGCCGACCGGCATGCGGGCTATCGCCCGCTCCGCTCGCCCTGGCAAGAGCTTGCGCAATGACGCCCAGCTTGACAGACCGATTGCCGGCGGCGGTTTTGAACCGGATCAAAGCGCTGGCGGAAGCTCATCCGGAGCCGCTGTCGGCGTACGTCTACGACTTGGGCGCGCTGAAGAATCACGCGCTGTGGCTCAAATCCTTCCTGCCGCAAGGGGTCGAGCTTTATTACGCCATCAAGGCGAACAGCGAGCCGGAAATCCTGGAAACGCTCGCGCCCTGGGTGGACGGTTTCGAGATTTCTTCGGGCGGTGAAATTCAAAGAGTTTCGAACTGCCCGATCCGCAAGAACTTTATTTTTTCCGGACCGGGAAAGCTGGATTCGGACCTGAGCCTCGCGATGAGGCAGCGGGTCGAGATGATTCATGTGGAGAGCCTCGACGAGATACGCCGTTTGACCCGGATCGCCGCGAGCCTGAACCGCAAGCAATCGGTGCTGATCCGCATCAATCCGGTATTGCCCGGCCACCTGGCGACCCGGCTGTCGATGGCCGGCATGCCGACGCCGTTCGGGATCGACGAGCAGCAGCTGGCGCAGGCGATAGCGCTGGTCGAGCAAAGCCAATCTCTGGTTTTGAGCGGCTTCCATATTCACGCGATGTCTCATCAGACCCGGGTCGATCGCCATCGGCAGCTGCTGGACTGGTACCTGGAGAGATGGCCGGTTTGGAAGTCGCTGGTTTCCAATGCGCAAACCGTTCGGTATTTGAACGTGGGCGGCGGCATGGGCGTGGACTACCAGCATGCGGAGCAGTTCGACTGGCCCGGTTTGTGCCGGCACTTGGAGGAACGGCTGAAAAGCTGCCCGAACCCGCCCATCGTGCGCTTCGAGCCCGGCCGCTACGTCACCGCGTTCTGCGGGTACTACCTGATGCAGATCCTGGATATCAAGCAAAACCACGGCCAAAGCTTCGCGGTATGCCGGGGCGGAACCCATCACTTCCGCTTGCCGGCGGCGCAGGGCCACGATCATCCGGTGATCCACGTTCCGATACGGCGGACGGGCGACGGTCCGGCGGAATCCGGAGCGAAAGGTAGTGTGCTGACTTGTGTGCAAAAGCGCCCGGGGTAGCAAGTGGGCGAGTGGTCATGGTAATAGGTTGATTGTTTAGACCGACCTTGAACCCTGAAGGAGGGCAAACCATGACCACGAGGAAGCATAAGACGAAGTTGTCGGCAGTGGAAGCGGTCACGGGCGACCGTGATCTGATGAAGGCGCTGATGAAGGAGGCGCTGCAGGAAGTGCTGGAAGGCGAGATGACGGAATTTCTGGGAGCGGCTCCGGGCGAGCGGACGGAAGGCAGAAATGGCTATCGAGCTGGCTACTACGGGCGCAACCTGGTCACCCGGATCGGCAAGCTGGAACTGCGCGTGCCGCGGGACAGGAGCGGCGAATTCTCCACGGCCTTGTTCGAACGCTATGCGCGCAGCGAGAAGGCCCTGGTGGCAGCCTTGGCCGAGATGTACGTACAGGGCGTCTCCACCCGCAAGGTCAAGGCCATCACCGAAGAGCTATGCGGCCACAGCTTCTCGGCCAGTGCGATCAGCGCCATCAACAAGGGACTGGACCAATCGCTGGCGCGGTTTGCCAGCCGCCATCTGGACGAACCCTATCCCTACCTGATCCTCGATGCCCGTTACGAGAAGGTACGGGATGCGGGGGTGATCAGCCACCGGGCAGTCCTGATCGCCATCGGCATCAACTGGGAAGGGCAGCGGCAGGTGCTTGCCGTCGAACTGGCCAACCGCGAGAGCCAGAGCAGCTGGAAGGACTTCCTGACCCGGCTGAAAGAGCGTGGCCTGTCGGGTGTCGAGTTTGTCGTCTCCGACGACCATGCTGGTCTGAAGAAAGCCATCCGCGAGGTCCTGACCGAAGCCGGCTGGCAGCGCTGCTACGTGCATTTCCTGAGGAACGCTCTCGACTACCTGCCGAGGAAGGCCGACGACGATTGTCTTCAGGAGCTGCGCTGGATTTACGACCGGCGCGACATCCAGGAAGCCAACCGGGACCTGGCGGACTGGATTGCCAAGTGGCAAGGCAAGTACCCGAAACTGGTCGATTGGGTCGAATCCAACATTGCTGAGACGCTGACGTTCTATCGCCTGCCTCGTGCTCATCACAAGCACATGAAGAGCACGAACATGCTGGAGCGGCTCAACGAGGAGATCAAGCGCAGAACCCGTGTCGTCCGCATCTTCCCAAATGCTGATTCCTGCCTGCGGCTGATCCGGGCCCTATGTGTCGAAACCCACGAGACCTGGCTAGAGGACAGCCGTTACCTGAACATGATGCTCCTGACGGAGCAGAAGAAGGAGTTGCTGAGACTGGCCGCGTGAGCGACCGCGCTGTTATCGCTGCTTCGAGCTTCGCCCTCAGCATCGACAACAGCGCAAACAAATTCAACCAATTACCTGATCACGAATTTGCACAACTTGACGCACACAACTGAGCGAAACTCGCGTTGACCGTCGTCGGCCAGCTTTGCACGCCCAAGGACGTGCTGGCCCGAAACATCACCCTGTCGAACCCCGAAGTCGGCGACATGCTGGTCCTGCCGCTGGCCGGCGCCTACGGCTACAACATTTCCCATGCCGACTTTCTATGCCATCCGCGCCCTATCCAGGTTTTTCTGGAAGCCGATCAAACGAACGCATCAATGGGGAGCCATCATCATGCAGCAAACGCGCGTCAGCGAACTTAACAACAACCGGATTTTTCTCGAAAGCCAGGCGGCGCGGGAATCGAACGCCCGGTCTTATCCGCGGCGCCTGCCGCTGGCGATCAAGAAGGCCGAAGGCATACAGGTCACGGACATGGACGGCAAGGTTTATTACGATTGTCTCGCCGGCGCCGGGACCTTGGCTTTGGGACACAATCATCCCGTGGTGGTCGAGGCGATCAAATCCACGCTGGATCAAAAACTGCCGTTGCATACGCTGGACATCACGACACCGCTGAAGGAGGCCTTCGTCGACGAGTTGTTCGCCAGCCTGCCCGAGCAGTTTGCGCGAGACGCGCGCATCCATTTCTGCGGGCCGACCGGCGCGGATGCCGTCGAAGCGGCGGTCAAGCTCGCCAAAACCGTGACCGGGCGCAGCGGGATATTCGCCTTCCACGGCGGCTATCACGGCTCGACCCATGCCGGCATGAGCCTGAGCGGCACGCTGCACCAGAAAGGCGAGATCCCGGGACTGATGCCGGATGTGCATTTTCTTCCGTATCCCTATGCCTACCGCTGTCCGTTCGGGGTCGGAGGAGAGCAATGCCAGCGCCTCGGCATCCGCTACATACGGAGCATCCTGAACGACCCGGAAAGCGGCGTGCGGCCTCCGGCAGCGATGGTGCTGGAAATCGTGCAGGGCGAAGGCGGCTCCATTCCGGCGCCGGCCGAGTGGCTGCGCGAAATACGCCGCATCACCGAACAGCACGGCATCGTCCTGATCGTCGACGAGGTGCAGACCGGCTTCGGCAGGACCGGGAAGCTGTTCGCCTTCGAGCACGCCGGCATCCTGCCGGACATCTTGGTGTTGTCGAAAGCCATAGGCGGCAGCCTGCCGCTCTCGGTGCTGGTCTACCGTAAACAATTCGACTGCTGGAGACCCGGCGCCCATATCGGGACCTTCCGGGGAAATCAACTCGCGATGGCGGCGGGCCTGGCTAGCCTGAGATACATCAACGGCCGGAATATTCCCGAACAGGCCGGGCTGCGCGGCCGGCAACTGATGCAGCGGCTGCTCGACCTTAAAGCGAAAGTGAGCGAGATCGGCGATGTGCGGGGACTCGGGCTGATGATCGGCGTCGAGGTCGTGCACGGGCAAGGCGAAACCGACAGCCTGGGCCAGCCCCTGGCGCATCCGGAACTGGCCGCCTCGATCCAGCGCAAATGTTTCCAGCGGGGACTGATCCTCGAGCTCGGCGGCAGGCATTCCTCGGTGATCCGGTTCCTGCCTCCGCTGATCGTTACCGCATCCGAGATTGACGCCATCGCGGAGATTTTCTCCGGCGCGGTCAGAGAAGCCTGCGGCGCCGCTCAAGAGATGAACGCCCTCGCATGAAATGGAACTCAGCGAAGCCGGCTCCGCGCCGGCGGGTGGTCGCCGCCGTACTGCTAGGGACACTCGCGGTCAGTCTCAACAATACCGCGCTGAATCCGGCCATCCCCGAATTCATGGCGGTTTTCGGCATCGGCGCGGCGGCGGCGAGCTGGATCATGACGGGTTTCATGATCAGCATGGGCATTACCATGCCGGTCACCGGTTTTCTGAGCCATAAGTTCGGCAAAAAAGCCTTGTACCTGTTCGGTCTGGGCTTGTTCATCGGCGGCTCTTGCATCGGCGCGCTGGCGGTATCCATGCCCTGGGTGATCGCCGCAAGAAGCATACAGGGTGTCGCCGGCGGCCTAATGATCCCGCTCTCGCTCGCGCTGATCTTCGAGGTCTATCCCAAAGATCAACGGGGCAGAATCACCGGGGCATGGGGCACGGCGGTGATGCTGGCGCCGGCTGTCGGCCCCGTGGTCGGCGGCCTGCTGGTGCAGTTCTTCGACTGGCACGCGCTGTTCCTGATGAATCTTCCCGCCGGCGTGCTGGGCTGGCTGATCGGCGCTTACAGTCTGCCGGCAAGCCCGGATCGCACGCCGCGGGAATTCGATTGGCAAGGCTTCGTGCTGGTCACGCTGGGCGTCGGGATCCTGCTGCTCAGCTTGAGCGGCTTGACCGATCCGGCCGCGCTTGTCGATCCACGGAATCTCTCGTCGATCGCCGCCGCCTTGTCGTGCCTGGCGCTGTTCGTCCGGGTGGAGCTTCGCAAGGCGCATCCTCTGTTGAATCTCAGGATCTTCGCCATCGGCAACTACGGCCTGAGCGTGGCGGTGGTGGTCGCCCAGTCGGTCGGCATGTTCGGATGCGTCGTGCTGCTCCCGCTGCTGATGCAGACCGTGCTGGGATACGGCGCCACCTGGACGGGTCTCGCGCTGTTCGGCACGGCGCTATGCGCCGGCGTCTTTTCCAATCTGGGCGGAACCCTCCTGGATGTCAAAGGTCCCCGCGGTGTCGTGACGGTCGGCCTGATCGTCACCGCCGTTTCGACCATGGCCTTCGGCTTCATCGACGAACACGCCCCCCTGTGGCTGATTTTCGCCCTGATGATGGCTCGGGGCGTCGGGCTGGGACTGTCTTACATCCCGGTGACCACCGCGGGGCTCAATGCCATTCCCGAGCATCTGGTGACCCAGGGCTCGGCCATGAACAACGTACTCCGAAGGGTAACGGCCTCGCTGGCTATCGTGCTGGCCTCCATCTATTTCGAAATCCGCCGCGCGCAGTTGACGGGCGGTGGCTTTACCCCGGCCAGCGCCGGTGCGACGGCCATCAACGAGATCTTCATCGCCATCGGCGTGCTGATCCTTCTGACCCTGCCCCTGGCGCTGCGGCTGCCCGCCGCTCGGCCTGCCGGGAGGCGGGCAGCCGCCGGCTCCTTGTGACCGGCAAACAACAACCGGACATTCCAACGTGACGAGGTACGCCCGTGGATGCTTTTCAAATCGATGAATTCATAGACGAAACCCCATGCCAAGATCCCGGCGCAAGCTGGATCCGGACCCTGCATTCGAAGCACTATGCCGAAGTGGAACAGCGCGTGATCCGGCAGCTGATTCAGGCGCTGATTTTTGAAGGCATACTCCCTGCCGAATACCTGCCCCACGGCTCGGGCCAGTTTTTGCTGCATGGCAGGACGGCGGACGGCGAGTCCGTTGAATACCGCTGTTCGGGCCGGGTAAGAGACAGCTTCGGGCTGGTCAAGCTGGACCACCGGCCGGTGGTCCGTTTGGTCGGCGACAACCGGCCTGTTCCGGCCGGACTGCACGATGTTCTCACCGAGATCGTCGGCTGCATCCCGGAGACGAAACATCTCATGGCCTTCATGGACGAGCTGGAACAGACCCTGCTCAAGGATCTCCAGGCGCAAAGCCTGCCCAGCCCCGCCTTGCCGGCGAATCGGCAAGGCTATGACGAGCTGGAAGGCAGCATCCGGGACGCACATCTCTATCATCCGTGCTACAAGTCGCGTATCGGCTTTTCCCTGGAAGACAACCGCATCTACGGTCCGGAATTCAAACAGGCTCTGAAGCCGCATTGGGTGGCCGTACGCAAAACGAATGGCCGCATGAATCATTCGGCAAGAATCGACTATTCGAGCTTCATCCAGCGAGAGCTGGGCGAGCCGGATTACCGGCGCTTTGCTTCCACCCTGCATCGGCAAAACGGAAACATCGAGGATTACTGGCTGATGCCGGTGCATCCCTGGCAGTGGCGCGAACGGATCGCTTCCGTCTTCCATCGCGAACTGGCCGCACGGGATCTCGTCTGGCTGGGAACCGGAACGGACAGCTATCGAGCTCAGCAATCGATACGTACGCTGGCTAATTGCAGCGCCGGGGAAAAAGCCTACCTCAAACTGTCGCTGAGCATCACCAACACCTCTACCAGCCGGATTCTGGCCGCGCATACCGTGATGAACGGGCCGATCATCACCGACTGGCTGCAAGGCCTGATCGCCCGTGATCCTTATGCGAGAGAGCTTGATTTCGTGATTCTGGGCGAGGTGCTGGGAATCAGCTACGACTATGAGCGCATACCGGAATCCAGAAAATCAAAAGCGTACGGAACCTTGGGCGCAATCTGGCGCGAAAGCCTGCACGGCTATCTCCGCCGGGGAGAATCCGCGGCACCGTTCAACGGACTCTGCCACATCGAGGCGAGCGGCCGTCCGCTGATCGATCCCTGGATCAGGCAGCATGGCTTGCGCGCTTGGACCGAAAAGCTGCTGCATGCGGCGGTGAGTCCGATCGTCTACATGCTGTTCGCCCACGGCATCGGCATGGAATCGCACGCTCAAAATATCGTGCTGATCCACAAGGACGGCTGGCCCACGCGCATCGCGCTGAAGGACTTTCACGACGGCGTACGCTTCTCGCCGCGGCACCTGGCTTATCCCGAGCGATGTCCGGAACTGGTTCCGGTGCCGGCCAGCCACGCACGCATCAATCGCAATTCCTTCATCCTCACCGACGACCTGGACGCGGTCAGGGATTTTTCCTGCGACTCGTTCTTCTTCATCGGCCTCGCCGAGCTGGCGATCTTCCTCGCGCAGCATTACGAGCTGCCGGAAACCGAGTTCTGGTCGATGACGGCGGACGTGATACGCGCCTTCCAGGCCGGGCATCCCCAGCACCGAGCCCGCTTCAAGGCGTTCGACGTGTTCGCGGAAAGTTTTCAGGTCGAAGAACTGACCAAGCGGCGGCTCCTGGGCGACGACGAGCCCCGCTTTAAAGAGGTGCCTAATCCATTACACGCATTCGGGCCGTCGCCGTGCTGAAGCCCAACCTGCTCAAACAAAAGCTGAACCGGGAGCAGCCGGCATACGGGCTGTTTTGTTCCATCCCTTCGCCGGTCGCGGTCGAGCTGATCGGGGAAGCGGACTTCGATTTCGTGATCATCGACACCGAGCATGTCCTGGTAAATCCGGAAACCCTGGAGAACATGATCCGGGCGGCCGAAGCGGTCGGCCTCACGCCGCTGGTGCGGGTGCCGGACATCAATCCTAAGGAGATTCTCCGAGCACTCGACGGCGGCGCCCAAGGCATCGTGGTGCCGCGGGTGGAAAACGCCGACGAAATGCGGCGCATCGTCGCCGCCTGCAAATACCACCCCGCGGGAACGCGGAGCTTGAACGGCGGCCGTCCCGGCTCGTTCGGCAAACACAGCCTGGCCGACTACACGGTGAAGGCCAATCGCGAAGTCATGGTCGTGCCCATGATCGAGAGCCAGGCCGGTGTTGAGAACATCAGCGAAATCCTGTCCGTACCCGGGATCGATCTGGTACTGGAAGGTGCCGCGGACTTGTCCCAGTCCCTGGGCCTCCCGTGGCGGATCGCGGACGAACCGGTGCAGCAGGCGCTCCGACGGATTCAACAAGCCTGCGCGCGGGCCGGCATCCCGTATTGCGCCATCCCGAGAGCGGACGGCAATTACCAGACCTGGCGCGCGAGAGGCGTTCGCACGTTCGTACTGGGTGACGAACGCGGCATCGCCTTCCGTGCCTTGCAGGCGAAACGAAACGCCATAATCTCTTTGAAGGAGGACCACGTGGCTACCGACGAGCCTTATCAACGACAAGCCTCCGAGCAGGTGCTGCAAGACCTGGTCGACTGCTTATTCGCGGAGCATTTCTTCGACGGCGCCGAACAGGAGCTGATCCCGATCGAACAATCGTCGGCCGCCTTCGAGGGGCTGCCCGGCCTTTCCGACCGGATTCGGTTCCCGGAACTGCCGCCGGATAGCCTGATCTGGCGATGGTGGATATCCAGGAAGGCACCTTATTTTGTCCTGGTGCCGGTGGCGCGCGGCATCGTCCAAGCCATTCGGCGCATTCCGGACACCCCCGCATATGCCGTGGAATCCGAAGGGGACGGATTCCGCGTGCATCGGCTGGATGCGGTCAGCTTCATGGAACTGGTCATCGCAAACCCGCCCGACAGCCTGTTCGACAACAACAAGGAAGGCAGCGCCCTGTTCCTGGAATGGCTGCGGGACGCCGTGCAACAAACCGCCTGGTCGATGGCCCATGAGCTCGACACCGGGGACCTCCTGACCCGGAGGCCGGAAGATTTATTCCGGGTCCTGGAGCAGTGCAGTTCGCTGAAAGACCGTCCGTTCCATCCGGTAGCCAAGGTCAAAAAGGGATTCGTAAAGCAGGACTATCTCAAGTACATGGCCGAGTTCGGGCAGGATATTCAGCTGAACTGGGTCGCGGTCGATCGAAAGTATCTCGACTGCGGGTCAGGCGTGACTGACCCGCAGCAATGCCAGCCGGCGCAATTTTTATTGACGTCCGAGCGGCAGGCGGCGTTGAAGCAGGAAATGCAGGAGCGAGGGATTCACCGGAGCCATATCGCGCTCCCCGTGCACCCCTGGCAATTGCGCCATGTTTTGCCGGAACAATTGGCCGCCGAGTTGCGGAACGGCGTCTGCGTGCCGCTGGACTTTCGCCAGGGAGGATTTCTGCCGACATCGTCGGTCCGCACCCTGGCGCCCGAAACCGACAGCCGCCACCACCTGAAACTGCCCTTGGGAATCCATTCCCTGGGGGCTTCCCGCTATCTGCCCGCGGTCAAGATGATCAACGGGCAACGCAGCGAAAGTCTTCTGAACCAGGCGCTGGCCCTGGACGGCGTGCTGGCGCAGCGGATGTTCGTCTGCGACGAGACCAGGTGGTGGGCCTATATGCCCGAAAACGGAAGCTTGTTCGACGAAGCGCCCAGGCATCTCTCCGCCCTGGTGCGGAGTTACCCGGCAACGCTGATGGAGGACCCGAGCTATCGACTGATTCCCATGGCCGCGCTCGGCACGCTGCTGCCCGGCCGGGATCGCCATTTTTTCGACGAATGGCTGGACTATCGACGACTGCCGTCGAACCCGGTCTCGGTGCAGACGCTGTTCAAAGAACTCTGCCTGACTTTCATCGACATCAATCTGCGCATGTTCCGCATCGGCATGTTGGCCGAAGTGCATGGCCAGAATGCGGTCCTGGTGTGGCGGGACGGAAAGGCGTTCGGCCTGCTGCTGCGCGATCACGACTCGTTGCGCGTGCACGTGCCCTGGCTGGTTCGGAACGGTCTGGCGGATCCGGAATACCGGCTCAAGCCCGGACATCCGAACACCTTGTACCACGAAACGCCCGACGACCTGCTGTTCTATCTGCAGACACTGGCCATCCAGGTCAACCTGCGCGCCGTCATCGAGGCCTTGGCGCTCCGCTACGGCATCGCCGAAGCACACCTCTGGTCCGCTCTGCGCGAGGTCATGGAGCACATTATCGATCGGCTGGAATTCTCCGGGGACGTGCGCGAGCGGCTGCGACAGGCTTTGTTTCACGAGCCTGAGTGGCCTCTGAAACTGCTGGTCAGGCCCATGATCGAGCGGGCCGGCGGGCCGGGAAGCATGCCGTTCGGAAAGAGCCGTACCCAAAACCCTTTCCGGCAGCTCGGCGAGCCGGCCGACACCGTTCAAGACCGCGGCGAACGCAGGCAAGACGCCTGCATCGTTCCCGGTTAAGCGAGAACTCGATCATGCATCGCATCCATCCCCGGATTCAGGGCGTCACAACCGAACTGCTGGACCTGTACCGGGATCTGAACGCTTCCACTATCGGACATTTCACCGATTTCGGTTTCGTCCGCGGGGTGCAACCGCTATTCCGGCCCATACGGCTCTTGGGAAACGCGGTCACGGTCCGGATTCCGCACACCGACGGCAGCGTGATCCGCCAGGCCTTGTCGCTGAGTCAGCCCCGGGATGTGCTGGTCATCGATATGTCGGGAGACGACCACCGGGCCTGCTGGGGCGAGCTGCGGACCCGGGCCGCGCTGGCCAAGAATCTCGCCGGGGTGGTGATTTCGGGTTGCGTCACCGATGTACGAGCGGTCACCGAACTGGGATTTCCCGTGTTCTGCAAGTCGATCAGCGCATTGACCACGCGATCGCTCGATCTGGAAGGCGAAGTCAATGCCCCCGTGAGTGTCGGCGGGGTTTGCGTTCGGCCCGGCGACCTGGTGCTTGGCGACGACGACGGCCTGTTCATCCTCGATCCCGAGCAGGCTGCGACATTGGGACTCCTGGCACGGGACAAGCAACGGGAAGAGCAGCGGCAGCGGGAAAAAACCAGGCAAGAAAACCGTGCACGCGATGAAAGCTGAAGCACGAGCCGCAACGGCTCGGCGGGCCCGGCCGGCACCGAGCGCGCGGCCAAGCCTGCGAGGCACCCCGCGATGAGGCGGCAGTTCTGGGTCGCGGCACACCGGTATGTGGGGCTGACGCTGGCGCTGTTCCTGCTGCTGGCGGGGCTGACGGGGAGTCTCCTGGCCTTCCATCGGGAGATCGATGCCTGGCTCAACGGCGATTGGCATTTTGTCACGCCGAAGGGCCAACGTCTGTCCCTGGACGAACTCGTACGCCGCGCCGAGGCGCACTATCCGGAGCTTGCGGTTAGACGCCTGCGGCTCGATGGTGCGCCGCAACGGGCGCAGGTCCTGTTAATGGCAGGCCGGACCGGCGAGGAAGCTTCGCGGTGGGAAATCTTTATCGATCCTTACTCGGGCCGTGTGCTGGGCGCCCGCCAGCCGGGCGTCTTCCGGCTCGACCGGCGGCACGTCATTCCCTTCCTTTACCACTTTCATCACACGCTGCACGCCGGCAAAGCCGGTACATGGCTGATGGGTATCGTGGCGCTGGTCTGGCTGTTCGACCATTTTCTGGTCATATATCTTTCCTTTCCCAGCCTGAAGACCTGGCACAAGTCCTTCCGTCTCCGCCGGCGAGCGGGCGGCCACCGGCTCAATTTCGATCTGCACCGCGCGGGTGGCCTTTACGCCTGGATCGTCCTCTTTACGGTGTCACTCTCCGGGCTGTCGTTCAATCTGCGTGAGCCTTTCAAGGCGGCGGTCGCGTGGGTGTCGCCGCTCACTCCCGCATATGGCGACGTCGCGCCGAGACCGGCCGTACCGCTCGAAAACCCGCCACTCGGTTTCGAAGATGCGATTCGCGTCGCCACGGCGGTACGTCCCGGGCGCATGCCTGACGATGTCAGTTTTGCGCCCGACCTCGGTCTCTACCGGGTCAGGCTTCGGGGTGAGGACGACATCGCCGATTACGGGCAAACCAAGGTTTACGTCGATGCACAAACCGGCGTCGCGCGCCATATCGACGAACGAGCCGGACGCACGGGGGGCGACCGTTTCATGGACTGGCAGTTCCCGCTGCATTCCGGTCGCGCCTTCGGACTCGCGGGCCGGATGATGATTTGCGGTTCGGGCTTGGTGCTTTCGGTGCTCGTCGTTACCGGTATGGCCATTTGGTGGAAAAAGTGCAAGGCCCGGCAATGTCGACGAGACGGAGAGAAATAAGATTTGCGTCACGCTGTCCCTGGAGCGGTGAGGGGCGTCCTATGGCACGGCCGTGCTTATGATTTTCCCTTTAGGCCGGCAATCCAATGTTCGATCTCTTTCTCGATCCAGCGGGTGAGGTTCGGATGAGGCGCGATGCCTTGGTCGTTGAGCACATAATCGAGACCGTGGAGATAACGACGAGCGGGGCCCGGTCCGGATAGCCGGTTTGACACGATGAGCGCCTTTCCCCCGTCGCGGCTGGCCTTGGCGACCATTTCTCTGAGCTCGGCAATCGCCTTTTCGCGTTTCTCCGGCCAGTCCTCTCTCAGTGTCGCCACGCGGACCTCCCGGAACCGGTTGGCGGTCTTGGCTCGGATATATTGCGCATGGGCTTCCATCTGCTCCAGCCAGAAGCGATTCCTTTGCTCGGATCCTTCGCCGTGGGCCAGCAGAATGACGGTTTCTTTCTCCGGCTCCCGGCTGATCTCCATCACGCGCTGGAACAATACCTCGGCGATCAACGGATCGGCATCGAAACCGCCAGCGGTGGACAGCAAGGCGCCCGTTCGAACGCGGGCCGGCGTGCCCGGACCGCCATGAGCGGCGTGATGGCCCAGGGCTGCCGAGTCGCTCGAGAGTCCCAGGACGTATTCGGTTTCCTCTTTCAAGGTCAGCGACAGATTGTACAGCCGCAGGACTAGGATGCGCTTGGCGCCTTGGCTCTCCAGCTTGTCGACGGCTTCCTGAAGGGCGTCCACATCCGCCATCCCGAAGGCCACTTCCAGTCTGTATCGCTGCCGCAAAGGCGCTATGGCCTCCAGAATGGGCTCATTGACGTATTCGCCGGCACCATGAGGCATGACGACGACCCCCAGTTCGTCCCGTTCGGGTCTGACCCAGGGATTGGCCGTTTTTTTGAGCCAAAGCAGCGCATTCGGGTGAGGAAGAACCTCGCGGCCGTCGTAGGCTGCGGGAAGTCCTTTCAGGATGCTTTCGATTCTGCGGCCGAGATGCATGGAGGCCGTATGCTTGGAACCCAGGTGGAAGGGGATGACCACGGGCCGCAGGGACCCGCTGGCAGCCGCCCGGATGGCCTCCGCGGCCTTCCGATTCCCCTCGTGGAGTATGTCATCGGGAGCCGCGGGGTGAAACAGGACGACGGCCGTGGTTTCCCGAAAGCCGAGTCGTCCCGTGACCGATTCCGCCACCCGCACCAGATCCTTACGCATGGCTTCGGCCTCCTCGAAGCTCATGGCGCCCGAGCCGATCACGACAAGCCGCTCCTTGGCCGGCGTCTGCGACAGGGCTCGGGCCCGATCCTCCAGAATCTGGGCGGTCAGGTAATCCTCCGCCATGGAAGGGGCAAAAGGCAGCGGCTCCGCCAGACTCTCGAGGAGCGCTTTGGCTTTTTGGCGATGGGGATCGGCTTCCGATAACAACAGGGGAAGCATCACGATAGCTTCCGCGCCTTGCTCGCGCAGATCTCCTATGGTTTCCTTCAGCTTCTGCCGCACGGCTTCTTCATAGTCCCGGGCCAAGGAGATGAAGACGAGCCGCGCGCGGTATTCCCGGCTAAAGGGTTCATAAACGTCCTTGATCTCCCGATTGCCCAAGAAGCCACGGTCGGGAGCAATGAGGACGAAACCCGGCTCGGCTTTCCGGGAATGAGAGGGGTTCCCCACGGACTTCCGCGCATCCGCCGGTACGGCTTGGCTGCGCAGATCATCCAGCCTCTCCTGTGCGAAAAGAGCCTTGCCTGCACACATCAGCAGCAGAATAAGCAAGTATTCCACCCAACGCGGGCTATTCATCGTCCTTCGCCTCATGATTTAGAACCTATCCCGGTAGGCTCAAGAAACCCTTCGACAAGCTCAGGGCGAACGGCCTACTGGGATGGGTTCTTAGTGGTGCAAATATTTGTGAGAATCATTATCATTCGTTATATGCTGACACCGTAAATTACCGCTGTAAATGATTCCTGCGAGGAGAGTTCAGGAAAGCTCGAATAATCCGCCTGCACCCAATGGCTTTCCTTGCACTGCTGCTGACGATGCTGGTCGCATTGCCCGCTTTCGCCGAGACCCGGCGGTACTTCATTGCCGCCGAAGACGGCATCTGGGATTTCGCCCCCTCGGGCAAAAATCTGGTCCACTGCCATCCCGAAACCGCCCCCTGCGAGATTCCGGAGCCGTGGACCAACAGTCACAGCTTTCCGGTCACCCGGTTCATCCAGTATCAGGACGCCAGCTTCAAAATCCCGGTGCCGCAGCCCGAGTGGCTGGGCATTTTGGGCCCCATCATCCGTGCGGAAGTCGGCGACACGGTCAAAATTCGCTTTTGCAACCGCACTCAGGCAGCCGCCGGCATGCATCCCCACGGCCTGCGCTACACCAAGGACCAGGAAGGTGCCCATTACGTCGGCGCGAATTCCGGTGTCGAACCCGGCAGCGGGGCCGAGGTCATGCCGGGTCAGTGTTTTGACTATACCTGGATCGCCGATGAGGACAGCGGACCGGCGCCGGGCGAACTCAGCTCCAAGGTGTGGTGGTATCACTCTCATATCGGCGAACCGACGGACACCAACAAAGGGCTATTGGGTCCCATTATCGTCACTCGCAAAGGCGAGGCCCACCGTGACGGCCGCCCGAGGGACGTCGATCAGGAATTCGTGACCGCTTTCTTTATTTTCGACAGGCTCGAAGGAGAGGAATCGGGCCTGATGCACAGCATCAACGGCTACATCTTCGGCAATCTGAAAGGTTTGGTGATGCACGACGGCGAGAAGGTGCGCTGGCTTGTGCTGGGGATGGGCAATGAAGTGGACCTTCACACGCCCCACTGGCACGGCAAGACCGTTACCATCGGTCGCCGCTCGGCCGCGCAACGGACGGATGTCGTTCAGTTGCTCCCGGCCGGCATGGTGACGGCCGACATGAAAGCCGACAACCCCGGGGAATGGCTCTTCCACTGTCATGTGGCGGATCACATCGACGCCGGCATGGTCGCCACGTATCAGATACTGCCTAAAGGCAACGAGTGACCGGTTCGGATCGGCCCATAAGGTTACTCAGCGGCGAAAGCGGAAAGGGGGCTGATGAAGGTCGACCACTCAGATCCACGACATTACCATTCAGCGTCGTCAACGTCAGGCCGAACGCGCCCATGCAGCCCCGTTCAGACGCACGGGTCCGTTTCGGCACCGTGGCGAAACCGGCTGCCGCCACCGAAAGGCCAAAGCCGATCCACCTACCGCAAAGCTTGGGCGTGCCCGGCCTCGGTCGTTTCGAAACTATAGGACTTACCCTGGGGGAAGTATGCAAGCCGCGCATGGTTTACAAATCAAACCGGGCTGATGGTTTGCACCTGTTCTTCCTTTCCATGCCACTGGCGGGGAGGGTTGATTGTCAGGGTATATCCAACTGCTGGATTTAGGTTCAACCCATGGGGGAATACTTCATACCATACCAGGAACCCACATCGGATCTGTCGAACGAGACCCTCGACATGCACCGGGCGATCAAATCATTGAAGGAAGAACCGGAAGCCGTCGACTGATACGACCAGCGGGTAGATGCTTGCAAGGACCCTGAGTTGAAAGCGTTATTGGCTCACAACCGGGACGAGGAGAAAGAGCATGCCGCCATGCTTCTCGGATTCGCCGGAAGGATCCCACCTTTTCCAAGGAGCTCCGCGACTACCGGTTCACGGACAAGCCCTTGGCGCACGAATAACGGTCATCGAACGAGTTCTCGACGGAAATCGGGTCGGGGGTTACGGGATATCGTCCGTTAGTTTCGACTGGATCGCTGCCTGCATTACCCAACGCTATCCGGGCTTCGAATGAATAATACGACTATGGCGCGGATTGGCCGGATGGCACTGCCGGCGCGATTCCATGTATGAGGGGACGGCCGGGTGCTTACCGGTCGATGGTCCAACCGCTCTATGGTGGCGATCAGAACCTCAGAATCGCATTGGCGAAAACGGTGTTGAACTCGTAATCGGAAAACAGCCGGCTGGAGTCCCGATCTTCCCGGCGATAGACGATGTTCAGTTGGCCGTTATCGGTAAAGTTGTAGGACAGCGATAGCCGGCTCCCAATAATGGTGTCCTTGCGGGTTTGCACGCTTTCCAATACGTCCGGATCGCCGGCATATTCCCGCTCTTCCCAACTGAATTCCGCTTGTATGGTGATCTTCGGAGTCGCAGACCAGGTAGGGCTGATGCTGAAGCCCTCGGCAACGATGTAGCTCGCGGTAAGGTCCTGGGTGCCGGTCAGCAGACTTTTCCACCCCGACAGAGTGAACGACGTTTTCCCTGTAGGCGTCCATTGATAGTTCACTTGCCAAATTTCGCCTTCGAAATCCCGTTGGGAAAACTGCTCATGGTGGCGCATGAGATAGCCGATATGTCCGTCCAGCAGGGATTTACCCGTTATCGCCCACCTGTAGATCGCGCCAAATTCGTGTTCCCGATATTGATTGTCGACCAGAGCGGATAAGGTCCTTTCTCGATTCGGCAAGCGAGCCTCGGTGCGTCGAACTTGGATGCCGAAGGTGTTGTTGGCTGGAGATCGATAATGTATGCCAATGATTCCGGTGTCGCTGGTGAAATCCAGGAATTTGCGCGCCGATGCGCTATGTTGACTATCCAGCCACTGGTATCGTCCGTTCAATCGCCAACTAGGATTGACCTCGTAGTCCATATCGAATAATGCGGTATTGTCGATAATCACGTCTTTTCCGAAATAATTGGTATTCGTGAATCGTCCCATGTATTGCCTATAGCCGTAATTCATTGTACCAACGAGTGAATTTCCGAGTTCCCACTTCCAGGTAGCTTTGTCGGAAGTCGAGATATGGTTGAGATGATCGTTGTTGACGAAGCGATTGTCGGCGATGTTTCCTTCTAATGTAAATTCCTGTCGGCCTAAAGGTAAATAAAGTTTTGCCCCAGCGGCAATGCGATTATTTACATCCCAGCGTTCCGATTTTCCGGTCAGTGATTTTGGATCGACCTTGTCAGACAAGCGAAATAGGTTATCATCGTAAATAATTATTTCGGATATATAGGGTTGAAAAGTGTCCGTTTCATCGGCGGCGCCGAAAGATTTTTGTGCCCAGATTACAAGGGCTATGAATAATATATTAATAGCCTTGTAAGCGGTCTGATGCGATCCGGAAATAGAATTGAAATAGTGCTTAGAACACGCCGTTCGATTTTCCATGAAAGGGTATAACCATGCTGCGCACTTCCCTATTTGTCCTGGCGGTCTTTGCCGCGATACCGGCCGAGTCATTGGCTGACGAGCGCGGGACGGTTTCCACATTGAGCGACGATGAAATCAGACAAGCCTTCGCCGAGCTCAAGGCCGGCAGCCGAGCCTTCGCGCCGGCACGCGAGGCGCGCGAAGACTGGGCTGGAGCCAGACGCCTGATCGCGTCCGATCCCCGGTGGAAATCGTGGTCCAAGAAGCGGATTCAAGAAGTCGAGACGTGGATGGCGTCGCCGAGGGACAACGCGGCCTGGGTCGCCGGCTGGGTGCACGACTACGTGGACGGGAAAACCGGGAGAATGCTCGAATGGTCGCCCAAAGACCCAGAGCCCGCTGCGGACGACAGAAGCAAACGATTCCACGCCGCTTGGATCGCGTACACCCGTCTTTACAACATCGACCGCCTGCTCGAAGCGGCGCGGCTGTTCCGTCTGACGGAATCCGACCGTTATCGCGACTGGGCCGCGTCGCAACTGGACTTTTATGCCGACGCCTACGCGGGCTTTCCGCTGCAAACCTGGAACGGCCGCTCCCGCCTGATGACCCAGAGCCTGGACGAGGCGAAATGCGGATTGATCCTGCTCGAAGCAGCAAGACTGTTGCGGGGCAGCGTTTCGGACGAACGCCTGGCCCGCTGGCGGGATCGGTTGTTCCTGCCCATGGCCGGCAATCTTCGCCAATCGTCGTCGGGCGATCATAACATCGCACTCTGGCATGCCGTCGCGATCACGCTGATCGGTCAAGAATTCGGCTCTACCGAGTTGGCCAATTTCGGCAAACTGGATGACATGGGCATTTCAAAACTCCTCTCGCGGGTGGTGTCTTCCGATTATTTCTGGCACGAGATGTCGCTTTCGTATCAAGACTATGTGGTCGAGGCGTTGTCCCGGTTCTTCACCGGTCTGTCGCTTCGGGGCAAACTCGGCGAGTTCAAGCGGGAACTGTGGATCGCGCAAAATCTGATGCTGTCGCCCGTTTCGATACGCTTTCCCAACGGCGACGCGCCCACCCTCAACGATTCCCCGCCGGGGCGGAAGACACCGAACCGCGAGCGCTGGCAGGCGTCGCGACGGGTATTTCCGACGGTCATCGGCTTGATCGAGGCGCGCGGAAAGCTCGACTGGGATAATCTGCTGGACCCGCCCGAACCCGTGCGGGAGCGGCCCGATCTCCCGCCGGTGATATCTCGGCGGGTGCCGGGTCTGTATGGCGTACTGATGCGCAAGGCAGACTGGCAAGCGTTCCTGCGCTATGGACAGGGAGCCCGTTATCATGCACAACAGGAATCCCTGACCTACGAGCTGCAATATAAGAACGAATGGGTGCTCCGCGATCCCGGAACGGTTGGCTATGGATCGCCGCTTCATCGCGAGTATTTCCGCCGTGCCGTCGCCCACAACGTGCCGCTGGTAGACGGCGACGGGCAGATGCCGTGGCCCTCGGTCGGGCGTGTCGACCTGTTCGATCCGGACGGGGTAGGGGTATCGGTTACCCATGAGGAATACCGCCGCAAGGTGACGGTGTCGCGGAAGCTTGCCGTCGACCGGGACGAATTCGTGGACGAGATCCGAATCGCCCACAAGAATCGCTCTCCCAGTGCGCTCGGCTTCGTGCTGAACACCCGCTGCGCCGTTTCGACGCCCGGCGCGACCGTAGCGCCCGACCTGCATTTGCCCGACACGCAGCCTTTCCGTCACTGGAAAAATTGGGTGGCTTACCGGATGCCGGAACGCTGGACGACCACGCTGGATTGCGAGGGGCAACGTTTCGCCTTGAGCGTGCAAGGCGAGCGCGAACAGCGGGTATTTGTGGGCAGGGTGCCGGACTCGATGGCGCCTTATACGCGGCAGGGTATATACGTTGAAACGACCGGAACCGCAGCCGTATTCCGGATCGGTTTCAAACCGCTGGATGCTGGCTCGACACATTAAAGGCCCACTGAGTCGGCGAGGGATTGCCGACCAATGAATGTCCGATCCTGTGGACATGGTCATCGGACGCTGACCGCACAGGGAACCGGTTCATCATCCGATCGCACGTTTCCCAGCAACGGCTTTAGATTGGCTTCGGCGAGTCGGATGACTTCGGGCAATTTCGCGGCCACTTGTTCGGCGAGTTCCGTCCTGCGGTCGAGAACCGTCTCGATCATCCGGATGAATTTCGCCGGGTCGAGAATGTGCTCGGGCGGGAGCATCAAGGATTCCGGCAAGCCGAAGTGCCGGAACAACCCTTGAAACTTGTCCTGATAGGTGATCGCCGCTACCGGAACGCCTTGGCTCAAGGCGCCCACAGCCAGATGCATGCGGCCGGTCACGACGGCGTCGGCGCAGCCCGCAAGGGCCTTCAGTTCGGCGGCGTGTAATGGAGCCGACGGATAAATGACCCGGTCACCGACGGTTGCCCGTATCCGCTGGTAAACGGGCGCCAGTACAGTGTCGTCTCCCAAGGCGCCGCCCCGAAAGTCGTGCGGAATCAAAAGGAAGCTCAGAGGGTGCCGGGCGCCGAGTTCGGACAGCGTGGCCACTGCGGCCTCGGCCAGCTCCCGGATCTTGCTGGGATCGCCGTTTTTGACCAGCATCGGGTGGAGATTGAAGCCGCATACCGTTTTTCCCTGTGCCCGTTGTTCGTCGGCCCAAGTCCGCACCCGGGTCACTTCGGGCCCGTCGGTCCGGGGCTGAAGCAGAAATGCCGAATCGGCCACCAGTTGACCAGTGGCCTTGGAAAAGCGGTTGAAGCGTTCAAGGGAGATAGGGTCGCGTATGAATATGTTGACCGCCGGGTCCAAGGCATTTAGGCATTTGAGCAATTTAGGAGACGGACGGGCATTGAAGGAGAATCCGAGTATGACCGTCGGTTTGCCCATGCGGGCGGCCAAATCCGCCAGGACCCACATGCGCAGCGCGGTGATGGCGTTGTAATAGCCGTCCATGACGTCTCCACCCATCAAAGCCACGGCATCATAGCGCGCGACGGTATCCGTCAGTTTGCGCAGAGACCACGGGTTGGCCCAGACGGCTTCGGGACGTATGCCGGGCTCGGTGCAGGCATGGGCACCATCCTCGTCGACCGAGAAAATGCCGAAGCGGCAGTCCGGGATGTGGCGCCGGACGCTTTCCACCAGAGCCGTAATCATGGCTTCATCCCCTTTCGAACCCGTCAATGAGATGGTATCTCCGGGAGCGATGAGCACGGATCGGATGTTCGTTGCATCTTGTCGAAACGGCACGCGCTGCAACTGCTTTCGTGCTTGGTGCCACTCGCGATACAGCAGGGGGACGCGCACCGACTCGCGCATCCGGGAGCGGATAGTTCTGAGACCGAGGCTTAGATTCATCATGTTATTGGCGTTTGTGGATCGAAGTCTGTCGACGCCGCCCTTTGAGGTTGCCGGCGGCGCTCATCAGCGGTTTTCGTGCCAAGACCAGCACGAAAGCCGCGTAGGCAATGCCGCCGGCCAGGGCGAGCAACGGCAGCTTGAACATCGGTGCGCCGGCCACTTGTTCGATCCACGGTCGGGACAGCTTCACGGAGAAATAAAGGGCCACGCTTGCGGCGACGAACGGGGAGACCAGCCGGATGATCCTGCGAATGGACACCCCGAGATATTTCCGCCCGAAGTAAAAGCTGACGGCGCTCGTCAGGAACTGGCCGAGCACGTAGGTTTCCACGATCACGGAGAGCGGGCATCCCCGCGTCGCGGCCAGCACGACCACCGTGGCCGCGCTCCTGACGGCGACGATCAGCAGGGATATGCCGGGCTTGCCGATGGCGTTGAGGCCGGTGCCGTTGTAGTACTGCATCGCCTGCACCGCGCCGAGCAGGGCCAAGGGTTGCAAGATTTCCGCGCTGCCGGCCCAGACCGTTCCGAATGCCACGACGCAAAGCTCCTGGGCCACTGCCGCCACGAGAACCAGGCAGGGGACCGCAAGCGCCGCAGTCGCGGTCATCGCCCGGTAATAGGCTTCGGCCAGCCTCCCGCGCTCGCCGGCGATGCGGGAGAAACCGGCATGGGCCACGTCCAGCACGACCGAACTGAGGAGTTGCATCAAGATCGCGTAGATCCGGGAACCGACCGCGTAGAGTCCGAGCGTGGCGGCCCCGAGCCATGCGCCTATGGCCAGTTCGATTACCCGAGTGTTGGCGAAATCGAGGAGACGCATGCCCAGGATATTGCCGCCGTAGCGGAAAAGCTTGCCGAATCCCTCGAAACTGAACCCGAAGCCCGGTTTCCAAATCGGCTTGATCCAGACCAGGATCAGGTTGACTAGGGCATTGGTCAGAAATTGGCCGACCAGGCTCCAGACTCCGAACCCGGCCAAAGCCAGCCAAACCCCCGCCGCTCCGCTCAGGATGGTAGAGACCAGAGTCCTGACGGCCAGCCAGCGATACTGAAAATTCCGACGCAACAAGGCCTGCTGGCAGAAACCCAGGGCATTGATCAGAATCCCGAGGCAAGCGACCCGCAGGATTTCGGTCAAGCGCTCGATAGCCATCGCCGAAGCGATGAGCGGCGCACCCCACCCGATTCCCGCGACCAGGAGCGCCGCCAGGATGAAATTGGCCAGAAAAGCCGTGTTCAGCTCAGCTTGGCCAATATCGGGCTTTTGCACGATGGCGTCGCCCAAGCCTTGTTCGGCGAAAATCTCGATGAAGGCGAGCACCGCGGCTGCGGCGGCGAACACGCCGAATTCTTCGGGCGAGAGAATCCGTGCCAGCAGGAAAAAGATGACGATGCCGGCCAAGCGTCCGCCCCAATTGCGGATAGCCGACCAGATCAAACCCGATAGAACCTGATTGCCCAGCGATGTCGTAGTGCTGCTCATGGGTTCCACCTAGCGCGCCAAGGCGGCGTCCAAGCGCGCGAAAAAAGCTTCGCTGGAAAAGCGCGCCACGTAGCGCCGGGCATTGTCGCGAAGCCGTTCGCGCAATCCGAAATCGCCGCCCCATTGCAGAACGGTTGCCGCGAAATCAGCCGGGTCGTCGCAAACTGCGATGGGGCTATCGTCGGCCGGGGGAAACCCGGCGGCTCCAACGCTGGTCGTGATGCAGGGCAGGCTGAACGCGAAGTAATCCAGCATCTTGATCTTCATGCCGCTCCCGGCGCGCACGGGATTGATGGCGAACAGCGCATTCGCGGCCAGTGCCGAGAGGTCTTGAACGCGACCGTGCAAAACCACGCCAGGAATGCCGGGCGTGAAAGCGAGACACGCCTCGCCCGCCACGTCCAGGACGAGATCGTTCCGCGCCTCGCGCACGCGCGGCCAAACATGCTGCAAGAACCAGCGGAGTCCGTCCACGTTGTGCGGCGCATGGCTGCCCAGATAGAGAATGCGGGACTTCGTCCCCGCCCTCGGTTTTATCGGCTTCGCGTCGACGGGCGCCGGAAGAGTGACGATCTTCGCTTTCGGCATCAGTTCTCTGAGGTCGCCGGCATCTTCGTCGCTGATCGCGAGCAGCAGGTCGAAGGTTCCGAGAATGGTTTGCTCCTGTTCCGGGCTCACCGGAGGAACGGCGGTCATCCCGCGCTCCGCCAGAGACCGGCAGCGCTTGTGGAATACGTCGTGGGCGATCAACAGCGTGCGGGTGCGGTTCGGCAAGGACTGTACGATTGGCGCCCGAAAGATGGTGTCGACGAAGACATAATCGGGATCGAGTCGGGAGAAGAGCGGTGTCAATCGGCGCAGATCCGTCTCGTTCAGATAGCGGCCGATATAGACGGTCTTGCTCCGCGACACGTAGCGCCAGCTGGCCAAGCGCCGCGCCCATGCGCCGCCGATGGTGTCGAGCAGCCAGCGGTACACCGATCGAACCAGCGTCCTGGGATGTGCGGCCAGGTGCCAGTCTCCGAGGCGTATCGTGCCGGGCACGTGAATCCGGAGTTTCGTGCAGCGCAATCGTTGCCGGGGGCGGAAAATCGGCGCCGGCAGCCGCGGTCCGCTGATCACCAGATGCGCGTCGAAGTCCCGTGCCTCGAGGTATCTCACGAAAGCGTGGTTGTAAGTGGAGTATCCGTTCCGGCCCGAAACCGGCAAATCCTCGCACAGAAGAACCGCGACCGGATGGAGACGTTCGGGCTTCGGCGCGCTCATTTCAATTCCCATTGCAGCAGCAGCTTGCGTTGGATCGGCAGGAAATTGTCGTCCGACACCGCCGTGACGACGGTGATTCCGTTTTCGTCGCGATGGGCGGCGATGCCTTCCATGTTGTCGATCTCGTGCAATAGCCGATTGGCTTCCAGAATCGCGACTCCGTCCAGAACGGTCCCGGCGTGTATCTTGGCCGCCGGGATGCGGCGGAGACGCATCTTGAAGCCGCCGAGCGGCGACAACCGGCGTTCGAGCAAGAGCAAGTCGCCTTCCGGGAGAAACACGGCGTCGCTGATGTCGTAACCATCGGTCAGGCGAACCTCGAGTTCCAGTGCCGGCCCGTCCTGCAGAATCCAGGCGGGAGCCAGGTCACGCCCGGTTTTGTCCCGTTCGGCGATAGCGAGAAGCGCGCCGGCGAAATCGTGTCCAGTGGGAAACGCAGCCAGGGCTTCCAAACCTCGGCCTTTCGGTAGCTTCACGATCTCTTGGGGCACTGGCAGGAGCAGGCCGGGGCGCCGGAGCAAGTCGGATGTCGGCCGGAAAACGGCCACCCCGTTGCGATGCCCTTCGAAACCCAGGTAAGCGGCCTCGCCGGTCAGCTCGAGAGACTCGATGTCGCCCTTGCCGTTTTCTCGGAGCGGTTTTCCTTCGGGCCCCAGAACCGACGCTATGATGACGTCGGCGACGCCGTTCGGACGGCCCTGGTCGTACAACAGCCGGCCTTGTACCCAATAACCGGCATCGGTGACCGCGGCAAACCGGTGACCGCGGTCCGTCATCCGCAGGCCGGATAGTCCGCCGAAGTGCGGGACGTCGGATTCGAGCACCAAGCCGCCCCGAAAGACGATTGGCGACGCCCCGTTTTGGGCGATTCCGAATCTTGAAAGCACGGCGATCGGGTGCGTGTCGACCGGGATAGGCGTAAGGCCCGCCAAGGCTGCCCTGGGCTTGAATCTAAAAAAGCCGGCCCAGGCGATCGCGACGGCCAACACCGAGGCCGCTGCGGCCGCCATCCACCATCGCCGTGCGATGCCATGCCCGGTTCGGCGCGAAGCTTGCGCCCCACGGCGCGTATCGCACAGCCGCTCGCCGCTCGACACGATATCCGTTACCGCCGCTTCGAACCGTTTTCTCATGGCCTTCCTCACAAGCGCGCCGGTTGGCTGCACCCCGCCGCCTGAGCGAGTCGTAGCGCCCGTGAAAAAGCCGGCCAGGCCAGCTCGCGGCGCAGCAGCAGATAAATGCCTACCAACACTTTGCGCGCCGCCTGCAGGGCGACCGCGCGGCTCGAAGCCGCGCTTCGGGATAGCGCATACAGGCTGCCGGCATAGTAATGCCCGATCAGCCAACGATGAGGGTCGCGGTGCCCGACCAAAGGGGCGTCGAACCAGACGGCTTTCTCCCCGGCGGCGACATAGGCGCGCAGGGCGTAATCGAGGTCTTCTCCGCCGTTGATGGGCGCTCCGACCCCCAGGGACTCGTCGAAATACCCGGTTTGCACGGCGCGAGAGGCGCGCATGAACAGCGTGTTGGACGAGGCATTGGCGACGAACTTGCCGGTGCTCGCCGGCCGCGCGGCGCGTAGCTCCAAGGGCAGGGCGGAAAGCACCGAAGGCGAGGACGAATACTTGCATATCGCGAGATCGAGCGAAGTGTCTTGCGCGAACAAAGCCAGCATGGCTTCCAGCGTGCCCTCCGGATACCAGGCGTCGTCGTCGGGAAAAGCGACCATCAACGAGCGCTCGAACAGGCGGTCTTTGTGCGCCAAGTCGAAGAGGAGGTTCCGCGCTTTGGAAAGCGAAACCCGTTCGGGAATGGCCGATACCCGGATATAGTCCGGCAGGGCGGGCAGCGGCTGGCCGGACGCGTGCCGCTGCAGCAACAGATATTGAACGATGCGAAGTCCGGACTTCGTCATGGCGCGCTCCACGCTGCGGACCATGCGCTCCAATTCGTCTTGGCGTCCGCCCGCGCTGTCGCTGGTGGTGAAGAGCAGGGCGTCCACCTCGGCGTAACGCCCGTGATCGGTCGCGGTAAGGGCGTTCATGAGCGTTCGTCCCGGATGGCGGGCGCTTGGCCCGAACGAAGTGTTCCGACGGTGCCACGCAGCAACGCGCGGTCATAAGCGGTTAGAAGCGCCGCGACTTGATCGGGCCAGTGAAAACGAATGCGGGCGCGTTCCCGGGCACGCTCGGCATAGACTCGGCGCAGGGGTTCGTCTCTCAGTAGGTCGCTTATTGCGGATGCCAGTCCTTTGGGACTGTGGTCGGGTGCGTAGCGGGCGGCATCGCCGAGGAGACGTTTGGTCTCCCCGAGTTCAAAAGCGACGATGGGTATCCCCAGAGCAGAGTATTCGAACACTTTGTTCATGCTGATCTTGTCGTTGTAGACGTCGAAAGGATCGGGAATGACGCCGACATCGAAGCCGGAGAGGGCACCCAGGAAAGACTCCCCGGACAGAAAACCGGTGAAGCGGCAGATGTCCGCCACCCCCAGCGACTCGGCCAAGGCTTTGAGCGCGGGAAGTTCCGGTCCGTCGCCGACGATCTTGCAGATAAATTCCGGCACTCCGGATTCGTTGCGCAGCATCGCGACCGCGCGAATCAGGTTGTCCACTCCGTCCTGGGCACCCATGACCCCTACGTATCCGACGTTGATCGCGTCGTCCGCTCGGGCTTTCGGAATCCGTTTGAACTGGGTCAGGTCGGGCACGCCGTATACGGTGAAAACATCGTCCGGATGTACGCCGCCTCGGGTTATCGCCAGTTCCCTGAACGTCTCGTTGGCCGAGATGACCACGTCCGCGAACCGGAACGTGAGTTTTTCGAACAGCCTCAGCAGGGCATGCATGGGGCCGCGCTTCTTGAACTTGGATTCGTAGAGTTCCGGACAGATGTCGTGATGATCGAAAATCAGCGACCGGCCGAGCGCTTTGTACGGCAGGGCGATCAGGAACAAGAGATCGGGCGGATTGGCGACGTGGATGACATCGAAACCGTGACGCCGAAACGCCTTGAGGGCCAAGCGCGCTTCGTGGAACAGCGCGGCGCCGTATTCCAACAGGAAACCCAGTGCGCCGCTGGCTTCGAGGGGCAGGGGATGACGGTAGATTCGGATCCCGTCGATCACGATCTCCCGTTCGGGATGTCTTTCGGAGGCGGGACAGATGACCGTGACTTCCCAGCCGGCATCACGCAACGCGCATGCTTCCTGCCACGACCGCCGGTCCAACGGCACCGGAAGGTTTTCGATAATCATCAGACAACTCGGCATGTATATCCCCTGTAAGTCTGGCTTGTTCGTTCTCCCGCAGGCGGGGCGGTTCGTGGCTCTCAATCGAAACCGTATTCCGCCATGAGGCGCTCTTGTCGTTCGTCGGCCCCTTCCAGTCGCCCATAGGGACCCACGACCACAATGTCGGACTTGATGACGCGGGCCGGATTGCCCGCGACCACGGATCGCGGCGGTACGTCGCGCGTGACCACCGAGCCGGCCCCGACGATGCTCTCGTCGCCGATCGTGATCCCGGGCAGGATGATGCTTCTAGCGCCCACGAAACACCGCCGCCCGATGCGGGTGTGAGTGTGAAAGCCGCGGGTCAGGTCATGCGCGAGGATGGCGACGTCGAAAGCGATGTAAGACTCTTCGCCGACGTGGATCCCCTTGGGATTGGTCAGATCGAATTTGGTCGACAGCGAAAATTGGCTGGATGGATGAATATCCATGCGAAAGACCTTCACCAGCCAAAGGCGCTTCAATTCGACCAGGCACATTCGGGCCCATCTGAGTTTGCCGAGATTCATCTTTGACGGTTCTCCAGAACGTTTCCTTTTTGATGTGAAACCTTGGCGACGTTGTGGGTCAGATCCTGTGCGGCGGGTCGAGGACGGGCTGGACCGCCCGAAACGTCTGAGGACTGTACGGTTCGGGGGCCGGCGAAACCGGTTCGCGGCGATCGCAGGACCCGATGAAGGCAACCACCAGCGCCATGAAGATTTGCGGAACGCTGAACGTGTTGTCGGTTGCCGAGTAAGCGAAGAACGCGGCAGCGACCATCAGAAACGCCCACTTTTTCGTCATCATGGGGTGGCGCAGTAGGTTCACTAGCATGGCGATGAAAGCGCAGCCCATGAACGCCGAGCCGATATAGCCGACCTCCAGGGCAAACCGAAGATACTCGTTGTGCGCGGCGATTGTGTGTGTCGTCGCGGATGTTCTCGCGGACAGGATATCCATCTGGTGTCCCAAGCCGACGCCGAAATAGGGAAAGCGCTGCACATAGGCTTTCAGCTCGTTCCAAATGACGTCGCGACCGCTCATCGCCTCGGACGACCAGCGAGTCATCAGTTGATCTCCCATGACGTAGAAAAGCGCGGCTACCACGACGCAGCCGTAAAGAACCATCAGGATCCTGAATACCGCAGACCGGCTTTCAATGAACAGCATCGCGCCGGTCACGCCGAGCGCGAGCGCCGACGGCATGCGGGAAGCCGTGAGCATGGTGATACCGGCATTGACGAGGGCGAGCAGGAGATAACGCGAACGCTGCTGCAGCGCGAGATAACTGGCCGCCACGGCGCCGGTGACGCCGGCTCCCCCGAGGAATGCAGGTCCCATGTTGCCGCCGAGCCGGCGGGTGCCGAGATAGTCCGTCATCCAGAGACGACTGATACCCACCGTCTCGTAAATCGTTCCGAGAACCACCGAGGCCGGCGGAGTGAAGGCGGCGATCAGCAGGATGAGTTCCCGGTCCCGCTGTTCCGGTAAGGCCGTGAAAAAAAGTAGAAACGCGCTGAGGCTGACCAGGCTTCGCGAATATCGGTCCCAGGAAAAAGCGTCAAACTCGCTGAGAAGACCGCAGACGAAGCTGACCAGGATGATGAAGCCCATCAGTACGAGGTTGGCCGGAATGCGCTTGCGGGTGAGCGCGAAAACCACGCCCGCCAGGATGAGAAACAGTTTCTCGATAGGATTGGCATTGGCTAGACCTAGCAACCGTTCCAGGTTGAGGATCAACACCAGTTGTGCGAGAAGAAACGCGCATCTAAAGGCCATGTTCGACGCCCCTCCCAGCCGGTGTTCGGCGCGACCGATCTTCAAAACTCATTGAGTACCGCGCCCACGATCCGGCAGCCGACCGCGGTCAGCATTTGCCGGAAAAAATCGGCTTCGGAAAAAGGTGTTACGTGCTTTCTCGCGATCAGCAAACAGGCGCCGGCACGGGCGGCGACGGTTTGCGCGTCGCTGGAAGCGACCCCGCCAGGCGTATCGAGCAGCACGATGTCGTAGGTCGATGCGAAATCTCTCAACACGCCATCGAATGCGCCTCGGCTGAGTAATTCCGAGGGGTTGGGCGGAAGCGTGCCGGCCGGAAGCACGGAGAGATCGGCGAATTCCTCGATCCGGCGAATGCACTCGGTGCCGCTGCGGCCCACCAAAAGATCGGACAAGCCCAGACCCGTGCGGCCCAGTGCGAAGATTTCGTGCTGGCATGGATGGCGCAAATCCGCGTCGATCAGCAGCGTTCGCTGACCCAATTGGGAAAATACAACGGCCAGGTTCGACACGGTGTAGCTGCGTCCTTCGCCGCGACCGGGGCTGGTCACTGCCAGAATCTTGTTTCCTTCGCCGTGCCAGCGCAGCATCAACTGGCTGCGTATGGCGCGGAAGACCTCCATTTGAGCGCTGAACGGCTGATAAGCGGCAATCAGCTTGGCGCTGAAATTTCCTTGTCCCGGCTTCAGATAGCGGTAATCGAATTGTTCCGAAATCGCCCGGCGAATGTCTTCCTCGGAAATCAGTCCGAGTTGCAGGGCGGCCTCGCCGAAGCGCAGACCCGTTTCTCGCTGGAAGTGCAGCACCCGTTCCGCGTCGAGCGTCGAGAGTCTCCCCGATTCCCGGAGAATGTGTCCGATGCGGCGGTCGGTGTCGACAAATTCAGGCTTGATCCTGAGCGGTTGGGCTTGTGTCATAAAACATCTCGCAGAAAGTGGAAGGTGGATGTCCGGTGCCGGGTTGTTCGCGGGGTATGGCGGAAAAATGGCGCACGGTGTCGATCATCGGGATGTGAACAGTGCCCTCGCGGGTTCAAGTCGATGACCTGACGAAGACCGGCCACCAACGCGAACGGCGCAGCTCCGCGTCGGTCAATATCCCCATGAAAGGGAGCCCGAGTGCGACGCTCAAGTCTTCCGGAGAACGCACGCGGCGATCGAACAACTCCAGCGACAACGCCAGGCTGACCGCCAGTACGACGCCCAGGAAACCGGCTACCGCGACATTCAGCAGAACTCTGGGCTTCGATGGACGCAGCGGGGGTTTCGCGGGATTCAAAATGGCGACGTTGGTGTGGTTGGCTTCGCTTTCGAGCCGGGTTTGGTTGAAGCGCTGCAAAGCGGCCGTATAAGCCTGCCGCGCATGCTCGACCTCCCCGGTCAACACCGACAGTTCATCCCGCTGTTTGTTGAGCTCGAGTATTTTCGCTTTTTGTTCGGCGACTGCCGTCTTGAGTTCGTTTTCGCGGCCGCGGGCGATCTCAACCGCGGTGTTCAGGCTTTGGATGATCGTTTTTACTTCGGCCGCCAGCTTGCGTTTGAGGCTGCCTGCCTCCGCCAGGGTTTGTTGGTAAAGCGGGTGGTTGGTGTCGTACTTCTGCCCGATTTCGGCGAGCTTGGCCTCGGTCGATGTTAGTTTCGTCTTCAAATCTTGGACCACCGAGTTGCTCAGCACTTCGGGGAGGGTTTCCGGCAAGAACGATCGGCCGGCCGTTTCCAGTTGGCTGCGGCGGGACATCAGGTCGTAAGTGGTCGCTTGGGCAACCACCAGCTGTTTGGACAGATCTTCCAATCGGCTGTTTTCCACATCTAAATGTTGCTCGACCGCGACGATGCCTTTTTCCTGCTGGTAACGGGACAGATTGGCCTGGGCATTCTCCAGCTTTTCGCGTAAGCCTCTGATTTGTTGTTCGAACCAGGCAGCGTTCTGGCGCGCCGGCTCGGTTCTGAGTTCCAGATGGGTTGCGATGTAACTCTCCGCGAACGCGTTGGACACCGTGGCGGCGAATTCCGGATCGCTATTCGAAAAACTGATTTGTATGACGCTGCTTTCACGCGAAGGCAGGACCTCGAGTTTTTTCAGCAGCAAACCGGCGACCCAGTCGCGTATGTCGCCCGCTCCACCGGTTTCCTTTTCGAAGCGCTCCTTCATGTCCGGCAGTTCCGCCAATTTGAGCTTGTCCACCACTTTGAGCGCCACGTTATGGCTGCCGATGATGTTGACCTGGGTCGCCATGTATCCCGGCATCAGCTGTGCCGGAACGGCGACGCCCGTGATCGGGTCCACGCCCTTGTAATCGACGACCAGGGCGGTCGCGGCCGTATAGGCTTTTGGCAGCATCAAGCTGACGACAAGCGCCATGAGGGCGGTGGCCACGGGCGTGAAGACGAGCACCCGGAACCGTGCCCTAAGGATTCGCAGGAACTGCTGTAAATTCATAGCGACTTACCCGTCTCCCCGAAAATGCTTCCCGGAAATGTGCCGGCGTCTTTAGGAAGAACTGTCAAAACCATCGCTCGCCCACATAGATCACATCGTCTTTCTGGATCAGTTCGTCCAACTCAGCGTCTATCGTGGTCAAACGCTCCTCGGGCAACCGCCGCTTGATCGTGATGCTGCGCAGGCTGCCGCGAGGCGTCACGCCCCCTCCCAAGGAAATCGCTTGAGCGACGGTCATGTTCCGTTCCAGCCGGTAAGCGCCGGGGCGCTGCACTTCGCCGTGGATGTAAAAAACCGGAGCACGCGGCACGAATATGACATCGCCCGCTTCGGCGACAATGTCCTCAGTGGCCTTCCCTTCCTCGAGCAGTTCCTTGAGATTCAGCTCTTCGCGGTAGGTTTTACCGTTCCGGACCCGCGTCACGATCGTGCGGTCGTCGCCCTGCGGATTAACTCCTCCCGCCAAAGCGATCAACTGAGTCACCGTGGTTGCGGTATCCAAGGCGTAACGACCGGGGTTGTTCACGAAACCCAAAACGGCTACTTCGTGACTGCGGTATTCCTGCACCACGATATTGACCTGAGGGTCGCGTACATATCCTTGCTCGGAAAGGAGACGCTCGATCAAGGTTTCGGCTTCGCCGACGGACAATCCGCCGACTTCGATTTCACCGAGCAACGGAAACGTGATTTTTCCGCTATCCGAAATACGCGTTTCGGTGGCAAGATCCTCGTTGCCGTAAACCGCGATGCGGATGAGGTCGTTAGGGCCCAGCAAATAGTCGGCCCGCGAGGTCGATAGCATCAGCAAGGCGACGGCACCGAGAAAAAACCGCGAGCAGATACCGAAAGGTGTGCGCATGTGTTGTTAAATGAAGTTCAAGTCCAGGTAATGGGTTATATCCGTAAATGGGATAGCCTTTGCACCCTCAATAGGCGGTGTCTTGCTTCAGAAAAACACCGACGGTTCTCAAAATGATCCAAAGATCTAGCGACAACGACCAATTCCGCAAATAATCGAGATCGAATTCGATACGCGATTTCATTTTCTGTAAAGTATCGGTTTCTCCGCGAAAGCCGTTGACCTGCGCCCAGCCGGTGATGCCAGGCTTCACCTTGTGTCGGATCATGTAACCCTTGATTTGCGTGCGATATAGTTCGTTATGGGCAACCGCATGCGGGCGCGGTCCGACGATGCTCATGCGCCCCTGCAATACGTTGATGAATTGAGGCAATTCGTCCAGGGAAGTCTTGCGTAAAAACCGGCCGAAACGGGTGATCCGGTTGTCGTCCTTACTCGCTTGGCGAACAGTATTGCCGTCTTCACAAACCGTCATCGTCCGGAATTTGTAGACCTTGATCTCCTCTCCATCGAGGCCGTAACGGCGCTGTTTGAAAATCACCGGACCGGGCGAACTCAATTTGACGCCGACGGCGATCCCCAGCATCAAGGGAGAAATCAAAATCAGAATGAGAGACGAGAAAACGATATCCACGATGCGTTTCGTAACGCGGTTTATGCCGTGAAAAGGAGATTCACATACGGCGACGACCGGAATACCGTTTATATTCCCGAACCTGGCTTGAATGAGGTCGAACACGAAAATATCGGGAACGAAGTAAATAGATGCCGTGGTATCTCTGAGCCTATCGAGTAGATCGAGAATTCGCGGCTGAGCCATCATCGGAAGCGCAATATAGATAAGATGAATCGATTGGGTTCGAACGAACTCCGCCACGGCGTTCATTTTTCCTAACAAGTTAAGGCCGGTTATTCCGAGGCGCTCAGGACTTCTATCGTCGAAAAATCCGACAAAATCGATTCCCAGATAAGGTGCCGATTCGAACTGCTTCGCGAGTTTCAGGCCGAGCTCATTCACGCCGACGATGATTGCCCGGCGTTGGGCGTCTTTCTGCGATACAGCGGACCGTAGCGCACATCGGGCAAGGATTTGGACCGCGATGAGCACTAATGGCGTAGCTAAAAACCAAGTGAACAGCAGCCTTCTGGGGAATTCGTGGGACATTTTGGCGGCAAAGCCTAATATGGCCAGGAATCCGAATAAAAATGTCCAGCGCGCAAAAATGCTGCCGAACGAACGCAAAAGGTTCGATTTGAAATCCGGCTGTAGATCAATCTCGTCAAAGATCAGAGAGGCGATCAAAAAGGTTATTACCAATAGCAAGAAATACTGCTTTTCGATCTTCAGCCCATAGAAATGGGTCGTCAGGATAAAGCATATGACGATCACTATCGGGTTTAATAAGCTCTTAACGAGTAGAACCGATGGCCTGTCGATCGCTTGCAAATCCCGTCCTCCGTTGATCGATTATCGTTGGTGAGCGAAAGATCAGAAACTAAGGTTTGAACTGTCGCTTTGCCATGGCATGCGTCGGTCTCGCCGTATACGGGCATAACGTTATGGTCAGAAAGGGAAAGCTCTAGACTGATCTGTGTTAATTGGAGGATGAATAAATGGGCTCGGCTTTCTTGTTACTGCGAAACACTTGCAATCCTATCAACGTGATTCCAACCAAGACCATAAGCCAGGTCTCGTCTTCCGATGCGGATGAAACGGAGCGGGCATATATGAGTGACTTCAGGCGCCCGTTTCGCCGGTCAAGGGTAGAGAAGGTCGGTAAAGCATTCTGGATTTCACGGAAACTTGTTTGCGATTCTGGAGTACGCTGTTTGCTTGAAGACGGGCTGTTCGAAATGTCAACGTCAATAGTAAAAGCAGTTCTATCGATGACGGATGGGATGCCGCCATTGCTGTTAGTCAGGTCGGAGAAGGAGCGGCCCGTATATAAGGCTTGATCGGAGCGCGGTATATAAGGGACGGGCTTGTTGAAAAAGTAGCTACTTTCATTGCCGTGACGAGGTGTATCGAAAGTCGAAATGTAATCATCGGAATCCTCAGCGAGTGTTCCGTGTGACCAGATCACCAGGATGGACAATACCATTCCGTAAAATATATTAGCGAGATGTTGTGAATTCATGTTTAACCCCCATTGGGATGCGTTTTTATAAAAAACAAAACGCCAGACTGTGTTTTCCTGTTAAATCAAATCTGGCGACCGAGTGTAATGCATTGCGGTCAAAAAAAAGCCTATCGGTTACTGGAGCCAGGCACATCGTTCGCGACGAATTCAGCGCGAGGGCGCGTCTGGAGCAGAGTATCGACGGTATTTTCCATATCATCGAAATATTCGACGATCGCAGTATTCCGAAGCCGGCTCAGCTCGCTGTTTATCAGAGCAATTCGGCGTTGGTTTATCAGGAATGCCTCGATTCGGGGAGCCGCTTTATTTGGGTCTAAGGGTGTTTCTTTGGTGTTCAATAATTGCAGCACCAGAAAATCTTTGCCCGACTTGAACGACACAATGTCGCCTTTCTTTAAGCTATCGAATTCGTCCAGTCGTTCCAGGGGTAAATCCTCGGCGGCACGGACGACTGTCTGCAACGTATGAGAAAGATTCTGCTCTTGCAGCCATTTGGATAATGCATCGAATCGAACGGGGTGTTTAAGACGCGCGTCGATAAAATCCTGATTCTCGGGCGTTAGAGGAATGGCTATTTGGCGAAACTCGTAGATCTTGCGCTTTTCGAACAGCTGGGGATGCGATTTATAAAACGCGCTGATTTCAGCGGCATCCGGTTTGGAAACCGTCTGCCCGATGTGATCGAGATAGGCTTGTGCGAGGACCTGACGTTGAGCCATGGCCGCGGTGAGCGTGACTTGGGGGTCGCGATCAAGGTGCTTTTCGATGGCCTGTTGCGAAAGAAGTTCTTGGGTGACCAGGTCGTCTAGGCTCTTTTCCAAACTTCTGGCTTGAGTATCGGCACTGGCGCCCGAATGTGCGAGGAAAACGTCGAGCTGCGCGACGGAAATGGCATTTCCGTTTACTCGGGCCACGATCTGGGCGGCGCCGTCGGAGGCGGCCTGGCGCTCGCATCCCACCAGCATTGCCAGAATTGCATGAGCGCTCAAGGGCAATGATCTCAACCAAAGTTTTCTATCCATAATTCTCCGTAACGTTATGAGGTCCTGAAGCGAACTCCCGCAAGGTCGAAATGCTTGTCTCTTGCCGATTGACATCAAGCAAAACCCGGACCATTGACGGTGAAGGGGCAGTGTCCCGACCAGTGCGATGGCCGAGAACGACTCTCGATGACCGTGTACGCCGCGGATTCCGCCGCTCACGCCGGGAAGAGGGCGTGTCGTGTGGCTCCGTGAATTCACGAAGGTGGCCTGCGGTAGCGGGGTTGGACGGTGTCGCTATTGTCGGAAAACGCGGTGCGCCGAATTGGATTTGGTGCAATACGGTCAGTTCTGGAACACGAGGAGTCGCTAGAAGGCGACATGAAGCGAGGATCGATGGCAACCTGCTGAACACGGGAGAGTCGGCCGGTTTATCGGGCTGGAGTGTTTTCGTCTCACGTCAGCCGTAGGCCGTGCGAAGCGCGTGTGTCACTGTGGTTGAGACAATTCAAGTCACCCCTGTGTCCGAGTTGAGGATGCGCCAGCGCGGTTTTGGCGCCGGTCATCAACCTCGTTCGGGTCCGCAGCGGAAAGAAGGCTTACGGTGTCACATTTTTGCGACAGTATCGCGGTCGTCAGTGGAAGGTTCGCAGTGCAAGCGAGGCTGGCAACGGTTTGCAGTTCGAATGCCGGCTATGCCCCGGCATTCCTCTCAGCTTGCCGCCGTGTCTTGGAGGCATCGCGGAAAAGAAGAGTGCTTGGGGGCTGTGGCTCTTTATGAATATCGGGTGGATTTCGCAATGGGTGTTGCCGAATGGCGATAGAGCGTTCAGCTCTATGGGTGTCGCACGAAAACCGTAAGCAACCGTGGGTGGCGCCTTGACCGTCTAATGCATGGCGCGCGAATCGATCATTTGTCCTGGCGCGTCCGGCCTCCTGGTTTCGACCAGCGCTCTTGGGGGGCATGGGTTAGCCCGCGCCTTGGCGTGTGGAGGCCGGCGCGCCGTCTTCCGCCATCGAAACGAAGGGTTGCCCTGGCGGAAACCATCATGTTGCAGCGTGCTTATTGCCTCGATACATCTTCTACGCGGCGGCTAAGCGCATTCTTAAGTTTTGATTGGCTTTACTGCATTGGGGGTGAATTCATCCGCCTTCGGTGTACTGAACGGCGAATGACTTCGCCCCGACGCAGGGACATGGAAATGCTCTAAGCTTTTTCTCCTTCCTGCGGACGGCGCAGGCGTATGCCGAGCTCGCGGAGTTGGGCGTCCGTGACCATGGCCGGCGCGTCGATCATCGGGCACCAGGCCGACTGCGTCTTGGGGAAGGCCATGACCTCACGGATGGATGCGGCACCGCTCATCAGCATGACCAACCGGTCTAGACCGAAGGCAAGGCCACCATGCGGGGGAGCCCCATAGCGGAGGGCATTGAGCAGGAAGCCGAATTTCTGCTCGGCTTCCTCTTCGCTGATTCCGAGCAGCTTGAAGACGGCATTCTGCATGTCGGTACGGTGTATGCGTATCGAGCCGCCGCCGATTTCGGTACCGTTCAGCACCATGTCGTAGGCGCGGGAGAGAGCGCGGCCGGGATCGGACAGAAGCTCATCGAGACTGCATTTCGGCGCGGTAAACGGGTGGTGCAGAGCGAACCAGCGGCCTTCCTTTTCGTCCCATTCGAACATCGGAAAATCGATGACCCACAAGGGTTTCCAGCCTTTGTCCACGAGTCCGCGATCCTGACCGAGTTTCAGGCGCAGGGCGCCCATCGCTTCGTTGACGATCTTGGCTTTGTCGGCACCGAAGAAAATGATGTCGCCCGTCTCGGCCTCGACCCGATCCACGATGCCGTGCACGGCTTCCGTGGGGAGGAACTTGACGATGGGAGACTGCAAGCCTTCGAGTCCCGCGCTGCGGTCGACAACTTTAATGTAGGCCAGGCCTTTGGCGCCGTATATCGCGACAAACTGGGTCAGATCGTCGATCTCCTTGCGGGACAACGTCGCACCGCCGGGAAGCTTGAGTGCCACGACCCGTCCGTCGGGGTCATTGGCGGGGCCGGCGAACACCTTGAACTCCGCTTGCTTGATCAGATCCGCGATGTCAACGAGTTCCAGGGGAACGCGGAGATCCGGCTTATCCGAACCATAGCGTTGCATGGCTTCGGCATACGTCAAGCGGGGGAAGGGATTGGGCAGCTCGACGTTCAGAACTTCGGCGAACAGCTGTCGGATCATGTCTTCCATCAGAGACATGATCTGGTTTTCGTCCATGAAAGATGTTTCGATATCGAGCTGCGTGAACTCCGGCTGGCGATCGGCACGCAGGTCTTCGTCGCGGAAGCAACGGACCACTTGATAATAACGATCCATGCCGGAAATCATCAGTAGCTGTTTATACAGCTGCGGGGATTGCGGCAAAGCGAAGAAGTGATTCGGGTGAGTCCGGCTCGGGACCAGGTAATCTCGCGCGCCTTCCGGCGTCGCCTTGGTCAGGAAAGGCGTCTCGATTTCGTAGAAGCCATGATGGTCGAGAAATTGCCTGAGAAAACGCACGACGTCGCGCCGCATCTTCATGCGATGCTGCATTATGGGACGCCTAAGATCGATGTACCGGAACCGCAGACGGGTTTCCTCGCTGACTTCGATCTCGCTTTCCAGCGGAAACGGCGGTGTTTCGGCTTTGTTGAGGATTTCTAGATGTGTAGCCAGAACCTCGATCTTGCCCGTCGCCAGATTGGGGTTTTCCGTTCCCGGCGGACGACGGCGCACTGTGCCATGCACTCTGAGTACATATTCGCTGCGAACTGTTTCCGCCAGCGCGAACGCTTCCGCATGATCGGGATCGAATACGATCTGAACCAGGCCTTCCCGATCACGAAGATCGATAAAGATAACGCCGCCGTGGTCCCGGCGGCGGTGAACCCAGCCACAGAGGTCCACTTCCTGATTCAAATGGCTTTCCGTCAATTCTCCACATCTGTGGCTACGCATTGCTAGATCTCTGAACAACAAAAAACACAAATATTACGGTTGTGGCCGTCGATGTACAAGTTTAAGAGGCCGTGTCCGCAGTCGACTTTTGGGTTTCCTTCTTGGACGACGACTCCGATTTGCCCTCCGAAGCGTCACTCGCCAGGTTCTTTTTCTTGTCTTTCGAGGTCTTGAAGTCGGTCTCGTACCAACCGCCGCCTTTCAACCGGAAACCGGCGGCCGATACCAATTTATTCAGTTCGAGATCACCGCACGCGGGACATTCTTTTAAAGGATCATCGCTGATTTTCTGGATGGCTTCGAACTCATGGCCGCAAGATTTGCATTGGTATTCGTAAATTGGCATTGAAAACTCCTCATGGGTCTGAAATTGGCGGTTGTAATATGAGGGTGCGGGACGACTTTTCAAGGACAACGTTCTATGGCCCCGAAACGGCGGTCGACCGCTCGGATGCGTCAGGAAAGCGGAATGAATACCGCCGATACTGGAATGATACGCCGTCTTCGAAATTTATGCGGCGGGCGGTTAATCCGAGTGGTCACCGGGTGGCGGTGTTACGGTGTCCGGCGAACCGATGTCCTCCGGTTCACCGGCGATGACGTAGGAAGCCGAGGCCCATTCCCCTAAATCGATCAGTTTGCATTGCTCGCTGCAAAATGGCTTGAATCGATTGGTTTCGTTCCACACTACCGGCTTTCGACAGCGGGGACATTTGACGATCTTGTATGAAAGTGCGTCCGACAAATTCGCTCGTCACAATAAGCAGCACGTCAACTCGAAGGTGACATCGTCCTGGCACTGGGTCGGGCGCTCGACGGTGTCGGGGATCATGAAGCGTACCGTGAATCTGTGCTTGCCTCCGCTGATTTCGGCGAAATACGGCTGCGACCGTTTGACGCCGACGCGAAGCAGTTGAAACGGCAAAGTGTGGTCCAGACTTTTCTGAAAAAAGCCGCCAGTCGCATGTTCCTCCGTCGGAGCGGCGCTGGTCCTTATGAAATTCAGCAAAATATCGATGGCCGAGCGGATCAGCCGGAACGGTTCCAGCCAACTCTCCAGATCGTGCCGACGTGTGTGATCGTCAAGCTTCAGCCAGTAATGGAAGGCCGGCAAGTCGAACGAGCACGTTCCGCCGGGGATGGTGCTGCGCTGGGAGATGCTCTTGAATAGCTCGTTTTCCATCAGCGAGAGGCCGAGCTTGCCGGGAACCGCATAAAGCTCTTTGCTCAATTTGTCGAGCTTGGTCAGGACTTTATCCAGCTTGGCATGATCGATGTCCTGGTTGTGCGCCATGCGCGTGAGCACCGCCGCGTGGCGATCCAACTCCTTTAAAGTCTCCGACTTCAGATCGTTCCGGCTGAACAGTGTCAAGACATCCAATAGAGTTGAGATGACCGCTCGACTGTCCCAAACCGAATCACCGGCCATGAAATGGTCGAGTTGCTGAAAAAGCTGCTCCAGCCTCATGAAGACGCGTATGCGTTCATTCAGCGGGAACTCGTAGATGATGGAATCATTCAAGGCGGGAGTTTCGGCAATCGATAGCATAATTGATAATCCGATCCGGGATTTATGAAATGGTATCCATTAGCGGACATCATTTTCGTTCATCCGGGCGATTAGTCAATACCACCTTTTGCGTTTGCTCCTGTGTATGAATTGTTCAGATCGCCGCGCTGCCGAGCGCCACATAGCGTCGGTGCAACTCGTCGACGCGATCCGACAAAGAAGCCTCATCGGCAACGTTCTCGATCACGTCGTCGGCAGCCGCCAGACGCTCGGCACGGCTGAACTGGGAGGCGATGATTTTTTCGATTTGCGCGTCGCTCAATCCGTCGCGAAGCTTGACGCGCCGCCGCTGCACATCTTCCGGACAATCGACGACCAATAACCGGTTCACGACATGCCGTTGACCGGTTTCCAGAAGCAAAGGAACGACCACGATGCAATAAGGTCCCGTAAGAGCGGCTGTTCGGCGGCTAATTTCGGAATAGACCAGGGGATGCAATAGGTCCTCGAGCCAGCGTTTTTGTTCCGGATCGGAAAAAATGATGTCTCGCAGCTTTCCCCGATCGAGAGCACCGCCTCTCAAAACCGCAACTCCGAAGTGCCGTTTGATGGCATCGAATGCCGGTCGACCCGGCTCGACCAGTTCGCGAGCGATGACGTCGGCGTCCAGGATCGGAACGCCGCGCGCCGCGAACAATTTGGCGACCGTGCTCTTACCGCAGCCGATCCCGCCGGTTAAGCCGACAATGAGCATAGGATTCAGTCGGAAATTCCCGCGAAATGGAGATAAGCGGCGTTTATGTCATGGCCCCACATCAAGGCAATCCAGCCCGCAATAGCCAAATAGGGACCGAACGGTATGGGAATGCTGCGGTCGTGCCTGAAAACCGCGACCATGGTTATCCCTAACACGGCTCCGATCAGGGAGGAAAGCAGCACCACAGCCGGCAGCAGGCTCCATCCCAACCAGGCACCCAGCATCGCGAGCAGTTTGAAATCGCCGTATCCCATCCCTTCTCTCCCGGTCGCTAGCCGAAACACATGGTACACCAGCCAGAGGCTGAGATAGCCGAAGATGGCCCCCAATATACTCGAAACGCTGTCGGTAAAGATGTTGAACAAGCTGAGAAACAGTCCTGTCCAGAGGACGGGTAAGGTAATCGCATCAGGAAGCAGTTGGCGATCGAAATCGATGAAACTCAAGCATACCAAACTCCAGCTGAGGATCAGCGCCGATGCGGTTTGCCATGTGAAGCCGAAATGCCAGGCAACGGCTATGGAGATCAAGGCGGTCAGCGCCTCGATGGCCGGGTAGCGAAACGGTATCGGGGTTCGGCACGCCTTGCATCGTCCTTTGAGCAGCAGGTAACTAATGATGGGAATATTTTCCCAGGGCCGGATAGGCCGATCGCAGCGGGGGCACCGAGAGCCCGGAACAAGCAAATTGTAGGGCTGAGCCGGTTCGGATTCGGGTTCGAGGTCCAGAAAGGCCCGACACTCTCGCCGCCAGTTTCTTTCCAGCATGATCGGCAGCCGGTGAATGACCACGTTCAGGAAGCTGCCGACCATGAGCCCCAGAACGCCGATAACGGTCAGGAACAAAACGGGGATATCGGCCAGTAACTGGATAAAGGAAGCCACCTCCGAATTTCCTCGTTCAGACGACAGAGCCGAGTTTGAATATCGGCAGGTACATGGCGATCACCAAACCACCGACGATGACACCCAGGAAGGCCATAATCATGGGCTCGAGCAAACTGCTGAGCGAATCAACGGCGTTGTCCACCTCCTCTTCATAGAAATCCGCGACTTTCGCCAACATACTGTCGAGGGAGCCGGATTCTTCTCCGATCGCGACCATCTGTATGACCATATTGGGAAACAGGTTGGCCTGTCGCATGCTGAGCTGAAGCTGATGCCCGGTCGCTACTTCGTCTCGCATCTTAAGGACGGCATTGGAATAAATGATATTGCCGGTCGCGCCTGCCACCGATTTCAGTGCTTCAACCAAGGGCACGCCGGCCGCCGACATGGTTGCCAGCGTTCGGGCAAAACGCGAAATCGCTGCTTTGTGCAGAATGGTGCCGATCGCGGGTATATGGAGCAGCAGTCGATCCAGGGCCTGATTGAACGCCGGCGAACGCTGTTTGAGTTTCACGAATACGAAGCCGATAGCGACGAGGACTCCCAATACGATATACCAAGACGATTGGAGAAAGCGGGACAGCTCGATGACCATTTGCGTGAACGCCGGAAGGTCGGCGCCAAAACCTTTGAACAGTTCCTCGAACGTCGGTACGACGAAGATCAGCAGAATGGCCGTTACGATGCAGGCGACGACGATGACGGCCGTCGGATAAGTCAAGGCCTTCTTGATCTTGGCTTTGAGCGATTCGGTCTTTTCCTTGTATTCGGCGATTTTGTGCAACAGGGTTTCGAGAACGCCGGCCTGCTCGCCGGCATGCACGAGATTGCAGAAGAGTTCGTCGAAATAGACCGGATGCTTGCCCAAAGCCTCGGCTAGCGGGCTGCCGCCTTCGATGTCGGCTTTGATGCCCAGGATCAAGTCCTGCATGCTCGGATTCTCATGCCCGCGTCCGACGATGTCGAAAGCTTGGACCAGCGGCACGCCGGCGCTCATCATCGTCGCCAGCTGGCGGCTGAATACGGCGATGTCCTTGGTCGTGATTTTTTTCTTTCGCGCACTGAAAAGCGGCTTGGGCTTCTTCTTGATTTTGACGACTTTAATGCCTTGGCGCCGGAGTTCGGCCTTGGCGGTGGTCTCGGTACGCGCGGCGAGTTCCCCTTTGAGCCGCCCGCCGGTGCGGTCGGTACCTTCCCAAACAAACAGAACGACTTCTTCTTTTGCCATAAGACCTAATCTCGCGTGACGCGGTCGATTTCTTCCAGGCTGGTGATGCCGGCCTTGACTTTCCGAAGCCCCGATTCCCTGAGGTCCGCTACCCCTTCTCGTTTCGCTTGCTCGCTAAGCTGGAGCACATTCCCGCCTTCGAGAATGATGCGATTGATGGACTCAGAAATGGGCATAACCTGATAAACGCCTATCCGCCCTTTGTACCCCTTTACACATTTGTCGCAGCCGACCGGTCCGAAAACCGTGAAACTGCCCAGGTCTTCTTCTCGAAAACCGGCTTGCAGCAGAACTTCCGGAGGGAGGTCTTCTTCTTTTTTGCAGTGTTCGCAAAGCCTGCGGGCCAGCCTTTGCGCCATGATCAAAAGCACGGAAGAAGCGATGTTGAACGCGGGGACGCCCATCTGCATCAAGCGGTTGAGCGTTTGCGGCGCATCGTTGGTATGCAGGGTGGAAAGTACCAGATGGCCGGTCTGCGCGGCTTTTACCGCAATTTCGGCGGTTTCGAGATCGCGAATTTCGCCCACCATGATGACGTCCGGGTCCTGCCGCAGGAACGCCCGTAGCGCCTCGGCAAAGGTCAGGCCGGTCTTGACGTTGACATTGACCTGATTGATCCCGGGCACGGTGATTTCAACTGGATCTTCCGCCGTCGAGATATTCCGGTCGGCCGTATTCAGGATATTGAGCCCGGTATAGAGACTTACGGTTTTACCGCTGCCGGTTGGTCCCGTGACCAGGATCATTCCATAGGGTTTATTGATGGCGTTCAAAAAGTTTCGTTGCTGCTCCGGTTCGAAACCGAGTTTTTCAATTCCGATCTGGGCGGCGGTCGGATCCAGGATGCGGAGTACGATTTTTTCGCCGAATAGCGTAGGGCAAGTATTGACGCGGAAATCGATGGCCCGGGTCCTGGACAACGTCATTTTGATGCGACCGTCCTGGGGTATGCGCCGTTCCGCGATGTCCATTCGCGACATCACCTTGAGGCGCGCCGCAACCCGCCCGGCGAGGTTGACCGGCAGGCTCGTGACCTCGTGGAGAATGCCGTCGTGACGGAAACGGACGCGGAAGGTTTTCTCGTAGGGCTCGAAGTGAATATCGGAGGCGCCCTTCTTGATGGCGTCGAGGAGAAACTTGTTGACGAGTCGGACGATCGGGGCGTCGTCAACGTCGGGGGTTTCGCTTTCGGATGGCTGATCGATTTCATCGCCGCCGGCAATGCGGAGGTTTTCGAGATCGGCATCCACCAAATCTTTGAACGAGGTATCGGCCGCTTCCAAAGCCTGCTCGATCATCCGCGTCAGTTTGTCTTCCTCGACGATGACGCATTCTATACTGGACCGGGTATGAAATTTGATTTCGTCCAAAGCCTGAAGGTTGGTGGGATCGGCGACCCCCAGATACAGGCGGGTTCCGCGCTTGAAGAGCGGTAGGACGTGGTGTTGGCGGATCAGTTTCTCGCTGACAGCCTTGATCGGCACCATGTCGAGCGATATTGCGTTTAGGTCTAAGAGTGGTATTCCGTACTCTTTGGACGCGACACAGGCTATCGGCAGGCTGTCGAGAATTTGGTTGCTGACCAGGTAGCTTATGAAATGGACCTTCTTTTGGACGGCGTCCTCGAGGTAAAGTTGTGCGTCGGACTCAGTCAACAGTCCTTCCTTGACCAGACATTTGGCCAATCCGCTAAGTTGCAATTTCGTCGCCGTAATTGCCATGAGTTTTAACGCTATGGACAGCTAAACGTCGCATGTGTTGGAAAGCCTGGATAATATTAGTCCAAGCATAGCCTTTATCCAGTTCGCTCGGGCGGCGGACGAGCGGAGCGGCGTTCGGGCTCAGCGTGCTTGGCGAAGTTTCAGGGCGATATTGGCCTGCAGAGTCAACTGGCGGAAACCGTCGAAGATTTCGCGCGTGATCGGTTCTTTGCTGACGGCGCGATCGGCGTAAAAGAGTCCTATGGCCCGCTTGTCGTAGTTGATCGGCGAGAGGCAGCAATCATGCTGGCCGAATTGCGCGATCACTTCTCCCGTAAACAGCCGCTGGGTTTCGGCGTCGGTTGCGCGCGCCCACAAGGGTTCGTTTTTCTCCAGCGCGATGGAAAAGAGATTTGGGGATGAACCGACGACATCGATCTGCAGTGGTCCGCGTGATCCAACCGGCGGCCAGCCAAGGGAGAATTTCTCCCTGAGGCGTTTGCGATCCGGCGTCAACAAGGCGAACAAGACGCGCTCCATCCCTACGGCCCGATAGATTCCCTCTATGATCATTTCGAAAATCAGATTCAGGTCGAACTCGCCGCATAAGAGATTGGTCAAGTCCTGCATGATTTGTATCAGGCTCGCAGCGTCGCGCGACGGAAGTCCGTCGGTATGACGCTGTTTGACCGGCAGTTCCAGATTCGTGCCCGGAATGTATGCTGCCGCTTGATGATCGCCGGATTGTTTGGCGAGTTTTACCGCGCTCTCGGCGTCATTCTGCAGGAGCGTGAGCAAATGGCGCTGAGGTTTTCCCGTCAATTCGGCTATTTTGTAAATACAGCGTCTGATTTCTTCCGAGTTCCAGCCGTTGGGCGAGTGTCTCGCGATTTGATAGCCGAGTTTGACGAACTCCGTGCGAGGGGAGTTGCCGGAGAACGCTTCTTCGATCAACCCGCCGAGTCTCCATGTTTTACTTAACGACGCGCCGAGCTGGATGAGTTGAAAGCCTAAAACGGCCTTTTCGGCTTTTTCGGCAGGCATGTTTTGCTGTTCCATCAGTGCCTGGATCTTTTCCCCGGCGTCGTGTTCGAAGCACCAAAAGCCGATGTGACCGACATTGTGCAGCAGGGCGGCCACGAAGACTTCCTCCGGTCGCGGGTCGTTGAGCAAAATCGCGAGTGATTTCGCCTGTACGGCACTGTGCAGGGCGTAAGCAATTTCCCTGTCGACCTGCTGTTTCCTCTGCTTGGACAAAACCGTTTCGATGAACGAGCAGGCCAAGGCCAACTCGCGTATGACATTGAGTCCCAGCAATACGACGGCGCGTGTAACCGTAGCCAGGCGCACGCTGCTCGGGTTGTAATGAGGGCTGTTGGCGAATTTCAGCAGCCTCGCGGTCAGCCCAGGATCTTCGAGAATGATTCTCGAGAGTTCGGATACTCCCGAGCGTTTGTCCTCAATCGCGTGGTTGAGGCGCTGGACGGTACGGGAAAAGATCGGCATTTCTTTGTCCCGCAGCCAGTTGGTCCAATCGTCCAGCGTTTTCGGGCCGTCCTGGCCGTGGGAGGCCAACGCTTCGGCGGCGACCGTCTTCGAGACGCTTTCAGGACCGTTGGCCGAATCGTCGTGCATGCTGTTTATGGTTCTTACAAAGCGCGGATCTTTTCCGCCTGCGCCTGCAACTCCGCGAGACCGAGGCGGATTTCTTGAAGACGGGCTTGTTCCTTGGCAACGACCTGGGGCGGGGCTTTCTCGAGGAATGCCGAATCCTTCAGCTTGTCCTCGATCCGCGGCAAATCTTTGGACAAGCGTTGGATCTCCTTGTCCAGGCGCGACAGTTCGGCATCCTTGTCGATCAAGCCCTTCATGGGAATGAGAACTTTCATTTCGCCGACCAGTGCCGTGGCCGATTCGGGTGCCGCGTCGGCTTCCGTAAGCCAGGTTATGGTTTCGGCGCGGGCCAGTTTTACGATGAAGTCCTGGTTGTGGTTCAACCAGATTCGGTCTTGCTCGGAACCGTTCTGAATCAGTATCGGCAGAGGCTTGCCAGGCGCGATGTTCATCTCGCCGCGGATGCGCCGTATGCCCAAAATGACATTCATCACCCATTCCATCTCGGCTGTTGATTCCGGATCGATCCAGCTTTCATCGACCTCGGGGTAAGCCTGCAGCATGATGCTGGCGCCTCGCTTGCCGGCGAGGGGAGCCGTGCGCTGCCAGATTTCTTCGGTGATGAAAGGCATGAACGGATGGGCCAGGCGGAGAACGGTTTCGAGTATCTGGATCAAGGTTTGACGTGTTCCTAAGACATACTCTGATCGTTTGTTGTCAGAGGATTCCGCACCGTAGAGCGTAGGTTTCGACAGTTCCAAATACCAGTCGCAGTACTCGTTCCATACGAACTCATAGATCGATTGGGCGGCGAGATCGAAGCGATAATTCTCGATGGCGTTGGTCGTATCTCGTACCGTCAGCTGCAAGCGGCTTCGAATCCAACGGTCCGCCAGGGTGTATTTGAGATTGGCGCTATCCAGTCCGCAGTCCTTGCCCTCGGTGTTCATCAGCACGTAGCGCGCCGCGTTCCACAGCTTGTTGCAGAAATTGCGGTAGCCTTCGACTCGGCCCATGTCGAACTTGATGTCGCGTCCGGTGGAGGCTAGGGAGGCGAAGGTGAAACGCAGGGCGTCGCAGCCGTATGCGGCGATGCCTTGCGGGAATTCCTTGCGGGTTCGCGCCTCGATTTTTTGCGCCATTTGCGGCTGCATCAGGCCGCTGGTGCGCTTTTGCACCAAATCCTCCAGGCTGATGCCGTCGATGATGTCCAGGGGGTCCAACACGTTCCCCTTGGACTTCGACATCTTCTGGCCTTCCGCGTCGCGTACCAGGCCGTGCACGTAAACCGTCCTGAATGGCACTTGCGGGCTGCCGTCCGGGTGTTTCATGAAGTACATGGTCATCATGACCATCCGCGCCACCCAGAAAAAGATGATGTCGAAGCCCGTCACCAAGACATCGGTGGGATGGAAGGTCTTCAATTCCGGCGTTTCGTCCGGCCAGCCCAGGGTCGAGAACGTCCACAGGGCGGAGGAGAACCAGGTGTCCAGTACGTCTTCGTCCTGGCGCAGTTTCAGGTCCCTATCCAGACTGTACTTGGCGCGTACCTCGGTCTCGTTGCGGCCCACGTAGACGTTGCCGTGGTCGTCGTACCAGGCCGGTATGCGGTGGCCCCACCACAATTGCCGCGAGATGCACCAGTCCTGAATATCCCGCATCCAGGAAAAGTAAAGATTTTCATATTGTTGCGGAACGAAGCGGATGCGACCGTCCTCCACCGCTTCGATGGCGGGTTTGGCCAACGCTTTGGTGCTGACGTACCACTGGTCGGTTAGCCACGGCTCCACGATGACGCCGGAGCGGTCGCCCCGGGGCACTTTCAGCGTGTGCGGCTCGATCTTTTCCAATAGGCCGAGGCGTTCGAATTCGGCGATGATCCGCATGCGCGCTTCGAAGCGATCCAGCCCCGCGTATTGTTCGGGCGCCTTTTCACCGTGAATCCCCGCGTAGCCTTCGAAGGTAAGCACGGTGAATTCGTGCAGAATCCGCGCGTCCTTGTCCAGCACGTTGATCAGCGGCAGGTTGTGACGCTTGCCTACCTCGTAGTCGTTGAAGTCATGAGCCGGCGTGATTTTTACGCAGCCGGTACCGAACGCCGGGTCGACGTAGTCGTCGGCGATGATAGGGATCTCGCGGTTGGTAATCGGCAGTCTGACGGTCTTGCCCACCAGGTGCTGGTACCGTTCGTCCTCCGGGTGTACCGCTACGGCGGTATCCCCGAGCATGGTTTCGGGGCGGGTAGTGGCGACGACCAGCCAGCCGGAGCCGTCCGCCAGCGGGTAGCGGAAATGCCATAAGCTGCCTTTTTCGTCCTCGCTCTGGACTTCGAGATCGGAAATGGCGGTATGCAGCTTGGGGTCCCAGTTCACCAGGCGTTTTCCCCGGTAAATCAAGCCGTTGTCGTAGAGACGCACGAAGGCTTCCTGCACCGCACGGGAAAGTCCCTCGTCCATGGTGAAGCGTTCCCGGCTCCAGTCCACGGACGAACCCAGCCGACGCAACTGGCGGGTGATGGTTCCGCCGGATTCAGCCTTCCACTCCCAAACTTTTTCCAGGAACTTCTCGCGACCCAGGTCGTGGCGGGTGAGGTTCTGGGCGGCCAACTGCCGTTCCACCACCATTTGCGTGGCGATTCCGGCGTGGTCGGTGCCGACCTGCCATAAAGTGTTGTAGCCTCGCATACGATGGTAGCGGATCAGGGCATCCATGATGGTGTTGTTGAAGCCATGACCCATGTGCAGACTGCCCGTCACATTCGGTGGTGGAATCATGATGCAGTAGGGCTTTCCGCTCCCGCTGGGCGCGAAAAATCCGCTTTCCTCCCAAAATTTGTACCATCGCGATTCTATGGAATGAGGCTCGTAGGTTTTGTCCATGACGTGTTCTGTTGTTTAGGGGTGACCGAACTTCGGTCGGTGCCGGACGATCGGTCTCGAATTATATGAAAACTCGGCAGATCTAGGCTTCACTCGGACTTGTCCAAGCGATGGGTCTGAACGGTATGGCCTCGATCCTTATAAAAGCGATAGCGACGACGGCCCGCCTGTCTTATCGTGTCGTCCTGATCGACGATTTCGATCAAGCGCTCGAAGCGGTCGAGATCCGGTGGCGTTTCAGGACTCAAATTGATCAGGACGTCCTTGGCTGGCTGCGGAGCCGCCCGGTGCCCGATAAGCACCGGGGCTTCGATTTGGACTGCCGAGATATCGAGCCGTTCGTGGGCGACGAAGCTGCCCTGCCGGAACGTCCAAAGCAGATCGTCGAGCACCCGTTCTTCTTCTTCCGAAGCGGTATATAGGAAAACCGTGAGGCCCTGCTTGGTCGCTTTTTCGGCGAGACGGCAGGCCAGCACGCGGCGGCTGTGGGCGTCTCCGGTGGACAGGACGTAGAAATCGATTCGGGTCATTGCGCCTGGTCGATCAGATACTGCACGAGCAGCGGCACGGGGCGACCTGTCGCACCTTTGTCGTTGCCGGTTTTCCAAGCGGTTCCCGCGATGTCTACGTGAGCCCATGGAAAGTCTTTGGCGAAGCGGGACAAGAAACAGCCGGCCGTGATCGTGCCACCGTCGGGACCGCCGACATTTTGGAGATCGGCGAACTTGGACTTGAGCTGTTCTTGGTATTCTTCCCAGAGCGGTAGGCGCCATACCCGGTCCCAGGCTTTTTCGCCGGCTTCGGTCAGCGCTCGGGCCAGATCTTCATTGTTGCTCATCAAGCCGCTGGGATGACGGCCCAAAGCGACGATGCAGGCGCCGGTCAGGGTGGCGACGTCGATCACCGCGGCCGGTTCGTATTTCTTGGCATAAGTCAGTGTGTCGCACAGCAGCAGTCGGCCTTCGGCGTCGGTATTGATGATTTCGACGGTGAGGCCGGACATGCTCGTGACGATGTCGCCCGGCTTATTGGCTTTGCCGTCCGGGAGATTTTCGGAGGCCGGGATCAAGCCTACCACGTTGAGCGCCAGTTCGAGCTCGGCGACCGCCGCGAGGGTGCCGATCACGCTCGCGCCGCCGCACATATCGTATTTCATTTCGTCCATGTTGGCGGACGGTTTCAGCGAGATGCCGCCGGCGTCGAACGTAAGTCCCTTGCCGATCAGAACGAAAGGTTTGGCTTTCGACGAAGCGCCGAAATATTCCATGACGATGAGCTTGGCCGGCTGTTCGCTGCCTTTGGACACAGACAGAAAGGCGCCCATGCCCAATTCGTGGAGGTCGGATTCGTCGAGGATTCTAACCTTGATTTTCCGGCTTTTGCCGACCTGCTCGGCTTGTTCCGCGAGATATGTCGGGGTGCAGATATTACCCGGCAGATTGGCCAGTTCTTTCGCGATGTTCATGCCGCCGGCGATCGCAAGACCCTGTCTTATGCCTATATTCGCTTCCGCTACTTGATCTTCGCTGTCGAGCGGGAAACGGAGTTTGGCGAGGCGTTGCGGCTTATCCTCCGGCTCTTTTTTCAAGCGCGTGAACTTGTACAGGCTCGCTTCCAGAACTTCCACCGCTTGCCGGATCTTCCAAGCCAAGTCATATCCCTCGACCTCCGCCTCGTGGAGACAGCTCACGGCAAGCTTCGAGCCCGAGTCTTTCAGCGATTTCGCCGCTGCAGCCAGGGCCTTGCGATAGGCCGCGGGACCCAATTCACCCTTCTTGCCGAGACCCACCAGCAGAATTCGTTCGATCTCGCTTTCCGGGATGTGGTTGATCAATAGAAGGTCGCCGGCTTTTCCTTCGATGTCGTCTCGTTTGAGGAGCTTGGAGATTAAGCCGCCTAGGCGTTCATCGAACGCGCCGCCGGACGCGGTCAGTTTCCGTTTTTGGTATACGCCCAGAACGGCACAGTCGGCGCTGAGCTTGATGAGCGATTCACATTTTGCCGAATAGTCCATGGTAATATTTGCGGATTCTGTTTTAAGGGATGGATTGTCGTATTGATTGCAATCTTCAAGGGAGGGCCCCGAATCTTTAAAGCTTATTATGAAACCCCACCCTTTTAAACCGCTTCAATGGAGCCGCCCTCCGATCATATCGGTGCTCGACCGGATGGTGGCGGAGGAACTCGGCAAGACCTTGGGGGCCGTTCTCGGTGTTTTGGTCACGATCATCGTCAGCCGCAAGTTTCTGAGCATTCTCGCCAAAGCCATCGAAGGCGAATTGTCCGGCGAAACCATATTTCAACTGCTGGGGCTCAAAATCCTGTCGGCAACCGCCCAGTTGCTTCCGGCCTCATTGTTCATGGCGACCTTGACCGTGTTGGGGCGCATGTATCGGGATCAGGAGATGTCGGTGCTGGCATCGAGCGGGGTGGGGTTGAGCCGCATTTATCGGGCGATGAGCTGGATGGTATTGCCGGTGACACTCATTGCCGCGGTATTGGCGCTACAGGTCATGCCGTGGTCCGAGCGACAGGCTCAGGCGCTCATGAAGAAGGACGAGAAAAGCGCCGACATACGCGGCATCAAGCCGGGACGTTTCAACGAATTCAGCCAGGGCGACGTCGTGTTGTACGCGGAGGAGCTGAACGAAGACAACTCCATGCGCAAGATCTTCGTGCAAAGCCGGCAGAGGGACAAAACCGGTGTGGTCATCGCCGAGAGCGGCCGTTTGAAAAGAAACGAGCTGAGCGAATATTTCGTGGTGTTGGAGCATGGGCGCCGTTATCAGGGCGTGCCCGGACGTGCGGATTTCATTATCAGCGAGTTCGATGAATATGCCGTACGCATCGATGGTCCGGAGGGCGAGACGGCGTCGCTCAAGCGCGAAGCGTCGGATAGCCTGCTTCTGTGGCATTCGCATACGCCCCGGGAACTGGCCGAGTTGCAAAAGCGCTTGGCGGTGCCTTTAGGCGTGCTATTTCTCAGTCTCCTAGCCGTTCCGCTTTCGAAGATCGCGCCGCGTAGCGGCGTTTACGGCAACGTGTTCACCGCCTTTCTGATCTACGTCGTTTACGAGAATGCCCAGAAGATCACCCAGGGGCTTCTGATGACCGAGAAAATTCCGCTTTGGCTGAGCTTCACCGGAGTCTATGTCTTTCTGCTCATCATCACCCTAGCCTTGTTCGTTCGAAATCTCAGTCTTAATTGGATCATTCAGGTGGCCAAGGAAAAGGTGGGGTTATGAGAACGCTAGGACGATATATTGCGGGCGAAGTGGTCAAGGGCTCGTTGATCGCCGTACTCATCCTCTTGGCGCTGCTCAATTTTTTTACGTTTGCGGATGAGTTGGGCGATCTGGGGCGGGGAAATTACGGCTTGGCGAGCATCGTTCAGTATCTGATCCTGACTTCGCCGCGCAATTTTTACGAGTTGATGCCTTCCGCGGCCGTGGTCGGAAGCCTCGTTACTCTAGGCGCCTTGGCCAACAATCGGGAATTGGTGGCCATGCAAGCCGCGGGAGCCTCGCGGCTTCGTATCATCGCGTCGGTACTGGCGGGCGGCATGATGCTGGTTTTCATTTCTCTGGGCGTCGGCGAATACATAGCCCCTATAGCGGAGCGCGCGGCACACACCCTGAAGGCCACGGCGTTGCAAAAGCAGATCGCATCGAGGACCAAGTACGGGTTTTGGGTCCGGGATGGCAACGTATTCATCAATATCCGGCAGATCGAGCGGCCGGAAAATCTGGGCGATATCAATATCTTCAAGCTGACCGGGGCGCAGAAACTCCATTCGGTCACGCACGCCGACAAAGCCGTTTACGATGGAAAACAGTGGCGATTGGACAATATTCTCGAAAGCCAGTTCCAGGCGAATGGCATCGTCACCGAGCAAAAAGCGTATGCCGACTGGTCCTCGGTGCTCGCGCCGAATCTGCTGAATGCGTTCGTGATCAGCCCGGAAAACCTGTCGGCTTACGAACTCGTGCGGTACCTCGAATATCTGAAAGAGAACGGACAGCATTCGGCGTCCGTCGAACTGGCATTTTGGGGGAGAATCGTGAATCCGGCCGTGACCCTGGTCATGTTGCTCGTCGCCGTCCCGTTCGTGCTTCCGGTTCGGCGAGAGGTCGGCATGGGCCAGCGCATCGTAGTAGGCGTCATCATCGGTTTGGGTTTTTATTTGTTCGACCGAACTTTCGGCCATTTGGGGCTGATTTACGAGATGAATCCGATATTCGCAGCATTCTTCCCCACACTGCTGGCGCTTACCGGCGCTTTGGTCGCGATTTTCCGGCTTCGTCTGACTTAGGGCCGGAATGAAGACCGGGCAAAAAATCGCGCCCGTTGCCGTCGGCATCGATCAAGCCCACAGAGAGGCCGCTGCGCAAGCTTTCGCAGGCAATTCGAATGACCCGTTCCAAACCTTCGACGAGCGGGTAGTGCTCCAAGTCGTCGAGTGCCACCCAGCACGCGTCCGAAACATCGGTGGCCGGTCTCGGAGTGAGGTGCTCCGAATTTTTCAAGGTTGCGACAAAATCGACGATGACATAATGAAAATCGCCGATCATCCGCTCGGCCAAGGCAACGACCGGGCCCGGTTCGATCTCGATTCCTGTTTCTTCCAACATCTCGCGCCGGCAGCATTGAATGAGCGTCTCGCCGGGCTCCAGTTTCCCCCCCGGAATCGACCACAGTCCCAGGGCCGGTTGTTTTCCACGGCGGATCAGGAGAACGCGCTCGGACGCATCGAAAACGACCGTCCCTACGCCGACAGTCGACTGCGGTGGTTTATCCATAGTCATAAAGGTGTTGGGCTGTCGGGGCGTTCCGAAGAGCGGAAGTCGCGGTCGCCGGCGTCGGCTGCTCGCCTGGCAGAAGCTGGGCGGATCGCGTAGGCGGGCTCATCCGGTTCTTTCGGCAGAGGAAAAGTTTATGGGCGCTCTCGTCATCGAGGTTCGTCGCCTCAGCAAGCGTTTCGGTTCCGTCGTGGCGGTGGACGGAATTTCGTTCGCGGTACCGGAAGGCAGCACGTGTGCTTTACTCGGTGGGAACGGAGCAGGGAAGACGACCACGTTGGCCATGTTATTGGGGCTCTTGCTGCCGTCCTCGGGAAGCATTCGGATCATGGGTGTGGATATGGTCCGAAATCGGTACCCCGCGCTGTCGCGCATGAATTTTACCTCTCCTTATGTCGATTTGCCCCACCGACTCACGGTCAAGCAGAATCTCGACGTATATGCTCGTCTCTACGGCGTTCGGCATAGAAGCGCGCGCTTACGCACGCTTGCAGAGCGTTTCGATCTCGAAACGCTGATGGATCGCGCTTATGGGGCCCTCTCAGCGGGGCAACGGACCCGCGTCGCATTGGCCAAAGCGCTGTTGAACGAGCCCGAAGTGCTCCTGATGGACGAGCCAACCGCTTCCCTGGATCCGGCCTCGGCCGACACGGTCCGGACGCTGCTGAAAACCTATCAGGAGCAATCCGGTGCCACGGTACTTCTCGCTTCGCACAATATGCAGGAGGTGGAGCGCTTATGCGACAAGGTTCTGATGCTCAAGCAAGGCCGTATCGTCGATCAGGGCACGCCCGCGATGCTGGTGCAGAAATATGGCAGAGACAGCCTGGAGCAGGTTTTCATCGACATCGCGCGCGACCAAGATTTCCGGCCGGCTTATTGATCCCCAGCCGGGATGTCCTAGGGGCGGTCCGAGGTGCCAGGAGGGAATTCGCGGGCCCGACTAGTAGAGCAACGGGATGGTTATGAGCTTGCAGCGTATTTTCGCACTGGTCATGCGCTATCTGTATTTGATGCGCAGTTCCTGGCCACGCCTTATCGAACTGATCTATTGGCCTACGATGCAGATGATTCTGTGGGGGTTCATCAATCAATTCTTCGTCGGCCACAGCGAGTGGGTGGCCCAGGCGGCAGGATTATTGATCGGCGCGGTTCTGCTCTGGGACGTGCTGTTTCGCGCTCAACTGGGCGTTTCGGTGGTTTTTTTCGAGGAGATGTACTCGAGAAATCTCGGGCATTTGTTCGTCAGTCCATTGCGTCCCTATGAATTGGCTCTGGCCTTGCTGACGGTGAGTTTCCTCAGGACCTCGATCGGTGTTGGGGCGGCCGCGGGTCTGGCGATCGTTCTATATCGTTATTCGATTTTCGACATGGGGCTTCCGCTGGTGGCCTTCTTTGCGAATCTGCTCGTGATGGGATGGGCTATCGGATTGATGGTGGTCGCACTGGTTCTGCGTTACGGGCTGGGAGCCGAAAGTCTGGCATGGGCGGTGATTTTTGCAGTTGCACCGGTTAGTGGTATTTATTATCCGATCTCGGTGCTACCCGACTGGTTGCAGAACATCGCTTTGCTGCTGCCTTCGAGCCATGTGTTCGAAGGGATGCGCGCCGTAGTGCGCGAGCATGTGTTCTCGTTCGATTCGTTCTGGATGGCCGTTCTGTTGAACGGGGTTTACCTTTCGATCGGCATTGCCCTTTATCTTTTCGCTTTTCATATCGCTCGCAAACGGGGCTTGTTGCTACAAATGGGAGAATGAGTTCGGACTTACGTGCGGCGATTCTAGAGAGTTTATGGACGCCTCCACCTTAGCCGCACGGATTGAGCCCCATCCCAGCGTAAGTCCCATGAGTCATCCGTAATCATAATCCGACCACCTTAGTCTACCGAAGCCCCACTGTTTCGGAACGACCGTGAAGAATGAACAAAGTCAACGTCTTGTTTTGCTGCATGGCCAATATATGCCGGTCTCCGATGGCCGAAGGCGCTCTGAGAGAACTGGTGACAAAGGCCGGCTACACGAACCAGATATACATAGACTCGGCCGGAACGCATGCCCATGTTCTAGGGCGTCCGCCTGACCCGCGCGCTCAGCGAGTCATGTTGGAGATGGGCGTCGATATCGGCGGCTTGCGTTCTAGGAGGATTTCACGCTCGGATTTTCAGCGATTCGATCACATCTTGGCGATGGATGCCCAAAATTACGACACGTTGCGTTTTATTTGTCCGAGAGGGCATGTACGCAAAATTCGGTATCTTCTCGATTTCGCGCCCCATCTCAAAATGCGCGATGTTCCGGACCCGTATCACGGCGAAGAAGCCGTATTTCGCGAAACACGGGAAATGATCGTGCAGGCAGTGGAGGGAGTGTTCGCCTATCTACTGGACATGCCGATCAAAGAGAAATGACGCAAGCAGAAACCCTGCTGACGGCGCCCCATCGAGCGACCTGAAAAAGTCAAGGCTGTAATCTTGAACATCATTATTAACGCTCATAGAATAGTGTCCCGTTGCGTGGAAAGTGGCTATAGGGCAGGTTTCCACCAGCGGGCGTAACTCAGTTACGTCTTCACGGACGCTCTTAATGTCAGAGAGCGTTGTGTCACAAACCAAAAAGTTTTGTTGAGGTAATAACGATGGAACAAGAAAAAGACAACTTTTGGCTCTACATCGGCGGTATCATCGTGGCGGCTGTTGTTGGTGTATTCCTCCTGAAAGGCAGAGAAATGGAGAGCGTACCCTACAAGGCTTATGAGGAAACGAAAGCTGAAGTGGAGCAGCAAATTAACAAGAACAAATAAGCGATCTTGCCGAAGCGGGAGCCAATATCCGTAAGGCAAGTGCTACACCGGAGGAGAAAATAACGGCTCGGAGGAGCATCTGATCACTAAGCTTTGTTGCATAAAGAGGCTGAGCGAGCGGCCTTCATGGTTTGATTCCCACCGAATTTATGCAACAAAGCTCCTTTAGGCAAATTTCAAGTTCGTTTTAACACATCGTCGAAACGTTGGCGGGCGCGCCAATGTACTTCTGTTTTTGAATTACAAACCGGTTCGCGCGGACTGCACACTTTAGACATGCCGCCCGTGATCGCGAACCCATGCGGCCAGGTTTTTGGCCTTACCCCCGTTAAGCTGTTCCCAGGAAAAACGCCATTGCCAATTGCCGGAGAGGGTACCGGGGGTATTCATCCGGTGCCCGTGACCCAATCCCAGCACATCCTGCATCGGAATGACCGCTAATCTCGCCACGGAAGCCAAAGCACATCGGACAAGGCTCTCGGGCATCCGGATCGTTTCGTATCCGCAATGATTGCGAAGGTAATCGCAAACGCGATCACGCTGTGAATCGGATAGGTTCTCGTACCAGGACAAGGTCGTGTCGTTGTCGTGAGTCCCAGTATAGACCACGTTGTTCTCGGTGTGGTTGTGAGGCAAATAGGGGTTGTCGTCGCCTCCGTCAAAGGCGAACTGCAAGATCAGCATACCGGGAATATCGAACCGGTTTCGCAATGCTTCCACCTCGGGTGTGATGATGCCGAGGTTCTCGGCGACCAAGGGTAGCCCTGAGCCGTTAAGCGTGGCGAATACCGTTTCCAACAGGGCATCGCCCGGCGCTTTGACCCAGCGGCCGTGTATCGCCGTTTCGGATTCGGCAGGTATTTCCCAGTAGGCTTCAAGTCCTCGGAAGTGGTCTATACGTAGCCAGTCGTAAAGCGCCAACTGGCTTCGGAAACGGGCCAGCCACCAGCGGAAGCCGGTCGCTTTCAGGTACTCCCAGTTGTAGTGGGGATTGCCCCAGCGCTGACCGGTAGCCGAGAAGTAGTCGGGCGGTACTCCGGCCACGACCCGGGCATAACCGGCATCCGTCAAATCGAAACATTCTCGACAGGCCCATACGTCGGCACTGTCTCCGGCGACGAATATCGGCATGTCGCCGAACAGCATGACGCCTCTCTGCCTGGCATATTGCCTTAGCTCCGTCCATTGTTCGAAAAAAACGAACTGCTCAAACTTCACCTGCGCGATGCGATCCGCGAGACGTAGCTGGGCGGCTTGCAGTGCGGCAGGTTGTCGATCCCGAAGAGGAACGGGCCATTCCTGCCATGCTTTGCCGCCGAGTTCCTCTCGTAGCGTAATAAACAAGGCGTAATCCGACAGCCACCAATCGTGCCGCTTTACGAACTCGTCATGGCTCTCGCGGTATTCGCTCTTCGAGTCTTTTTGAAAAGCGTCGAAGGCTTGAGTGATGCAATGGATTCGAAAATGAGCGATCGAGGTTTCGTCGGGCACATCCGGCAACGCCGGTAGCCACCTGCGGTCCGACAGCCATTTGAGGTTTATCAGCGCCGGATTGCCGGCATGAGCCGAGAGACACTGATACGGCGAGCCGTCGGGATGGGTAGGGTTGATCGGCAGCGTTTGCCAGACGCTGATGCCGCAGTCGGCCAAAAAATCGACGAATCGGTAGGCGTCTTGCCCTAAATCGCCGTTTCCGAGTCCACCGGGTAGAGACGTAATGTGCAAAAGAACGCCGGCGCGACGCCGGTCCAATATGCTGTGTGCGTGCGTCAATTCCCCACCTTAACGTAAAAACGAGTCGGGATTTTCCCGTGCATGCCATCGCTAGCGCTTAACGGGAAACTTGAAGCGTCTTGTCCGCGATATTCCCGGACGACAGTGGTTTGATGTCAAGAGCACCTCGAAAAACTTCGAGGTGCTCGTACGGGGCAGAGATGCCCCGTCGTTTTCGGCCACGTAAGTGGTTGAAAACGTGGCCAAGCCCAAACCGCGTTTGGGCTTGGCAAAGAGAAAAACCGCCGGGAAGACGGTTTTTCGAGGTCCCCGCCAGAGACAGGTGCAAATGAAAAGGCTTGCCAAGCTGATTTGTTCCTTGCCGGAATTCGGCAATTGTGTTTTCGGAGACGTTATACAAGCGGCATGCCGGTCAGGAACCGGCCGTGGACATCCTGAAGGCGCTGCGCGCAACCATTTGATCGCACAGGGTAGTACGGAGTCCTCCGAACGACATGGCGGTGTAAGAGTCGCCCAAGAGTTCCTTTTTATCAGAGGATTTTCGCTGGCGTTTCAGGCGGCATGCAAAAAGCCAGGCATTGGGGAGTCAACGGGCGAAATGCAGCCGCTGTCCCAGCGAGTCCGGCGTCACCAGCACCACGCCGCCGGGACTGACGTAAAACCGTTTTCGATCTTCTTCCGGGTTCTCGCCGATGACGGTATTCGGCGGTATATGGCAGCCCTTGTCAATGACCGCCTTGGTAATGCGGCAATGCCTGCCGACATTGACATCCGGTAAGATTACCGAATCCCGTACCTTGGAGTACGAATTCACGCGGACATTGCTGAACAGCAGCGAATGCCTGACTTCGGCCCCGGAAATCACGCAGCCGCCCGATACCATGGAATCCACCGCCATGCCGCGGCGATCGTCATCGTCGAATACGAACTTCGCGGGCGGCGTCTGTGCCTGATAAGTCCAGATAGGCCAATCCTTGTCGTACAGATTGAGTTCGGGGTCGATGCCGATGAGCTCCATGTTGGCAGCCCAATAGGAGTCCACCGTACCCACGTCTCGCCAATACGCTTGCACGCCGCTCTGTATGTCCCGGAACGGATAGGCGAATACACGGTACTTCTTGATAACCGCGGGGATGATGTCCTTGCCGAAATCATGGCTAGAGCCCGGCGTATCCGCATCTTTGATGAGCTGTTCGAACAAGAACGCGGTATTGAAGACGTAAATCCCCATGGACACCAAGGCGTGATCGGGGCGATTGGGCATGGGGGGCGGATTTTCCGGCTTTTCCACGAAGTTGGAAACCCGTTTGTCTTCGCCGACATGCATGACGCCAAACGCTCTCGCTTCTTCCAGCGGAACCTCCATGCAGCCGATAGTCAAATCGGCCTGCATTTCCACGTGGTAGGCCATCATCAGGCCATAATCCATTTTATAGACATGATCGCCGGCGAGAATCAGGATGTATTCGGGGTCCCGTCGCCGGAAGATATCCAGGTTTTGATATACCGCGTCGGCAGTTCCGGAATACCAGGCTTCCTGGAGACGCTGCTGGGCCGGGAGAATATCGACGAACTCGCCCAGTTCGGCGCGCAAAAAGCCCCAGCCCTGCTGGATATGCCGTATCAACGAGTCCGCTTTGTATTGCGTCAGCACGCCGATTTGTCGAATGCCGGAATTTATGCAGTTGGACAGTGGAAAATCGATGATCCGAAACTTGCCCCCAAAGGGTACGGCCGGCTTGGCTCGCCATTCGGTCAGCTTATGTAAGCGTGTTCCGCGACCTCCAGCCAGAATGAGCGCCAAAGTGTGCCGGGTCAGGCGGCTAACGAAACGGGACGCGTGCATCGACTCTGGCATGAAAAGCTCCTTATAGACTGCGCATCCACTGAGGGCGCAAATTTGATACCATTACCCTAGTGTTTCGGGCATGTGCCAACGATCATATTTTACTATCAGAGGTCCATCAAAGTGAAATCGACCGACACGCAATCCGCCATCGAAGCCGGTGCTGTTTCGCTTCAGTTGGACTCGGAATTACAGCGGATCATTCTGGCGCGTCACCATGACCCGTTTGCAGTTTTGGGTCGACATCGGACCGAGAGCGGCGATGTGATTCGGGCAATCATTCCGCAAGCCGAGACAGCCCGGATCGGGGAGGATGGCCCGGATATGCAGCGTATCCCTGGAACCGACGTGTTCGAATGCCATTTAGAGCAGGATTCCATTCCCGAGCATTATCGGTTGTTTTGGACCGACAAATCAGGGCGGTCGCAAAGCCACATCGATCCCTACACGTTCCCGCCTCAGCTTGCCGATTTCGACCTTTATCTTTTTGGCGAAGGCAAACATTGGCATATCTACCGCATCCTCGGGGCCCAGCCCCGCACTGTGGACGGCGTCAAGGGCATCCTGTTCGCCACATGGGCGCCGAACGCGGAGCGGATCAGCGTGGTGGGTGATTTCAACGCTTGGGACGGGCGGCGCCATCCGATGCGGGTTCGGGGCAGCAGCGGCGTGTGGGAGCTGTTCATTCCCGAGCTCGAACCCGGCACGCTGTACAAGTTTGAGATTCGCAACCGCCAACGAGGTACTGTCTTTCTGAAGACGGATCCGTACGGGCGTCAGTTCGAACTGCGCCCGAATACCGCTTCCGTGGTTCCTTCCGACCGGGCTTACGACTGGCATGACGACGATTGGATGGAACACCGTGCGAACCACGATTGGCTTCACGAGCCCATGTCGGTTTACGAAGTCCATCTGGGTTCGTGGCGGCGCGATGCCGAAGGCAATTTTCTGAATTACCGGGAATTGGCCGAGCAACTCGTAGCCTATGTCAAAAAGCAAGGCTTCAGCCATATCGAATTGCTGCCGATCACCGAACATCCTTTCGACGGGTCATGGGGTTACCAGACTACCGGCTATTTTGCCCCGACCAGCCGTTTCGGTACGCCCGATGATTTTCGCTATTTCGTCGATTATTGCCATCAGAACGGAATCGGCGTTTTTCTGGACTGGGTTCCCGCTCATTTTCCGAAGGACGCACATGGGCTGGCCTATTTCGACGGCACGGCGCTTTACGAACATGAAGATCCGAGATTGGGCGAACATCGCGACTGGGGTACGCTGATCTACAACTATGGCCGGAACGAAGTGCGCAATTTCCTGATCGGCAGCGCGCTGTTTTGGCTAGAGGAATTTCATCTTGATGGGCTTCGCGTCGATGCCGTCGCTTCGATGCTCTACTTGGACTACTCCCGTCAGCCGGGAGACTGGATACCCAACAAGTACGGCGGCAACGAGAATCTGGAGGCGATTGCCTTCCTGCGCGAGCTGAATACCGTTACGCACCAACAATTCCCGGGCACACTGATCATGGCCGAGGAATCGACCGCCTGGCCGCAGGTGACCCGGCCGACCTGGACCGGTGGCTTGGGTTTTTCGATGAAATGGAACATGGGCTGGATGCACGATACCTTGGCCTACATGAGCAAAGATCCCATCCACCGGCATTATCATCACGATCAGCTGACTTTCGGTTTGCTGTACGCCTTTACGGAAAATTTCATCTTGCCCTTTTCCCATGACGAAGTCGTCCACGGCAAGGGGTCGATGCTCCAGAAAATGCCGGGAGACGAGTGGCAGCGCTTTGCCAATCTGCGCTTGCTGTATACCTTCATGTTTACTTATCCGGGCAAGAAGCTGCTGTTCATGGGTTGCGAGTTCGGCCAGGGCACGGAATGGAATTACAACAAGGCGTTGGATTGGTACCTGCTCGAATATCCGTTCCACAATGGACTCCAGCGGCTGGTTGGTGATCTCAACCAGCTTTATCGGGAGACTCCGGCGTTGCACAGATACGATTTCGAGCAGAAAGGCTTCGAATGGATCGATTGCCACGACGCTCCGCAGTCGGTGCTAAGTTATTTGCGGCGTTCTTCCGATGAGTTCGCGGTCATGGTATTCAACTTTACCCCGGTGCCGCGACAAAATTATCGGATCGGTGTGCCCGAGCCCGGCGTTTATAGAGAGGTCCTGAATTCCGACTCACGGCATTACGGCGGGAGCAATGTCGGTAACAACGCCGCGACAGCCGAAGCGAAAGAGTGGATGGGAAGGCCTTACTCCGTCAGTCTGACCTTGCCCCCTTTGGCTGGAATCGTATTGACTCGCGAGGTTCTTAAGGAGGATGAACCGGAACCGCGCGAATGAAGAAGATACTGTTCGTTACCAGCGAGGCGTATCCGCTCATCAAAACCGGCGGGCTGGCCGACGTTTCGGGAAGCTTGCCGATCGCACTGAAAGCTTTGGGCCATGACGTTCGCATCCTGCTTCCGGGTTACGCGTCGGCGGTAGCCGCTGGTCGCTTCGAGCAGGTACGCTCACTGAGCGGCGACGGCGAAATCGCCATTTTGGAAGGCGTGCTGCCGGGTTCCGATGTGCCGGTCTGGCTGTTGGCGCATTCCGAGTACTTCGGGCGGCCCGGCAATCCGTATTTAGGGCCGGACGGGAAACCCTGGGCCGACAACCCCGAGCGATTTTCCTTGCTGTGCCACGTCGCCGTGGAGATCGCGATGAATCGGTTGGGGCTCCAATGGAAGCCCGACATCGTGCACTGCAATGATTGGCAGACCGGCTTGGTCCCGGCATTGCTCAGCGACGAGCCGGGGCGGCCGGCCACCGTGTTCACGATCCACAATCTCGCCTATCAGGGCGTGTTTCCTTACGAAACCTTCGTCAAACTGCGTTTGCCGAATCGATTCTGGTCCAGCAACGCTTTGGAATTTTACAACCAGTTGTCCTTCATCAAGGGAGGCTTGGTGTTTGCCGACCGGATCAATACCGTGAGTCCGCATTACGCCGAGGAGATCCAGGGAGAGGAATTCGGTGCTGGGCTCGATGGATTGCTGAGGTTTCGTCGGCAGCGGCTCAGCGGTATACTCAACGGCATCGACGTCGATGCCTGGAACCCCGCCACCGATCCCTTCATTCACACGAATTACGATATCGATTCGCTGGAGAAAAGGCCTGCCAACAAGGCGGCTTTGCAACGGACCTTCGGTCTTGCGCAAGATGACGAAGTCGTCATGCTGGCTTTGGTGGGCCGGTTGGTCCAGCAAAAAGGCATCGACCTCGTGATCGAGTTGCTGCCCAAGCTGATGCGGATGCCCATTCAGCTGATCATCGTGGGCGCGGGCGAGGCGCGGTACGAGCAAATTCTTTTGCGCTGGGCTCGTCTCTATCCGGATCGTATCGCGGTCAAGCTGGGTTACGACGAGGCGAGCGCGCATCTGATCGAAGCCGGCACCGATCTGTTCCTGATGCCCTCCCGGTTCGAACCCTGCGGTCTCAATCAGATGTACAGCCAGCGTTACGGCGCCATCCCGGTGGTGCGCCATGTCGGCGGCCTGGCGGATACCGTGGCGGATGCCAATGCCACGAACTTGACCCTGGGTCGGGCAACCGGCGTCGTTTTCCGCGACGCCGTGGCCGATGATTTGTTCCAGGCCCTGAATCGAGGCTTCGTTCTTTGTCAGAACAAGACGCTTCGGGAGAAGGTGCAAAGAGCCGGCATGAGCAAGGATTTCTCGTGGCGGCAAAGCGCCCAGCGATATCTGGAACTGTACGATTTGGCCATGGCCGATCGCCTGAGCGCCGACAGTTTGCTGCAGATCAAGATGGACACCTGATTGTCGTGCCGCCATGTGGCGACGTCTCGCCCTCATCGCAATCGCCATCGCGGCCGGCATCGCTCCGGCCGGCGCCGAGGATTTGTCGACGATCGAGCTGCGCCATCGTCCGCCCGAGGAAATGGTGCCTCTGATCCAGCCGCTGTTAGGGCCGGGCGACGTCGTGATTCCCGCCCGCGATAGCCTTATCCTGAAAGCTGCTCCCGAAAAGGTCGAAGAAGTACGGGATCTGGTCAGGCAACTCGACAAAAGCCCGCACCGGCTCTTGATCACGGTCACCCAAGGCCGCGATTTGTCGGCGGAAACCCTGAATGCGCAGGGGCGTCTGCGCGGTCGGATCGATCTGAATCGTCCGGCCGACCCGAGCATCCGTTTCCGTGGGCATATCTATCAATCGGAAGGCCGCGATTCCGCCGGCTACACGCAACGGCTGCAAACCCTGGAAGGGCAATCGGCTCAAATCGAGGTCGGGGCGCAGATTCCCGTTCCGACGCAATCCTATTACGGCTATGGGTACGGCTACAGCGAGAGCATCGAATACCGCCCGGCGACCACAGGGTTCGTGGTCACGCCCAGATTATCCGGCGGCGAGGTCATCCTAGAGCTATCGCCGTGGTCTGACCGGCTCAGCCGCGACCGGTTCGGCGTCATCGATACGCAAAGCGCCCATACGGTGATACGGGCTGTGCTAGGCGAATGGGTCGAGATCGGTGGGCAGGCGGAGATGTCCATGTCCGAGGAAAGCGGGCTCGCAAGTCGCAATTATTCTACCCGCAGCCAGCAAAACAGGATTTTTCTCAAAGTCGAAGACTTGGATGCGGGCAAGCCTTGACCGCCGTCACTCCTCTCTCAACGCTAAGGCCGGAGTTAGTCTGCTTGCTCGCCGGGCCGGATAGAGTCCGGCAATTAGGGCCGCGGTCATCGAAAGAAGGGGCGCTTGCCACAACTCTGCGCCCGAGACCGCCAAATCCATGCTCCAGCCGAAGGAGCGAAGATTGATGACTTTTACCAGTGCCGTAGCCAGCACCAACCCCAAAGGCAGGGCGAGAATCCCGGCGCAAAGTCCCAGGAAACCGGTTTGAGTGAGCACGAGGCCCGTCAGTTGCCGGGGCGTCATTCCCAGCGAACGAAGAACGGCGAATTCCCGCGTCCGTTCGAGCTGTATCGCTAAGAGTGCGCTCAAGATACCGATCAGCGCGACGCCGACGGCGAGCAGGCGTAGCACGTGGGTGATGGCGAACGTACGTTCGAAAAATTCCATGGAGGCTTCCCGGATTTCGATGTTTGAACGGATCAGTATGGCGCCGGCCGTGCCGGTGAGTTCACGGATTTTGGATTTCACCTCTTCCGGCGTTACGCCGCTTGCGAGATAAAGGCCTAGCGAGGTCACGCCGGTATCGTTCCAGAGCGCGGCGTACAGGTCTCGCCGCAAGATAACCAGCCCCTGATCCGAGCGGTAATCGAAAAAGATTCCGGCGATGGCTAACTTTCTCGGGCCCCGCGACGTGCTCAGCAGCAGGAGATCGCCTTGCGTCAGCTGGTGTCGTGTCGCGAAGGGCTCGGACACGATGACCGCGGGTTCGGCCATGAACCGTTGCCAAACCGTCGCGTCGTCGGCCGATTTGAAGCGGAACGCCGGCCGTTCCGGGAAGGCCGGCTGATAGGCCAAGAGCTCGACGCGGCCCACGGAAGATTCGGCAAAGGTTCGGCGCGCGAGGCTGAAACCCGCGATCTCTGGCAAGCGAACGGCCTCCTCGATCAGTGCAGACGGCAGGGGCTCGCTCGCGACCCCGGCATCTGCCGGGCGAGCGACATAAAGATCGGCCTGAAGCAATTGTTCCAGCCAATCGGCGATGGTGACGCGAAAGCTCTCTACCATCATGCCGACGCCGATAGCGACGGCCACCGAGACGCTCAAGGCCGCCGTCGCCAGGCCGGTGCGGCTGAGCGCGGCGGAGGTGCCGCGGACGGCCAGGCGGATGATTGGACTGGCGGTGCGCGGACATAAATGGGCGAGCCCGAGCATGGCCGCCGGAATGAAGAGCGCGTAAGCGCCGGCTACCAGGAAGATTCCGGCGATGGCCGGAATCAGGCCGGCGTTCGGCCAATTCAGGAGGAAAGCTCCCAAAATTCCACATATCAGCCCCGATAATGCCAGTTTGGGCAGCCATCGGCGCACGCTTTGTTCCAGGCCGGAACGGCGCTGGACGCGGACCGGGCTGGTCGAGGCCGCATCCAAGGCGGCCGGCAAAGCGGCCAACACCGAGGCCGAGATGCCGATCGCCAGGCCGCGCAACAGGGCGACAGGAGAGACCGAAAATTGCGTCACCGTGACGACGAAATACATATCGTTGATGGTGCTGGCGATTTGATCCAGTAGTTCGCGCGCCGCAGCCAGTCCGAACATCAGGCCGAGCGTGCTGCCGACGAGGCCGAGCAACCCGGACTCGTGCAGGATTTCACCCATGATTTGTGCGCGGGTCACGCCGAGAACGCGAAGGTTGGCCAGCAGCGGCCGGCGTTGCAGCACTGCGAAGGTCATGGTGTTGTAGATCAGGAAAAGCCCTACGAGCAGAGCCATCAGGCTCATCGCTTTCAAATTGATTTCGAAGGCACGGGTCATGCGCGCGTTGGCGGTGTTTCGTCCAGCGACATCTACTAGCGTCACATTTTCCGGCAGCAGACTCTGGAGTTTTTGGAGTTCGCCAGGATCGTCCGACAAAACGAGGTCGATACGGTCGAGTCGACCGATTTTGCCTAGTATCTCTTGGGCGGTGGCGATGTCGGCGAGGAGCAGGCCTTCCAGGGCGGGATCGGGTTTTTCTTCGGGATCGATATAGCCGACCACCCGTATCGTCTGAGGCGAACCCGCGACATCCACGGTCAAATGGTCACCCGGACCGACACCGAGGCGTTGGGCGGTGATACGGGACATCAGCACCGTGCCGGGTTCCGTGAGGAGATCGACCAGCGCGGCAAGCGCGGATCGGGCGAGCCCCTGCCGGATCGGGCTCTCGGCAAAAGGATCAAAACCGGCAAGGCGTAGGGTTTCGCCGCCCGCCTCGACGTAGCCTTCGACGACCGGTGCCGTCGTCAGATCGCCCAGATCGCGTCTGAGTTGCGGATAAAGCTTTTCATCGAGCGCCCCGGAGCTCGCCACGATGTGATGGGTAGTTTTTCCGGTCAGTGCCGTCATCGAAAGCTGAAAGGCACGGCGCGAGCTTTCTACGGCCAGATCGACCGAAACCAGCATCGCCACCCCGAGCGCAATGCCGCAAACCGCAAGTACGAGCTGTAGCGGATGACGGTAGAAATGTCGCCGATTGGCTTTATTCAGCAGCGCCATCATGACCTCAGCTTGCCGTCGCGGAGTTCCCAGACGGCGTCGGCGCGTTCCGCCACTTCCTGGCTGTGGGTGGCGACCAGCAGGGTCTTGCCGCGCTTTCTGACGGTATGATCAAGGAGATCCAGGATATGTCGGCCGGTCGTACTGTCCAGGTTGCCGGTCGGTTCATCGGCGAGTATCAGAGCGGGATCGTGCACCAGCGCCCGCGCCAGGGCTACCCGCTGTTGTTCTCCTCCGGAAAGCGAATCCGGATAACTCTCATGCCGGTCGGCCAGACCGACCTCGTCGAGCAGCACAAGCGCCCGATCTTGGGCTTCCGCGGCGGAAAGCCCGTTCAGCTCGGCGGGCAGAGCGACGTTCTCCAGCACCGTCAAGGTCGGCAGCAGATTGAAAAACTGATACACGAAGCCGACATGACGGCGTCGGAACAGCGTGCGTTCCGGTTCGCGCAGGCCGTTCAGTTCAAGTCCTCGGACGATGATGGAACCGGAATCGGCCGTGTCCAGCCCGGCGATCAGATTCAACAGGGTCGATTTTCCCGATCCGCTCTGGCCCAGCAGGGCCACGAAACGGCCTTCGCCGATATCGCCGTCGATGCCCAGAAGCACCGGACGGCGTCGGTCGCCTTCGCGGTAGCTATGCGTCACGCCACTTAGAATCAGCAACGGCCGCTCGGGGTTAATGGCATTCGGGGTTGGGATGTGCAAAACGCTTGACGAATGATCGGTGTCGCTTACGACGGTAAGTCGAAATAATGGATACTGAACAAGTTCCGGTCGTCCCGCCAACATCCCCGCACCCTGAATCCCGCCGTCCGGGCCAACGCTTGAAACTCTTGCACGGTGTATTTGTAGGAGTTTTCCATGTGTGCCGATTCGCCCTCGGCGAAACTCAGAATTTCTCCGGCCAAGCCAACATTTTGCGCGCAGCGGCTGACGAGGTACATCTCGATCCGGCTCTCCCTGGCGTTGTAAAAAGCGTAATGATAAAACCAGCTCGGATCGAAATCCGCGCCCAATTCCGCGTTGAGACGGTGCAGCACGTTCAGGTTGAATTCGGGTCAGGCCTTGTACATCGTTGTAGGCCCGATGTAGCACCGCCGGATCTTTCTTGAGATCGACGCCGATCAGCAGACCACCGCCCGGCCCGACGAGCCTTGCGATCCTCCGAAGAAAAGCCAACGCATCACGCGGTTCGAAGTTACCGATGGTCGATCCCGGAAAAAAACACGACCCTTTTCGATCCGATCGATACCGGCGGTGCCTCGAAAGGCTCGAAGCCGGCGGTATAGTCCGTGCACAATACGGCGCCCTTCCGGTTCGGCGACCGCGGGGGGATGATAACGGCCCGATTCGCGGAAATTTCCCCGGATCGCGCAATCGGCGGCGTATTCCCATTCCGCTTCGGTTGGCAGACGCTTGCCCCGAAAACGTGCGTAGGCGTCGGCTTCGTAAAAACTGACATGGCAAACGGGTTCGTTTTCGTCCAGGGGCTGCATACCCGACGAAGTCATGAGCCACCATTCGCCGTCGATGTTCTCCCAGTAAACCGGCGCCTGCCATCTGCGCTGCTTGACTGGGGCCCATTCCATTTCTCAATCAAAAGGAAAACGTTGTAGGCCGGAATAAGCCCTTCGACTTCGCTCAGGACAGGCTTATCCCGGCCTACCATTAAAGAAATTTTCTTTTTGTTAGAAAAATGGAATTACTACCCGGGAAGGCATGCGCGCCGAGGCACGGCGGATTTACCTGAGAGCACACGGAAGTCTTTTAACCCGGCCCATAAGAATATCGGCCGGGTTGATCCGGGGCAGGGATGCCCCGGCGCGGCAACAAGCCGCGTGAGGCCCAGGCCGGGCGTGTGCCGGCCTGGGCGACAGCCCGCAAATACCGGGAGGGTATTTACGGGCCTGATTAATAAGGTGCACTGAATCACAATTGTTCGCGAAATCCCGTCCACCATTCGCCGTCCGCCCGCGTCAGGAAGGCTTGACCGGCATGGACGGCGGCGGCCACGTCACTCCGGCGGGTATGCGCCAGGGCCACTGTGGACGCCCGATAATAGCCGCGGCACCGGTTGCGGTAGAGCGGATGGATGAGCCAGGGCTCCAGCCGGCCCATGACCGCGCTCGCGCCGCGACGTTCGGCGTCGGCGAAAAGGCACTCGAGTACCTGGGCTTCGTGATCCTCGCTCGCGGCAATCTGCATCACCTCCGCGACGCGGTGAGGCGAAAGATAATAAAGATACCAGCCGACCAGCTTGTCGCCCTCGCTGCGGATTTGCCGCCGAACCAGCGGTCCGCGCGAGATGACGCGCGACATCTCATCGAAAAGCCAAGTCAGATAGGCTTCGTCGTAGTCGGGGCGAAGACGCCAGCGTGCCGAGAGTCGGGGCCAGGCCGCGGCCATCGCTCTCGGAGCGAGATCTTCCTCGATCAGATGTACTAGGGGCCGTGGGGAAAGCGACAGCCGTCTTTTTATTAGAGTCCTTCCCGCACGGTCGACGAGCATCGACAGCGGTCGGCAGATGGTCATAAGCGTCCGGAAACCGGGATGCTTCCGGGCGATGTAATCGCTGGCGAAAGTCGCGGGCCGGAGCAAGCGTATCCAGCCCAAGCAGTGTGCCTGCACGGTTTGTCCGCCGAGCCGCTCCCACAGGAGACGCCCCTGATCGTTCGCGCCATCGGTAATCGATAGGTCCTGAGGACCGCCGAGGAAGCGCCGAAGCAGAAATACGCCAGCGCCCTTGGCACGGGCGTCCGGCAGGGTGGCGAACGGTCCGCTGCAGGCCATGCGTATTGGCTGCCCGTCGAACATCATCGGCTGTACGCTCACTCTCAGAAAGCCGGCGATTCGGCCTTGGGCGTCTTCGTAGACCAGCGATGGAATTTCGGGATCGTAGCCTGGCGGCTCCAGACACAAGCGGCGGACGTAATCGGCGAGCCGAGACGGTGCGGCGGGGCTATCGGTACGGAAGACCTGTTGGAGCACTGCCGCCACCGGGTCGACGTCGTCGGGCGTGAGCGGGCGAATGGCCTGGCGACGGAGCGTTCTGACACGTGCCAGCTCAAGCGACATCGACGAGATTCCGCTGGCTTTCGATATAAGCGGCAATTCGGTTCACCGAGCGAAATTTTTCGAGGTTCAGATCCAGATCATCGAGCGATACCGAGATGCCGAACTCCCGTTCCAATTGAGCGATCAGGTTGACGAGCAGCAGAGAATCGAGCAGCCCGCCGTCCACGAGATCGGCATCGGGTTCGGAGATTTCGATGTTGAGGCGATCGAAAAGGATGCGAGTGACCGTTTGAGTCAGCGGTTGGATGCTTTGAGGCATGTTGTACTCCGGTGTTCATGGGCCAATAAATCGAACAGCAGGCGATCCACATGTCGATCGCCCAACCGATGGCAGCAACGCCGCCGCCCGATCGGTCTGAATCCGACCTTTTCCAGAACCCGAATCGATGCGACGTTGCTCTCCACGGCCCAGGCGGTAATCGCTTGCAGTCCCAGGCGGCCGAAGCCGTGATCCAAGAGTTCCAGTACCGCCCGAGTGGTATGGCCGCGGGCCGAATAGGTCTTGTCGCCGAGGACGTACCAGAGCGTGGCTGTCTTGAACAAAGGTGAGATGTCGCTCAATCCGACCAGACCGATAGGCTGCGCCTCCTCCCGAGGTGCGAAAAGGCGCAGACAGTGGTTGTCCCGCTGGGCCATCACTTGCAACAGGAGCGGCGTCAGGACTTGTATGTCGCCGCCGAAATCCAGCCAACGGTAGTTTTTCTCGGCGGCAAGCCATTCGGCGGCGGGTGTCAGCCAGTCCGCGTCAAGTTTCCGCAGAAGTGTCATGTCGAAACAGATTCCGCAAGAGAGGTCGGTCGATCTTGCCGTTGGCGTTCTTCGGGAGTCGTTCCATCGCCAGCCAACGCGCCGGCAAGGCATAGCCGGGTAGCAGTCGGGACGCCTGTCGCCGCAGGCGTGGCGGCGATACGCTCTGGCCCTGGCGCGGCACATAGGCGCAGCAGATGGCATTGCCCTCGAAGCCATCGGTCGGCAAGGCCACCACGGCACACTCTTCGAGGCAGTCGAGCGAATGGAAGGCCGCTTCGACTTCTCCGAGCTCGATACGGTAGCCGCGGCTTTTGATCTGGGTGTCGGCGCGCCCGACGAAATAAATGAGGCCGTCCTCGCCTCGTCTCGCGAGATCGCCGGTCTTGTAAATGCGATCTTCGGGGTTCGATGCCCGAGGATAGGGCAGAAAGGCCGCCGCGGTCTTTTCCGGATCTTTCCAATAACCGGGACTCAGACCCGCCCCGCGGATGTATAGGTCGCCGATTTCGCCGGGCGGAACATCGTTCAGATGGGCGTCCAGGACCAGCAGCTCTTCGCCCGCGCAGGCGGTGCCGATTGGAATGGGCGTCAAATCGTCGCGCGGGCACTCAGGCACGGTGTAATAACTGCTCGCGATAGTCGCCTCGGTCGGCCCATAAAGATTGGTGAAACGGACATGGGGCAGTCGCTGCATGAAATGGATCAGGGTAGGGGTGGGCAATACCTCGCCGCACCAGAGCATCCGCTTGAGCGTCGGGAAGTCGTTCTGCATCACGGCGCCGTGCTTGGCCATGAAGTTCAATACCGAAGGCACCGAAAACCATTGGGTCAATTCGTTCGAACGGATGAACTCGGCGAGCCCGTGCGGTAACAAATTGAGCGCCGGCGGGACCATGTGCAGTTCGGCGCCTGCCGAGAGTGTGCCGTAAACGTCGAACGTGGAGAGATCGAAATGCAGGGACGTATGCCCCGAGATTCGCTCGCCGGATTCGAGGCCGAAATAGTTCCGCGCCCATTCCACGAAGGCGACCACGTTACGGTGAGTGATGGGCACTCCCTTGGGGATGCCGGTAGACCCGGAGGTGAACAGGATATGGGCGATGTCGTCCGCCGTGTTTTCGTACTGGGGCGGAGTCGAGGGATAGGCATCCGCCTCGCTCATATCGAAAGAACTGGCGAATAGCCGCCCCTCCAGTCGGTATCGTTCGATCGAGCCGATCGTCAAGGAGCGGTTGCCGATCTCCTTCAGGATGTCATCCAGAAGCATGACCGTGTCGGCCGAAACCAGCGCACCCCAAGGTTCGGACACGCGGATCATCGGCGCCAGCCGTGCGGGAGGACTGGCCAGGTCGACCGGAATGTAGGCCGCATCCGCCTTGAGCACCCCGAGCATGGCGACTATGGCCGCGGGCGACTTGGGTAATAACAGGCAGATGCGGTCGCCACGGCGGCAGCCGGCTTCGCGCAAGCGCCAAGCCAATTGCGAACTGGCTTTATCCAGATCTCCATAGGTTAGGGAGGAACGCCCCAAAGTCACGGCGACGGCGTTAGGGCGCAGTTCGGCCTGTCGCGATGCGTAATCTTGCAGCAGCTGGGGCACGGCACTTACCTTGTCAAGGCTTCGCGAAAAACGATTGCGGTGTGCTGCAACTCCTCCTCACTGGGGGGGATGTCGAGGATGAACGTGCGATAGCCGAGTCCGATATAGCTGGCGATTTCTTGGGCCACGCGTCCGTAGCTCCCCACCAGATAAGGGCAAAACGTTCGGTAATTGTGGAAAGGCCCGAGCCAGTAGGGATGATCGCTGGCCACGGCGGTGCTATGCGACGAAAGCTGTTTGTGCCAATCGGAGTCGGACACTTTCATCGCCAGTTGGTGGGCCAGTTGTCCTTCGCGGGTTTCCGGAAAACGCTCGTGGGCAACCCGCCAGGCCTCCTCGGCCGAGTGACGCGCCACGATGCCCACGCGAACGCCGCAAGGTACCCCGGCGCCTTTTTCTACGCCGCGCTCTTCATTCGGAGCCAGGGGATACTTGATCGCCGTGGCGTCTATGGCCCGAGCCGCCGCCATGCCGGCCTCCGACGAGCCCGATATCAGGATGCCGGGCTGTAAGGAAGGCGGCAGCTGCGGAGACATCCGGAGATTGTGGAGACGGTAATATTTTCCCTCGAAGCTCAAGCCCGCCGGGCTTTCCAGCAGTTGCCGGATGATGATCGTGTACTCGGCCGTGCGGGCGTAGCGTTCGTCGTGGGGCGCATCATCGCCCAGGGCGATCAAATCATTGCGGAAACCGCCGGCCAGCATGTTCAAATAGATGCGCCGCCCGTACAAAAACCCCAGCGTCGCAACTTTCTTTGCGGCCGTGTAAGGGTGCATGTAGATCGGCTGTACGGCGACCAGCGGAGAAAGCGTGGCGGTGTGTTCCAGGATCAGTTGACTCACCAGCCACGGGTCGGCCAGGGAATTGTCCGTGTACACCAGGATGCCGCGGCAGCCGATACGCTCGCTCCAGCGCGCCACCTCTATGACGCGCTGCCGGTAAGTTTTCGGATCGCCGGCGGTGGATTGGGGACAGGTCGAAAAAACCTCTATCGTATCGAGACCGATACGGCCTTCTCCGGAGAAATCGGCAGACGCGTTGGCACTTTGAAGCTGCGACATAAGGCCTTCCTTGGACATGTCGTTTCGGATCGTTGGTTAAAGCCCGCCGGCTACGCGCAAGGCGGCTATCGTTCTTATCGGCCAGGCAATCAGGCCGACCGGGTTACACGCTTCCTCGATTCGGTATCCGCGAATCGCTGAGAGAGAAGTCGTGTCCTTGCCCGATCGGTGTGTTCATATAAACGTCTGACGGTACGATTCGCCCATCCGTATGTTTACCTATTTCTTTACGAATGGGTCCGGGCCGATACAAAGAACGCTTAAATTCCGTCTTTGGGATCTAAATCGGTATGCAACCGTTTAGCTTCGCATGCCTTTCGAGACATCGGATTTGCGGATCCCAAGCGATCCGCAAGATAACGCTGCATGAATTGCCCGGCCAGCGGCAGAAGGGCCCCGCCAAACGATGCGTGGCCTAAACGGATTCTGCGCCAGGCGTTTTGCACGGCCGTCCTGTCGCTTTGTTGTCTAACCCGGTCCAGGTAAAGCAGGATCGCGTCCCGCGCGCGGGCCGAGTGGCCGCATGCGAGATTGTCGATGGTCTGGTGGAGCTGAACGATGGTAGGGTCGATACGGTGATGGCGAAGAATATCCGCGGCCTGCATGTAACCGGCTCCGAGTCCACTCAATTCGATGGCTAGATTGAGACCCAGGAGTTCTGGGAAATAGCGGTCCTTGAGCAGCCCGATAGCCAGCATGTAAACCGGGAATTCGAAGGCGGCGTCGATAAACCTGGTGTCGCGGGCGAAATCTTCGGTTTCAAACTCGGGGACGGTCAAGCTCAAGCTTTCGAGCAGTCGCCGATAGACATTGGCGTGATTGTGTTCGGGTCTGCCGTTTCCCACTTCGTCGGCGTAGATCCGCAATAAGTGCCGTTCCACCTCCCCGAGGTTCTCGGAGGCGGTCGGAACGGCGGCCAGCCAGCAACCGTCTACCAAAATGGAAGGCGCCAGTTGTAGAACCGCCCAGAGGCAAAAATCCCGACCGACTCGGGGAGTGCCGTCCGAAGGCCGATAACGCGCTGCTTCCTGGCGGTAAAGACTCTCTACCCATCGGTTGAAGGCTGCGGGATCGTAATGGCGCAAGGAACGGCGGACCAGTTTCAACCGGTCCAGCCAGCGGCTACGGCGAAGAACGCGTTCCACGGTTATCGCGGCTTCGGGCGGGCAGTCGCCGGCGGATTCCGCGTGGAGTAGGGCGGTGAATAGCTCGCGACAGTTGACGGCGAATTTCCGGGAGGCGCTTCTCCCCGCGCGAACGCCGGCGTTCGGTGGATGTTGCTCCGTACCGAGGTCGTTGACGGAACGGCGGACCGTGCCGCCGCCACGGAGCGGTTCGGCCGCGGCACCCGGGTTTTCGATCCAGCTGAGACAAGCCTGCCTTTCTTCCGCGGTGAACACGCCGAACATCGGGCCGCCGAAATCCATGGCGCGGATCAGCCGGCTGGCCGCCGGACACCGAAGGTCCGCGTAGGGCGAGTTTCGCAACGCTTCGAGCAGGGGAAGAGGATCGTCCTCGGCTTGCCCGAGCCACTGATCGAGACTTCGCTCCTGCAGCATGACCCGGTGATGATAGGCGACGGCATACGGACGCTTGGTTCTGAGGATGTCGGCCATGAGTTCGGCGGCCGTCGGGCGCCGATCCCGACCGGCTGCGACACCGACCAGGAGGGCTTCAAGCGCATGGCGGTAGAGAAGCCATCCGACGCCGATCCGCTCGGGATCGCGCCGCTCCCGGAGATAGGACGCCAACGCGGCCGAGGCCACCGGGCGGACGTCGTCCGAAAACCGTTCCCGTGCCGACATCCAAGCCGTTGCATCCGCACCCGCCAGCGAAGCCCACCAGGCAGGATCCAAGAAGCAATGAGCGAGGGTATAGCCCAGCAGTTCGGGAAAGAAGGTACGGGGTCTATGCATCAGGCCGAGCTGGAGACAGGGCACGTGCAGGGCGAAATCCGGGATACGGCGGTCGCTGAAAAAAGACGGGCTGTAAAGAGGCGGGAGGTTCATGCCCGAACAGGTCAACAAAGTCCGAAAATGCAAGGGCAGGGCCGGCGAACCGTCCTCCAGACCGACGATCCGGCTGTAAATCGCGAACAAGTGGCCGTGGACAGACAAATGGGCCGTGGCCGGCTGGGATACGCGGGCCAGCCATGCGCCTTCGAGCAGCAGGGCGGGGCTCAGCGCGAGGAGGAGCAATCGCCGCTCGGCCTGATCGGCGATGCTGGGGGTCCCTGCCGGCTGCCATGTCTCGAGCCGGACTTCGGGGGGACCTCGTTGTTTCCGAGCCTCGCCTAAAGCGCCTTTCACGACTTCCTCGGCGGCTCGCAAGGTCTCTCGATCGGGCGAACCGTTCAGGAGTACCCGGCAAAGAGAGCGAAGATCCGGCGGTGCACTCATGATCGGATACCGGGCTTGGTAAACAGATGATCGCCGATGACCAGGGCGTCGAGGCCGGACGTGAGGAATACGCTGGCGGCATCTTCCACGCTGTGCACGATGGGCTTGCCCATGACATTGAAGCTGGTGTTGAGCAGCACCGGGACGCCGGACCGCCGGTGAAATTCGGAGAGCAAGGCATGAAAACGCGGGTTCCAATCCTTTTTGAGCGTCTGCAATCGCCCGGTGCCGTCGACATGGACCACGGCGGGGACCCGGTCGCGCACGGCCGGTTTGAAGTGCAGGGTGCGGTCCATGTAGGGACTTTCCTGGTAGTTCTCGAAGAAGTCCGGGCCATGCTGGTGCAGAATGACCGGAGCGTAGGGACGGAAACGTTCGCGGAATTTCACGTCGCGGTTGATGCGTTCGCCCATATCCTGAGTCCTCGGATCGGCCAGGATGGAACGGTTGCCCAGCGCGCGCGGGCCGAATTCGGCGCGGCCTTGAATCCAGCCCAAGATTTTCCCCTGGGCGAGAAGATCGGCGGCAGCGGGGATCACGGCCCCGTCCGGCAAGTACCGAACCGGCAGTTGTGCGTACCGGGCCAGGCGTTCGACCGCTTCACGCTCGAGGCGACTTCCGAGATAGGGCGAAAGACTGCGAGGTTCTATTCTTGGTTCCGGATGGTCTTCGTGAAAGGCCAGCAGGGCCGCGCCGAGGGCGGTCCCGTCATCGGCGGGCGCCGGCGGCACATAAAGCGACCGGAACGGCGTATGGGCCAACAGCTGCCCGTTGCAGACCGAATTGAGCGCGCACCCGCCGGCGAAGGCCAGATTATCGGATGGGGCGGATTCATGGAGGTTGGCGATCAGCCGGTTGACGATTTCGGTGAAAAAATGCTGCCCGGTGTGGGCCAGGTCGGCGGCGGTCTCGGGCGGCTTTCCCTTCGATCGCTTACGGGTTGTCAGACGATCGAGATATTCGAAGAATCGATCGTAATCCGGAGCCAAGCGTAAGCCTTCGATCCGCATCGAGCTCTGCAGCCAGCTCAAGACTTCCTCGTCGATGCGTCCGTAGGAAGCGAGCCCCATAACCTTCCATTCCTCTCCGCCGATCCATTCGAAGCCGCAGAGTTCGGTGAGTTTCATATAGTAAAATCCCAAGCTCAGCGGGCCGTGCGCTTGGAAAAGAGGTTTCAGGGTCCCGTTACGGTAAGTGAAGAACGCCATCGAGCCTTCCTCGCCGTAGGAATCGATGACAGCGCAGGCGGCTTCGTCGAACGGACTGCCGTAGCAGGCCAGCGCGGCATGGGTCAGGTGGTGGTCGTAATGTCGGAAGCGGACGGAAACGCCGGGGAAATCACGTCCCAGTGTCCGCGCCAGGTTGATTCCGATCCGCCGCATGGCGTGGTGCTGACACGCGAGCATGTGGTGGATCTGATACATTTCCAGCCAAGTGGTCAGCCGACGTCCTTTGCCGCTCAGAATGCCCCGGGGCGACAGCCAACCAAGCAGCTTCGCCAGCCGCTCGTAGATCGGCCGGGATTTGCGCCAGTTGCAGGCGATGACGAATTCGTCGGCATCGCTGCAGTATTCGCGCAGTAGCTTGGGAATGAGGTACAGGTTGTCCGGCTCGCAGTTCAGGGCGCGCTTGTATTGGAGGTGGCGCTCGGTAGCCTCGGCGAACAGGATCTCGCCCGCATCGTTCAAGATGGACAGCGCCGGATCGTGGTAGGTCGCACAGAGGCCGACATAATATGTTCGGGGGTTGTGTTTTTTCATCGCCGATTCCGAAAGCCTATGGACATTCTAACGAAAACTGCGGCGGACGGGATTTCGAGAGCGGTTCGTCTATGGGGATTCTTGCCGCCTTGGTGGTGCGGTTTCGGTCTCAGTCTGTTCATGCCGATCTGCGTTCTCGCCTTTTTCGCCACCGGTCCCCATCAGGCGCTTCAGGCACTCGCTTGGACGCTGCCGTTCGCCGCTCTGTTTTTGATCGATTGTTTCGGTCCTTCCGAAAGGCGGTCGGTCCCGGCGGACGCTCCCCGCTGGTTTTTCGACGGAATCCTGTATGCTCTCGCTTTATTGCAGGCATTGAACGTCCTCGCGCTGGGCCTTTTGGTGTCGCGGCTCAAATGGGCCGGTCTGTTCGAGATTACGGATAGTCTCGGCAATCTGCTGGCGGTGCGAATCATGGTCGGAACCAATTTTTGCTGTGCGGCCATTTGTCCCGCGCACGAGTTCATCCACAGACATCGCCGCTGGCAGCGGATGCTGGGGCGGCTTCTACTGGTTACCGTGTTTTTCGATCATTTCGCGATCGCGCACAAGATCGCTCACCACGCCCGGTTGGGAAGCGCCCTGGACCCGTCCACGGCGGCTGCGGGCGAAAGCTACGAAGACTTTTTTCGACGTGCGGCGGTCCAGCAATGGCGGATCGCTTGGAATGCGAACCGAAGGGCTACCGTCACAGGAGCGGCCGTCGAGGCGCTCTGGCTGGTCGTGTACGCCTGGCTATTCGGCCTCTTGGCGGCGGCGGTGTATCTGCGATGCGTCTATCTCGCCGTGCGGGTCCTGGAGGCCGTCAACTACCTTCAGCATTACGGGCTGACCGAAGGCTCCGGCCTGTCTCGCCTGACCGCCTGGCGCAACGACTCGGCCATCAGTCTATTTCTGTTTCTGGGTCTCACGCGCCATGCCCATCATCATCGCCACCCCGGAGTGCCTTATCCTCGGCTGCGCGCATCGGGCGAAGGCCCCCTTATGCCTTGCGGCTATTGGGGAATGGCCGTGATGGTGCTGAGGCGTAATGAGAAATACCGATCCTGGGCGGCGTCGCAGGTCAATGCATTTGTCGGGAGCAAGGACCGGCTCGCGATCGTTCCGTCTACCAACGAGCCTGCAAACGATCCAGGCCGCGGATGGCGATAGTCGGCTTCCACAAGGGAGCGTCGATATTCTCGAGCTGTAGGGCTGGCAGCCTCTGCAACAGACATCCCAGCGCCGTTTCGAGCTCGATACGCGCCAGCCGGGCACCCAGGCAGTAGTGCAGACCGCCTCCGAACGACAGCGGCCTTGGCGTCGGCTCGGGGCGTTCGATCAGGAATCGCTCGGGATCTTCGAACACGGCCGGATCGCGGTTGGCCGCCGCCAGGCTGATGTAGACCGTCTCGCCTCGTTTGATCGTTACCGTGCCGATGGCGACATCGTGCATGGCGACGCGCGCGGCGATGTGGACCGAGGTTTCATAACGGAGGCACTCGTTCACCGCTCGCGGCAGCAGCGAAGGATTGGCTCGGAGCGATGCCAATTGCTCGGGGTGTCGGAACAGGGTCAAAAGCGCATTGCCGATCATGTTGGCCGTGGTTTCGTGCCCCGCGAGGAACAGGAGGGCCACATTGGCGACGATTTCATCCCCGCTCAGCCGGTCTTCGCCTTCCTCGGCTTGAAGTAAAAGGGAAATCAGGTCACAGCCGGGATTCTTGCGACGTTCGTCGCAAACCTCCCGGAAATGGCGCTCGAACGCTTGCGCGGCCCGGTCGGCGGCATCGATGTCGGACGGTCCGATCGGACTCGGTTCGAATACCTTGACGAGAGCCTGGGCATCTTCGAGATACGGGAGACCGTCTTCGGGCGGGATATCGAGCAGCGCGCAGATGATCCGGACGGGCAGCGGATAGGCGAACGTCCTTACCAGGTCGGCGCAGCCGCGGTCGATGAATCCGTCGATCAGCCGGTCGGCTTCGCGCTGGGCCAGACGGCGCAGTTCGGGGGCCTGTTTTACGCTGAAAGCCTTGCCGACGAGCCCCCGCAGGCGGGTGTGCTGGGGAGGATTCATCAACAGCATGAAGCGATTCACCATCTGAAAGGCCGGTTTCTCCACGGCGTCCGCTCCGTAGCGGCGGGCGACCCCGGCCAGAAAATCCTTGCCGAAGCGAGGGTCCCGGAGAATCCGGTCGGCGTCCTCGTAACGGGTCGTCAGCCAAATGCCGGGCATGAGCCGATGGATCGGCGCTTCTCTGCGCAGTTCGGCGTAAAGCGGATAAGGGTTTCTTAAGAGTGCCGGGGAATTGAGATCAATACTGAGCACGGCGGCCGTTCTGCCCGTGGCAATGCGTGTGGATGCCGACGAAGATACCCGATTCACGGCATGCTCATAAAGAGGGACATGGGGCATCGTTTGTTCTCCGCTCGCGTTGCTTGTGGGGGACATTGGGCATGCGCTTGCGGCCCCGCTGAGGCCAGTCCTCGGTTGCGGTGACGCGGAATGGAAAGAAAAGGCGGGAAGCTCTCTGCCGTTCCCCGGAACCCGAGCAGCAAAAAGGGCCCGCAACCCAACCATCGGGTGGCGAGCCCGCTTGCCTCGACAGGGATAACTATCCGCTCACTGGCCCGTTAGAACCGGTATTCCACGCCGCCGTAGAAGGCCCGTCCATCGCCGGGATAGAACTGCGCGGTATCGAGTCCTCGGGCATTCGCGATCACGCCGGTGGTCGCGGCATAGGTCTCGTCGGTCAGGTTTTTGGCTTCGAAGTAGGCGGAAAACCCTTGTTTGGTCCTGTAGCCGGCGCGAAAGCCCATGAGCGCGTAGGCGTCGGCGGACAGCGTGTTGGCCAGGTCAACCGGGATGCGGGTGGCAGACCACTCCACGTTGGGGCCGGCATAGAAGCCGGACGGGTGCTCGTAGCGAAGTTCCGCTCTCAAATAATGTTCCGGAATGCCGGGCAGCCGGTTATTGCCGTGGGTCGGATCGTTGTCGAACCGGAAATCGTTCCACATGTATGCCTGACGCAGAACGACATTTTCGATGGGGCGGATTTCGAGACCGAGTTCGATACCTTGGTGTATGGTCGTGGAATCAGCGTTTCGAGTGATCGTGGCCGTTGCGGTCGGATCCGTCGGATCGCGCAGTTGCAGCAATTCGTTCTCGAGCCAAGCGTGATAGTAAGATAGATCCCAGTTGACCATGCCTTCCCTGCCGCGCGTTCCGATTTCCACGGTGCTCCCCCTCTGGGCGGTCAGTTGAAGCGGAACGCCGCTGCGCGTAAGAGTGAGTTCGCCGAATGACGGAGGCTCGAAGCTGCGGCTGAAGTTCACATAAGCTTGGCTATTCGCTGTAAATTCCCAGCGCGCGCCGATTTTCGGGCTGACCCCGAAGAAATCCTGATGGTTGCTTTGATCACCATTCTTTAGGAAACGATCGGTATATTCGCGCTTGGCGTACGACAATTGAAGGCCCGTAACCAGGGCCAATTGATGCAAGATATAGTGTTGGTTTTCGCCGTAGAGATCGATGTTGATGGCGTCTTGCGTACTCTTGGCCGTTCTGGCGCCGCGGTGGCCTTCGACGTTGGAGAAACGGTCGTCGTGGGTGCGGCCGCCGGTCGGATACAGACCCAGGATGAAAACATTTTTTCGGCCGAACAAATCGTTTTCGTTGGTGTAACGGATGTTTACGCCGAAATCATCGGAAACCTGGTCGAGAACCTGGAAAATGGGGTGGAAAAGATCCTTGTAAGACCAAAAGCTGCTGATGTCGACGCGCTGCTTGCCGTCCCACCGCCAGGTGGTGGTATTGCCGAGCCGCAACAGCCGAAAATCGCGTTTTTGCTGGCCTCTCAGGCTGTTGGAGTTGGCCTGGGTCGGGTCTGCGTCCAGCTGCGCTTTGGTCAAGCTTCCCGGCAGGTTGGATTGGGTATTGACATACGTCACGTAGAACCGGGTTTCCAGGTTTTCGCTGAAACGATAACCGAAATTGCTGAATATACGCTCGTTCTCCTGTTCGCTCCAATCGCGAAAACCGTTGGTGGAAAAGAAGGTTCCGGAGATATAGTAATCGGCATCGCCAAGGACCTGCCCGGAGCTCACTTGGGCGCGGTAGGTGTCGAAGCTGCCGGACTCGAAGCGTAGCTGTAGCGGGGAAGCGGTATATCCGGTCCGGCTCACGAAGTTGATTGCCCCGCCCAGGGTGGTTGAGCCGTACATAAGCGCGTTGGCGCCGCGGTAAACTTCCACGTAGTCGGCGGACAGAGGTTCGACCGCCTGCATGTCGAAACCGCCGTCGGCGAGATTCAAAGGAACGCCGTCCTGAAGGAGCTTGATGCCGCGGCCGTGAAATGTGCGTTGAATCCCCGAACCGCGGATCGAAATGCGCGACTCTTCGGCGCCGAATCGCGGTTGTACGTACACGCCGGGAGAGTAATCGAGAACATCCTTGAGGTTGGCGGCACGGCCCTTTTCATAACTTTCGGAGTCGATGATATCGACGCCACCCGGAATCCGGTTGATCTGCTCGCGGGCGGTTTCGATATCGGGTACGGTCAGGGGCTGTTGTGACATGACGGCTTCGCCGGTTACGGTCAGAGTCGGCAGCTGGATGGGCTTGGCGTCATGGTCGGCCCATGCTTTTCCCCCGATCGCCGCTCCGCTGCACAAGAGCGCTAGAGTTGTTCTTAAACGATGCTTGCTCATTTTGATAGGACTTGTTGTTTTGGTTTTTTCTTATGACGGCCGTTAGAACAAGCACTAATCGAGCCAATCCACCTTCCACCCGAAGCCGGCGCATCGTTTGCGAGAGAGGTCGAACGAGATGCGTGAAATCACTCATTGTCGGCGTGGACCTGAGGCAAAAGCCGCGCTTAGGGGTGGCTTTGAGTCGCCTGGGTCGGATTCGGGCGCGGTCAGTGGAAATTCGGGGCTCGTGATCGTTTTTGTTGGAAATTATGGCGGCGCAGAGGGGCGTCTCGCCGGCCCGAAAAGGAAATTTTCCGGTCTATTCGTTCATGGTGGGGCATTTGCCATATCCGGTGTTCGTTCCTCGGTACGTCTCTTGGCCCGTCCGGAGATTATCCTGCGCCGGGAGGTGCCCCCGATGCCGGGGTGCGGTATTCTGTCCGCATTCTCGAAAATGAACCTTCTCCACTGTTTCCAGTCGAAAAAAAGCAGAAAGAGGGAGGCAGATGCAGTCTACTACCGATTTCTCCTTGCCCGTTGACCGAAGCATTTACCAGGGTGTTGAAAAACGCATTCTGCATACGACATGCAGGTTAACAGTTTCGTCGTTGCCCACTACCTATGGTAGGAGCATCGAATTTTTCAACAGCCTGTTACACCGGGCGATATCCTGATAGTATTTGTAAACTATTTCAAAAAATGGTCGGATTTATCCGACGAGGAAGTTAGGCCGTGAATGACATGTTGAAGAACATAATCCTGTGGGTGGTCATCGCCGTCGTTTTGATGTCGGTTTTCAATAATTTTGGCTCCCGAAAGTCGGTTGATTCGACCATGTCGTATTCGCAGTTCATCTCGGCGGTGAACGAGGGGCAAGTCAAGCAGGTGACTATCGACGGGCAAATGATCCGAGGCATGCTCGGAACCGGCGAAAAGTTCACGACTTACAGTCCGGGCG
>DYIL01000062.1 GCA_020723665.1 Methyloversatilis universalis
GACTTCCACCTCCAAGTGAGTGCGCCCTGCCGGGCGCACGAAGAGAAAAACCGCCAGGAAAGCGGTTTTTCGAGGTCCCCCTTATTGCTTGACTCGGACGTCCCAAAAGGTTTCGCAAAAAATGGCGACGCAATCGTTTTTTCAAAGCTTCCTTAACGAAGCGGCGCGCCCACCGGATAGAATGGCCGGCTGTTCGAAACTCTGACCTCGTCGGAGAAAAATTGCATCTCGGCGGAAATCATCCTATACAGTTCGGACGTCCAGGGCGGCAGTCCGTAGCCGTTGGGATCGAGCGGCAAAACACGCGGGTCCCGCGGCGCGATGATCACTTTGACGTTCTCTGCCCCAACCTGTGCTGTCAGCACGAACAGTTCTTCGATCGCTCTATCGCCCATGGCAAGACAGCCCGCGGACACGCTGTCGCCGTGAATGAAAATGTCCGAACCCGGATCGAGACGACCTTCGCGCTGAGCATGGAACCAATCGAACTCGTTCGGATAGTTCAGCTTCATCGACAGGTGATAGTTGCTGTTGGGGTTCAGCGCGACGATACGGTATATCCCTTCGGGAACCTGCTTGTCCCCCTGCCGCAACTTGGGTCCTGTCACCCCGCTGGCCGCTTTGATGTCGTAATCGCGGATGAACCGGTAATCCCCATCATTCTTGGCCCAAACTTCAAACTTTTTTTCCTGCTTCAGCGCAATAAACGCGAGTTTTTTAGGCGGGTATGACACGCCGGCGTTTTGGAAATAAGGCTTGAGCTCCTGCTCGACGTAGCGGCCGTACAGGTCAAGCACATCCTGTGTGGTTCGGTGGCCCGGTTCAAGCATACGCGGCGGCGGAAGCAGGGACAATCGATCGATAGTGGAAACGGCGGATCGACTGGCGACCGACTGATGTTTCTTGAGCACTTTGTACACTTGTTTTCCGCCCGTCCTTGCGGGCCTCTTGCCGGTCCCGGTACAGGCCGCCAAAAAGGCGGCCGTCACCATCAGCAACACGATAGTCTCCCATTTCGATTTCATACGCTGGTCCCTCGCAAAGAATATCGCCTCCTTGGCTGCAAGACTGTCAATCGATCACCTGCCGATTGTAAGCCCGCACTACTTCGACAAGGAAACGCCCATCCACGTCCCAGCCTACCCTTTTTATCGAACACCATAATAATCTTTGACCGTTCTACCGAAATTTCCGAAACGTTTTGGCCGGCTCCGCCTGGTCCGAATCGGCTCGTCTGATTATCCGCACGCAGTCCCGATCAATCGACCTTATCCGGCTCGAAAAACACCCATCTCACTTGAGGAAACGCCGCCTTCAAGCCGGCCTCGCAGCGGTTGATATCGGCGATCATATCGTCCATTTCGGCCGTCCGACGCATTTTCGCCTTCACCGCCACCATCACGTCGTTGCCAAGTTGCAGGGTAATCAGATTGAAAATCTGCGCGACTTCCTCGCGCTTGTCCAGATGATTATGTATAGCTTGCTTGATCTCTGGCTCGACGCTCTGGCCGATCAACAACTGCGAGACTTCGGCACCTATGCCCACGGCAACCAGCACGAGCAGGGCACCGATCGCGATACTGCCGGCCGCGTCGTAAACCGGATCGCCGGTCACCATGGCGAGCCCCACGGCGATCAGAGCGAACACCAAGCCCGCCAAAGCCGCTACGTCTTCACCCAGAACCACGATCAGCTCGCTCTGACGGGTTTCGCGGAACCAACGCCAGAGTCCCCGGCTGCCTCGAGCTTTGTTGACTTCCCGCAGGCACCCGTAAAGCGAGATACCTTCCATCGCGATGCTGAACGCCAGAATCCCGACCGCCAGCCATGGCGACTCCAGTCCTTTGTGCGCCTCCAGTTTGTGTATACCTTCATAAATCGAAAACAAGCCGCCCATGCTGAAGAGGATCAGCGCGACGATGAACGACCAGAAATAAATCGCCTTGCCGTATCCCAAGGGAAAGTCGGGCGAAGGCGGACGCTTCGCCCGCTTTAGGCCGAGAATCAACAAACCCTGGTTGCCGCAATCGGCAAAGGAATGTATGGCCTCCGCCAGCATGGAATTGGAACCCGTGTAAATCGCGGCGAACAGCTTGGCGGCAGCAATGGCCGCGTTTGCGCCCAAGGCGAACAGAATGGACTTCAGCGAATCGGCTTGATGCGACATGACTCTACTGGGGCGTTTTTTGTATTGAAGGCGTAAAAAAGCATAGCAGCCCCACCCTGGCCGGAATTGCCGGAACAAACCGGCATGTTCGCCGGAACCGCGTTTGAGGCGTAAAGGCATCGGCGCACGCTCTCTCGCAACGCGAGGGCTGTTCCGCTGGACTGTCGAGCGCCTTTTCCGTTAAAACACGCGTTGCGTTCAAGCGCGTGGGGGCGGGAACGCGGCCGTTCCCGAATTCCCGCCCAAATCTTATTCCAGATTGGCGTGCCTGGTGCGCATCTGTTCTTCGGGAATCTTCTTGGTGTGGATGATGTGGGCTATGGTAGCCTCCAAGAACATCAGCGTCGACAGCTCGAAAGTCGTTCCCATCGGCATACCGACCACTCTGCGGTACTGCTCTGGCGTGCCGATCCGGAAAACCACATCCGCCAAATCGCCGATCGACGAACTGTCTTTGGTGGTAATCAAGGCGATATTGGCGCCCATCTCTTTCGCGCGTTTGGTGTACGCCAACATCGTCTCGGTTTCTCCGGACCCGGAAATGACGATGAACAAATCGCCCTTTCGAATGCTGGGGGTTACGACCTCGCCGACGATGTAAGCATCATAACCGCCGTGCATCAAGCGCATACCGAAGAACTTCGCGACCAAGCCGGACCGCCCTGCGCCTGCGATGAAAACACGCGACGCCCGATCCAGCATCGCCGTCAGCCTTGCCTGGTAACTGGGATCGGTAGACCCGAGCACGCCCGCAAGCTTCGACATGATGAACTTGTGATGCTTGCCTTCGACCAGTTCGCGAATCTCCCGTGCGGCGTCGGCAGGCGACGGAGCGCCATAGATGGCAGCACCGACGACAATGATGTCGGCACCCGTTTTCGCGACTTGGCGGGCCGTCGATTGGTTTATTCCACCCGCGACGGATATCCTGACCGGCAGCCCCAATTTGGCGATCGCCGCCAAATCCGCGAACGGCGTTTGCCCCGCCGCCTGCGCATCGAGCCCCGTGTGCACGCCGATGATATGCGCACCCAGCTTGGCTGCCTCCCGCGCGCACGCCACTTTGTCCGGCACGTTGATGAGATCGACCTGCACCTCGGCGTTATGCGCGTTGGCCGCCTTGATCACGCCGGCGATGGTTGCTAGACCGGACACGCCCAGAACCGTGCAGATATCGGCTCCTGCCGCATAAAAAGGCGTCGCCTCGTACTCGCCGGCATCCATGGTTTTGAGATCGACGAGTATCAGCTTGTTCGGAAACCGTTTCTTCAGCTCCGTAACCAGCCCGATGCCATTATGTTTGATACACGGCGTTCCGATTTCGAAGATATCGACATAGGGCGCGGTGAGACCCGCCAGCCTTAGGGTTTGATCGACGTCCAAGGAGTCCAATGCCAATTGTATTAATGGTCTTGCCATGAATCTGTGCTCCGACTGCTTATCGTTGGTGATCGTCTAGGTCGCACGGGCTGTCGATCGGTCGAGCTCCACTAACGTGGACGCGAAATCGTGTTCTCCGGCCGATTCCCCCCGTCGCAGGACTGACTATGCTAGCAGAGTGCCGACCACCGGCAAGATGGTGACGCACCAGATAACTCCAGTAGTCGTAATGATCACGCCGGCTGTCAGGACTGCATCGCGCCACGCATGTAGCAGCGATCCTCCGGCACCTCGTCGTAATCGCCGCGCAGGAAGGCTTCGCAGTCGGCCAGGGTTCGTTCCAAAGGTACGGAAACGCCCTGAATGCCGGTATGTTCGGCAACCGTGTGGAACGGCTGACTGAGGTAACGCTGAAGCCTGCGGGCCCGAAGCACCATGAGCCGGTCTTTTTCGGAAAGCTCCTCGATGCCCAGCATCGTGATGATGTCCTCCAGCTCCTGATAGCGGGCCAGGTGCTCGCGCACGGCCTCGGCCACGGCGTAATGGCGGTCCCCCAGAAAATAGCGGTCCATCATCTTGCTGCCGGACAGAAGCGGATCGACGGCCGGATAAATCCCCTTGCCCGCTTGGGCGCGCGACAGGATCACGCTGGTGTCGAGATGGCCGAGTATGGCGTTTACGGCGGGATCGGTCATGTCGTCGGCTGGAACATAAATCGCCTGAACCGATGTAATACCGCCTCTATGGGTCGATACGATGCGGTCCTGAAGCTCCGCGACTTCGCTCAACAGAGTGGGTTGATAGCCCACCGTGGCCGGCATCCGTCCGAGCAATCCGGAAACCTCGCTGCCCGCCTGCACGAATCGGAAGGCATTATCCATGAGGAACAAAACCTCCTTCCCCATGAAATCGCGCAAATACTCCGCATAAGTCAGCGCCGTAAGGCCGACCCGGAATCGAACCCCAGGCGATTCGTCCATCTGTCCGAAAACCAGCACCGCGTTGCCCATGACGCCCGTATTGCGCATTTCGTGCCACAGTTCATGGCCCTCGCGGATGCGCTCCCCTACCCCGGCAAACACGGAAACGCCCTGGTGCAGGGCGACGATGGCATGCATGAATTCCATGATCAACACCGTCTTACCGACGCCGGCCCCGCCGAACAAGCCGGTCTTGCCGCCTCGCACGAAGGGACATAAAAGATCGATGACCTTGATGCCGGTCTCCAGTATATGGCAGGCGGGAACGGTCTCGTGAAGAGCGGCGGGAGGCGCCAAAACCTCCCGGAACTCGGCACCCGGCAAGGGATCGCCGCCATCGAGCGGGGCACCGAAAACGTTCAGGAGCCGTCCCAGGCACCCCGGCGATACCGGCACGCGCAAGGCGCCCCCGCTGTCATAAACCGGCATGCCGCGTTTCAAACCAGAGGTCCGGTGTAAAGCGATCGCTCTGAGCCGCAACGGATCGAGATGCTGATGAACCTCGAAAACATAACGTTCGTCGTCGATCGCGGCATACAGAGCACGATGCAAAGGCGGCAGTGCTCGGCAGGTGATGTCCACCACCGGGCCATAGACCTCGGCGATATGGCCGATGGGTAAAGGCGTGACTTGTGTTTCCGGAGTGCTCATTGCGAATTCTGCGCTGACGTTCCGACCGATCCGCCGGTCGAGATCCTGATCCTTATACCAGCAATCCGTCCCATTCGTTCGCCCCGAGCCTGTCGAGGGATCCCCATGGCTGCCGGGATGGTTGCACCCGCTAAGCATGCCCGATCCGTTCCCGCACGTCGAGCACGCGTCTCGTTCCGAGAACGCCCCTGTCCCTCATTCGAGTTACCCCAAGCTAACGCCCCAAATCGAGCGGCTTGCCGCACTAGTCTGGCGGGACCAAAGTAACCGCCAAAAATTGGGGAGCCGTTGCAGCGAAGCTCCTCGTTTGACGTGACACTGTCGTAGGAGGGTTGTCCCGTGAACGAGCAATTCGAAGGTGAAATGATGCAGGACCTGGCCGGGAAAACCACGCCACAGTCGGCCAAGGACATGTTCGAGGAGGATGCCGCCGAAGAAGAGGACGCGTTCGAAAAAGACGGCATGGAACAAGATGCCTTGGTCGACGAAACCGACGGCTTCGAAGAAGGCGAAGAAGACTATCTGGAGGACGATGGATTCGAGGACGGATTCGACGAAGCGGAGGACTTTGGAGACGAGTACTCCGAAGACGAAGCCGATCTTGCAGACGAGCTGGAACACGTGATGGCCGACGCGCTCGATGCCGATGACAGCGACGAATTTCTCGGCCGGCTGATTGGAGGTATTCGCGGCATAGCCGGCGTGGTGGGACGCGGCGCCCGTTCCGTCCGAAGGGGTGCCGGAACTGCTCGGCGCGTCGCCGGCCATGTCCGGACAGCGGCGAGAGGCGTCCAGGGTCTGGCCGGCGCGATCGCCGGAGGCGGTCGCTGGCCGCGCCGCAGAGGAACGCAAATCTGTCCCAGGCCGGGAGGCATACCGGGAATGGGGCCGGGATGCGGGATCTCTTAGAGCCTATCCCAATAGGCCGTTCGCCCTGAGCTTGTCGAAAGGTTTCTTAAGCCTATTGGGATAGGCTTTTATCCCTGTCGAATCTACGGGGATCTCGAAAAACCGCCTTCAGGGCGGTTTTTCTGTTCGCCGAGCCCTAACGCGGTTTGCGCTCGGCTTACGTTTTCAACCCCTTATTCCAGTTCTCAAACAAAGAAGCCATATCCTAGGGCGGAATAAGCTTGTCCTGGGTGACGCCGCACGCCGGGAAGGGCTGCACCCCTTCGACGTTGCTCAGGACAGGCTTATCCCAGCCTGCCTTTAAGATATTTTCCGATTGTTCAATAAACGGAATTACGTGGCCGGAAACGACGGGGCATCCCTGCCCCTACAAGCATCTCGAAGTTTTTCGAGGTGCTCACAAAACAACGAGACCTTGGAAAAGATCCGGTCTTGAGGGGATATACTCATTTCCTGAACAGAAACAGCGCAAAAGTCTAGTCTCATCTTTTCGATGCTTGCGCTCGAGCCCCGCCAGCGCGGCGCGGACTTCGCGGTCTTCTATCCTGACTTCGATCATGTGCTATTTTTGCACCGAGGGGGCTGCATCCCGTCGTCGCGCTCATACCGCGAAGTGTTACGGACGTCTGACGGGGGACGCCCCGCTCTCTTGAACAGTGTCTTGAGCGCCAGCATGCGGCGCTTCGTCAGCACCTCGAAGACGGCTTCATTACGCATCGGATTGTGGCGCCATCACACCGCCATAGATTTTTTCGACCAAAGTCTTGAACCAGCAAGGCCGCGTAACGACAACGTACAGACCGATAGAACCCGCAACGGGAACCGGAGCGATATCCAGCACCAGCAGGACCAGCAGGCACAAAAAAGTCTTGATCCTGACCATCCCGGCTTCCGAACGAAGCTTTTCCTGTCGCGCCGCGCAGTCCGTCGACCCGCAGTCCGTATCCCGATAAAGATTTCTCACAACTCGGTAAAACCAGTCCGGCCGTCTAGCCACGATGAACAGGCCAATCAGGCAAGTCAGCGACAACGGTCCGAAACCGATGATCGCCAACGCCGCGAGAATCAGAAAACTTTTGACGCGCGTAACGTTCACTGCGATTGGGCGGAACCGTGGCTGCCTATGATCTTCGCGTCCATGGCGTCTTCGGAAATCGTACTTGGCGCTGGAGCACGCCGGAATTTTATCTCCGACAGCCATCGAAAACGTTCTCGTCGCCGATCACAAAGCGGCGGTCGCTATCGACCACCCGCCCGAAGTTCCCGAAACCGGGAAGTCGACCTGTTTCGTTCCCGGTATGCAACTGTACTTATTACCGAACGCAGCAACTTGGTCTACAGTTTTGCACCACCCAAGGGGATAGACACGAGTGTCCGACATCGCAAAGCGATCCTTCACCGCCATTGGATCCGGCCGCGGAACATCCCGTTCCCATGTGCCTGAAGGACTTTACCGAGTTATTACCATGAACGCCCTGAACATGACACCGATTATTCGCCTTGTGCTGATCGACAGCGATCCCGAGTGCCGCCGAAACTGTAAACAGGCGCTAGAGCAGCATTCGACCTATCGATTCGAGGTCATCGAAGCCGGCACCGGCCGTCAAGGGCTGAAATTGATCCGAAGTGAGGTGCCCGACTGCATCGTGGTCGACGGGCAATTGCCGGATTTCGACACAAGCGATTTGCTCGCCGACTTGGCCGAAGACATGGGTCAGACGCTCGCTCCGGTGATCGTGATGAGGTCCGAGGAAAGTGCTGCGGCTATGACGAGTGTGCCCAAGAACCTTGTCGCGGATTATCTTGCGAAAACTTTCGAACCCAAATTCGTGCACCGACTTCCGGATGTGATCGCCCACAACGTCAACCGAACTCGCCTTCTGAGGGAAAAGAACGAAGCTCTGGAGCAATTGCGGAAAGTAGAAGCCAAGTACCGCGCTCTGGTGGAGCAAATTCCCGCGATTACTTACATCGCCTCGCTGGAAGCGCCTGGAAAGCTGCTGTACGTAAGCCCCAAGACCGAGCAACTCGGCTACAGTCCCGAAACCTGGCTGGACGATCCGCTGGGCATCGGACTAATCAAGTGGGTCCATCCCGACGACCGGGGGGCGGTAATCGAACAGTTCGCGAAAACGTATGAGCATCACGTGCCGCTCCGTTGCGAATACCGTGTGATCACTTACGACGGCAAGGCGCGCTGGGTGCGGGATCAGGCCGATGTGGTCCATGACGACGCCGGACGCCCGCTGTTCCTGCAGGGGGCGCTCGTCGACATCGACAAAGACAAGACGCTGGAACGGGAACTGGAGCACTGTCGCCGACGACTCGATGAACTGGAAGCCCAGCATGCCGAACGACTGCAAAAACCGTCCGGCTTGCTCCGGGCCGCCAACACGAATCCGCACCGGGCGCTGTGCGACCGTATCGAATTCGAACGGAGCCTGGACGATCTTTTGGCCTCCGCCCGCGAGAGCAAATCGGAGCACGTGCTTTGCTACCTCGACCTCGATCACTTCGAGATTTTCAACGAGACCTACGGGCGCGCTGCCGGCGACCGACTGCTGCAATCCGTGAGAGACGCCTTGGAAAGGCGGTTGCGACAGAGCGATATTCTCGGAAGACTCGGCGGAGACAAATTCGGCCTGTTGCTGGAAAACTGTCCGCTCGAACGGGCGTGGATCGTCGCCAATAATCTCAGGGATGCCGTCAGGAACTGTTCTCTGTCGTGGGCGGGAAAGGACTTGTGGATAGGCGTCAGCATCGGAATCACGGCACTGCCGGCAGCAGCGAGCGTCGATGCCGCGTCCGTGCTCCGGGACGCCGATACGGCATGCCGCATCGCCAAGATGAAAGGCCGCGATCGCACCTACATCTTCGATGGCCGGGATACCGACGAGCTGAAAGAGGCGCTTACCGCGAAGTACCCTGCGAGAGTCCGGAAGACGGACTGGCCCGTGATCGTGGATACCAATGCGGTGCCGCTGAGAAAGAAAGCCTGAGCGGCACGGAGAAGCCGGAGTTGCGCCCCCGGCTTCTTCATTTCCGACGTACCGGCATTCACGAGTCGGTCGGGAATCCCTTCTTCCGGACGGTGCCGTCGAGCCTACACGGGTTGGTGGCAAAGAATTGTCGACCTGCGACGGCTGAGGGTCGGAGTGCCGGTCAACTCGGATTCCGCAAGCTTCCTTCGTCTGGGCTACATCGGCTGTACGGTCGCTCGCGACCAGTGTCGTCGAGCGTCGGTTGTCGATAAGGAAGCTCTGATCAAGTTTCCCGTGGGAAAGGCGAACAGTGTAACTGTTGGATCCAAAAAGCCCTCACCCAACCCCATCACACCGCACTTTCCCTATTGGGAGCCGCAAGCGGCGCTTGCGCGTGCCCCGTTCGCCGGGAGCGAACGCTAACGTGCGAAGCACGGCCCTTCGACAGGCTCAGGACAGGTTTGTCCCAGCGGAAGAGGGCTTATTCAGAGCTTCCATAAAGGAATGCCGACAACCAATGCTCGCATCGAGCCCCCCGAAACGAAGGCGCCGACGACTTCCGCCCGGCCTGTCTTACCGTACCGGCGACATCGAAACGCTCTGGCGGCATAGACGGAGAAGCCGCCCGGAATCAAACGGCCGGCAATCCCTGGCCGACAAGGGGAGCGATGGGCATAAAGGTGCCGCGGCAAAACCGGAAAAACGCGACCAGCGCGCTACAAGCTACTTCCGCTCTTTCAACGGCACATAGTCCCGCGTGACGGGGCCGGTATAGAGCTGTCTCGGCCGGCCGATCCGCTGTTCGGGGTCGGCCATCATCTCCATCCAGTGAGCCATCCAGCCGGCGGTACGGGCAATCGCGAACATCGCGGTAAACATGCTCATCGGGATTTTCAAGGCGCGATAAATGATGCCCGAGTAAAAATCGACGTTGGGATAGAGCTTGCGCTCGATGAAATAATCGTCCTTCAATGCGATTTCTTCCAAACGGAGCGCCAGCTCGAACAGCGGGTCTTTACTATCGGCCAGTTTTTCGAGCACCTGGTAGCAGGTTTCGCGAATGATCGTCGCGCGCGGATCGAAATTCTTGTATACGCGATGACCGAATCCCATGAGGCGGAACGGGTCTTTCTTGTCTTTCGCGCGGGCGACGTACTTGGGTATGTTCTTGACGTCCCCGATCTCCTGCAACATTCTGATCACGGCTTCGTTTGCGCCGCCATGCGCGGGTCCCCAAAGTGCCGCGATCCCTGCGGCGATGCACGCGAACGGATTGGCGCCCGAACTCCCGGCCAAACGTACCGTCGACGTGCTCGCGTTCTGTTCATGATCCGCATGCAGTACCAAAAGCAAGTCCAGCGCGCGCTCAGCTACCGGATCGACCTCGTAGGGCTGGGTCGGCATCGCGAACATCATGTGCAAGAGATTGCCCGTATAGCTCAAGGAATTATTGGGATAAATTTGCGGCTGTCCCATGCTGTATTTATAAGCCGCCGCCGCGATCGTCGGCATCTTGGCGACCAGGCGGAGCGCCGCCAGCTCCCGCGATCTCTGATCGCGGATATCCAAGTAATCGTGATAGAAAGCGGAAAGCGATCCGACGACTCCGACCAAGACGGCCATGGGATGCGCGTCATGATGAAATCCCTGGTAGAAAAGCCGCAGGGATTCGTTGATCATCGTGTGATGCACGACCTCATGCGTAAAATGCTGCAACTGGCTCTCGTTCGGCAGCTCGCCATACCACAAGAGATAAGTGACCTCCAGGAAGTTGCTGCGGGCCGCCAACTGCTCGATCGGATACCCACGATACAGCAGTACGCCTTGTTCGCCATCGATAAAGGTGATGCCGCTCGCACAACTCGCGGTCGCCGAAAAACCGGGATCCACCGTGAAGCAGCCCACCTCTTTGTAGAGTTTGGAAATATCGAGGACGGACGGCCCCATCGTTCCCTTGATGACCGGCAAAGACGTAAGACGCCGGCCTTCGGGATCGGTCAAATTGAGGTATTCGTTAGTCATGTCGGTTTCCGGTTAGATTTGATCTGATTTGATTCCGCTCGCCCTCGGTAAGTTCGCGAGCAGCCGCAGGCGCGCGGATTCTTCTCGATTTGGCCGCCTCCTTCACCGTAGTTACATTCCCGGAAAAGGAAAACGGCCGGCTCCAGACTCCATGGAAACGCAATACAAGGAAATTGTCGAGATTTGACGATTGCCGTCCGATTTTGAAATGACCGGTCTATCAGCAATCGCCTGGCGAGAGGGAACTTCGAGCCGACTTTTCGTTGACACAGCCCACGCGCTAGACCGTTTTCTAAAGCTGTACCGCATTGCTGAATCTTCCCGTATGGCGCGCCCGAGCATCGCCGGCGTGAGCCGAAACCGCCCGAAGGGGCACGCGAAGGATCGCATGCGGCGACAGAGGTACAGAGATGTGCCTTCTGTCGCCCCCGGCGTAAGCCGGCGACGCGCAGGATCAGCGCGCCATCCGGGTGCCCTTTCTTTAGGGTTACTTTGGATTTGCGCCTGTCCTAGCGCAAACTTTTGCGGGCGCGCTCCGCGCGTCCAAATGTGTTCCCGACAAATTCGTCTTTGGGCACGCAAAGACAAACTCGCCGAGAGCGACCATTCCGCCGGAAGCGGAATGGGACGAACAACGTTCGCCCGAAGGGCAACGTCCAGGGAAGGACGTTGTCGGTTTGGACAGCCAACGGCTGGCCCGAAGGGCAAACCCCATGGACGGGGTTTCAAAAGTCACTCGCCCGCGGGATGAGACCCGTTTCAAACTCATCCGCTGCCGAAGGCAGCTTCCTTTTCGAGCGTACATCAGAAATGAAAACGCTCTAAAAACTAACGCGTATCCCGAATTCACCGGTGCGGCCGGGCTCCGGTGCGATATTGCGGAGGTAGGACGTGGAGTTGCGGATGGGTTCGTCAAAGAGATTTTTGCCTCTCACGAATACCATGAACTCGGCGTAATCCGTCATCGCCAGCCGGTATTCCGCACCGACGTTGAAGAGCAGATATCCGTCCGTCTTAGTTTCGTTCTCGCCCGGTTTATCCTGCGCTTCGGCATTCATCAGCCGGGCGAAAGCGGTGAGGTTTTCGAAGCCGTAATCGACCTGGAAGCCATATCGAAGCGGCGGCATGCGCGGAACATCGCCGCCACGATCGAGCCGACCGCGGACGTAGTCGGAAAACAGCGTGAGCTCCAGCCTTCCGAAATCTTGGTCGAACACCGGGAACTTCATGCTCGCTTCGAAGCCCATGAACGTAGCGTCCACCTGGGTACTTTCGAGCACCGGAATACAGGCGTCCCGTTCCGAGCAGACGGCTTCGAATTCCTCGGTTTCCCGATTGAACACCATACCCGGACTGCGCTGAAAGATATAGTCGCCGACCCAATTGTGGAACAAATTGACCTCGGCGCTGACCCAACTCGGGTTGTACCGGAGACCCAAGTCGAGGTTGTAGGATGTTTCTTCCGTGAGCGCCGGATTGCCGAGTTCGAAGCTCCGCGTCGCGGCGTGAAAGCCGTTCGAGAAAAGTTCCTGGACTTGGGGCGCCCGCTGCGAACGCGTCACGGCGAAAGTCACCGCCGCGTCCTCGCGAAGACTCCACACCGCCGAACCGGAGGCGCTGACCGGCGTGTGCGAACGGCTTCTCCGACCCTCGGGGCTGATGGTCTGATCCTCGACGCGCAAGCCCAACTCGATGAGGAGGTCGCGCCAGTGCATATCCTCGACGGCGAAAAAGCCGTAGGAGGAAATATTCGATTTCGGTACCACGGCTTCTTCGCCCACGGCGGAGAACTCGCCGTCCTGAACCTGGGCGCCGACCACACCGTGCCAGGGGCCGACATTCTTGTGAACCAGTTCGATCCGTCCTTCCACGACTTCGTTGCTGAACACCGTACCCGCAACGCCGTTCTCCCGCTCGACGTGGCGGTAATCGGTATAGCCGAGGCGCGTCTTCAAGGTCTCGGCGAAAGGCAGGGGATCGTACAGCTCGCTTTTGAAATCGTAGCGGGACTGCTCCATATCGACCCGAATCCTGTCCAGGCCTCCCGCTTCGCCACCGTCCTCGTGTCCGTGGTCATGCGCGCCCGGCGGAATGCCATAGTCGTTTTCAAGGCGGTTGACGGAAAAGCCGAAAAACCCGGAATCGCCGATAAGCGCAAAACCTGCCGTGCCCCCCCTGGCCCTCGCGTCGGTGTTGGCGATATACCCTTTGGTATTGGCGACGGCTTCTTCATGGCCTTCTTCGCCGTGCCCTGCCGCCTCCGCCTCTTCATCGATGGCGAACCCGGGAATCTCGACATTGTTCCGGTCGCGGTAGAAGCCGTCCAGATGCAGGGCGAAGATGCCCTGCCCCGCGTCCAAACGCAAGACGCTCGTCGTTTCGTCCGATACGGTACTGTAGCGCTGCTCCGCCGCGCCCGTGACGAGCCTTTCCGGCAGTCGATCCGGAATTCGATTGTCGATAACGTTGACCAGACCGCCGATGGCTCCGCTGCCGTACAACAGGGTTTGGGGCCCCCGCAGCACTTCGATGCGCTCGGCGAGAATCGGCTCGACGGCGTTCGCATGATCCGGGCTCAGCGTTGACACGTCCTGAATTCCAAGGCTGTCCTGCATGACTCGCACGCGAGGGCCGCTTTGCCCGCGGATGACCGGCTGACCGACGCCGGTGCCGAAAGATGAACTAGTCACCCCGAGTTCTTGATTCAAGGTTTCGCCCAAGGTATTTGCCGCTTTCCGTGACAGTTCCTCGCCTTTTAAGGCATTGAAGGGACGTGCGATTTCTTCCGCCTGCTTATGCACCGGGGCAGTGACCAATACCGGCTCCAGCTCTTTGATGGGTTGCTCTTCGGCTGCCATGGAAGCGAAAGATGCGGCCGAAGCCATCAGCACGACGACTCGCTTGTTCATGATCCTCTCTCGATACTGTTTAGCTAATGTTATAGCGTTACATAAAGCTTGCGCATTCTACCTCCCATGCGAATTCCAGCCTTATGCGTCTTGATTCAAGCGCCGCCTTCGGCCGTCCGGCAGTGGGCGCACAGGCCGTGAATCTCGATGGCTTTCCGGTGAAGGGTAAACCCGGCCTGTTCCATTTCCTTCGCGACTGCCGTCATGACGTCGACTCCCATCCTTTCCTCGACATTTCCGCATCGCTCGCAGATCAGCAGCAATTGCTCATGCCGTTGTTCGGAGCAGTTGCAGCCGATGAACGCGTTCAGACTTTCCACGCGATGGATCAGGCTCTGCTCCATCAGAAACTCCAGGGCCCGGTAAACCGTCGCCGGCTTCGCGGCCTGCTCGAACGGCTTGATCCTGTCGAGCAGGTCGTAAGCCTTGACCGCCCGATGGCTTTCCCAGATCAGTTCGAGCACCTTACGGCGGATCGGCGTCAGCCGAACTTCGCGCTGGGCACACAACTGCTCCGCCACGCGGAGAGCCCTATCGACGCAGCCGCGGTGATCATGAGTGGGCGCCATGTGTTCGTTTCGAGCGGACGTTGTCCGGAAATTCATCGCTTGGACCTCAGACGCTGCAAGATTTTGCAACTTTATAACGTTTCCACTGACCATGCAAGCCTTAGAGCCTATCCCAATAGGCTTAAGAAACCCTTCGACTGCTCAGGGCGAACGGCCTATTGGGATAGGCTCTTATTCCGCTTGGCAATCGAGTGGACATTAATCGTGCGGTGCGCTAGCCCCTCGGCTCGAGGCAGGCCCTTCGACTCCGCTCAGGACGGGCTTGCCGGCCGCCCCGCCCGCCGCACACTCGAGCACGTCCAACTGCCGTTTCTAGGATGATGAGACATCGCTGAACGCCGTCCCGCCAGGATACGGGCGGTCTCGGGAGACGAGCGGAGAAAAAGCGAATTCCGGTTGGAACCGGGGGCGTCAGCGGCCCGAGGCTGGCGGTCTTCTTGCGCGATCGCTTCGGACAATTCGAAGCGACCGAAGTCCAAAGCGGCGATCTCGGGATTCAGACGTTGAAACGGAAATGAACGACATCGCCGTCGTGCATAACATAGTCTTTCCCTTCGAGACGCCATTTTCCCGCATCTTTGGCGCCCTGTTCGCCCCGGTAAGCGATAAAGTCATCGTAAGCGATCACTTCGGCACGAATGAAACCGCGTTCGAAATCCGTATGTATGACTCCCGCCGCTCGAGGAGCCGTCGCTCCGACCGGAATGGTCCAAGCGCGCACTTCCTTGACCCCGGCCGTGAAATACGTAGCCAGGTTGAGCAGCTGATAGGCCGCTCTGATGACCCGGTTGAGTCCCGGTTCGTCCAAGCCCATTTCTTTCAAAAACTCTCCCTTTTCATCGTCATCCAATTGCGCGATTTCGGCCTCGAAAGCCGCGCAAACCGGCACCACCACGGCATTTTCGTTTTTCGCGAAGGCAACCACGGCGTCCAAATAAGAATTATTTTGAAATCCGTCCTCGCGCACGTTGGCGATGTACATCGTCGGTTTCATCGTTAGGAGATGCAGATCGCGGATCAGCGCTTTGGCTTCGTCCTCCATCGGCGCCGTTCGCGCCGGCTGACCGGAATCGAGATGTTCCAGCAGCTTCTCGATGATCTGCTTCTTTGCCAACTCATCCTTGTTTCCGGACTTCGCGGATTTCGACACGCGAACCAAAGCCTTGTCGGCCGTTGCGAGATCGGCCAAGGTCAGCTCCGTGTTGATGATTTCGATATCCGAGATCGGATCGACTTTTCCCGCCACGTGCACTACGTCTTCGTCTTCGAAACAGCGGACTACGTGAGCGATAGCGTCGGTTTCCCGTATATGCGCGAGAAACTGGTTTCCCAGTCCTTCCCCTTTCGAAGCGCCGGCGACCAGGCCGGCGATGTCAACGAATTCGATGGTCGTCGGCACGACGCGTTCCGGCTTGACGATCTCCGCCAGCGCATCCAACCGGGGGTCCGGCACCGGAACTACGCCCACATTCGGATCGATGGTGCAAAAAGGATAGTTTTCCGCCGCGATGGCGGCTTTCGTCAGTGCATTAAACAAGGTGGATTTGCCGACGTTCGGCAAACCCACGATCCCGCAGTGAAGCGTCATAGGTGAATAATAATCTTAACGGGTCTGTAGGTTATGGAGATTCGAGGCGATGGTATCGGTCTTCGAACCGAACGATATCGTCCTCGCCGAGATAACTTCCGGACTGTACTTCAATGATTTCCAAAGGAATCGTGCCCGGATTTTCGAGACGATGCTTGATACCGAGAGGAATGTAGGTGGACTCGTTTTCCGTGAGGAGAAAAATCTCTTCGCCGCGGGTCACCCGCGCCGTCCCCTTCACGACAATCCAATGCTCCGCCCTGTGGTGGTGCATCTGCAACGAGAGGGTCGCGCCCGGCTTGATCGTCAGGCGCTTGACCTGGTAGCGCTGGCCGTTGTCGATCGACTCGTAATCGCCCCATGGCCTATGCACCTTCGTATGGAATATGTGCTCCGACCGCTTGACCTTTTTGAGGTGTTCGGTAATCGCCTTGACATCCTGGGCTCTGTCCTTGTGAGCCACGAGGACGGCATCGGTGGTTTCGATCACCACGACGTCTGACAAACCGACGGCCGCCAAAAAACGGCTCTGCGAATACAACAACGAGTTTTGGGTGTCTTTCAGAAAAACGTCACCTATCGTCACGTTGCCGTCGTCATCCCGCGGCCTCACTTTGCTCAAGGCGGGCCATGAGCCAAGATCGGACCACCCCACGTCCAACGGCAACACGGCTCCTCTTGCCCCCTCCAGCGATTCGGCGGTCAATTTTTCCATGACCGCGTAGTCGATCGAGTCGCTGGGACACTTAGCAAAAGCCTCCTTGTCGACGCGTATGAAATCGCCGTCACGCTTACTCGCCGCCAAAGCCGCTTTGCAGGCGTCGAAAATGGCGGGCTGGTGTCGAGCTATCTGTTCCAGCCATATTCCTGCGCGCATGACGAATATCCCGCTGTTCCAGTAATACCGCTCGGAGGCCAGATATTCGACAGCCGTTTTGACGTCCGGTTTTTCCGTAAAGCCGTCGAGAACGAATACCCCGTCCTCGATTTCCGGTCCTCGCCGAATATAGCCGAAGCCAGTCTCCGGGCTCTCTGCAACGATGCCGAAAGTGACGATGTCGCCCTTCGCCGCCAATTCCACGGCTTTTGACATCCCTGCCTGAAACCCGGCTACATCTTCAACGTGATGATCGGAAGGCAAGACTACCAAAACCGGATCGCGATCGTCCTCCAGAGCGTACAAAGCCGCGAGCGTTACCGCCGGAGCGGTATTTTTTCCGAACGGCTCCAAAAGAATTCCTGTTCCTTCCAGACCCATCTGTCTGAGTTGTTCCGCAGCGATAAAGCGGTGAATTTCGTTACAGACGATCAGTGGCGATAAGACATCCAAACGGCCTTCTTGAGAGTCCATGCTCAAGACCCGATCAACGGTTTGCTGAAACAGACTCTTGTCGCCGGTCAGCGGGAGAAATTGTTTCGGGTAGGCTTCCCGCGAGAATGGCCATAATCGCGTGCCGGCACCTCCGGATAACACCACGGTCTGGACAGGTATCGTCATAGCTTTCCCTAAAAAGTCGTCTGATCAGCTGAAGAGTATAGCCGACACGGCTTCGTCATAGCCATCCCGATCGGTCACGCCGCCCGCGTTTTTCGCCGCGTATGGTCCATGCGCGCGAGCTAACGATTATGACTTCCTGGGTTATACTAAGAGCGTTGTCGGAATATACAACTGAGCCCGCCTACTAATTCTGTTCACAAGTTTGTCATTCAGAAAATTTTTCAGGGAACTCGACATTGTTTGGGCTCGCAAGGCGAAACCGCACCGCGTTCCCCTTTCGGTCAGCGTCACTCAGATCATTTCCGAACCACGCTCGCCTTTTCTGAGCCTGTTTTGGAAGGGTTTTCTGTTTCTCAGTATCATGATCGTGGGAATCGGGAGTTCCTTCGCCATTCTGAATTACTTTTATCTCGAGTATCAGTTTCAGGAGCAGCGTCAACTCGATAGACGGCTGTTAAGCCGTCAAGTTCAGGATTTGTTAGACCGTTCGGCATCCCGTTTGCAGCAAATCGGCTCTCTCCTGGCTTCCGTAGGCGGCTTCGCTTCGGCCTTAACCGGCGAGAATTCTGCCGGATTACAACAGGCCGCCAACGTTTTCAACGATTTTCAGTACGATCTGGACATAGAGCGCCTCGAGCTATTCAAACCGGATGCACGGCGCTTCTGGCAATGGGGCAATGCCGCACCGTCTCAAGCGCCGCGTCCGGAAGAGCAAGCAACCGTGCTGCAAGTGTTCAAGCAAGAGAAGCCCTTATCATTATTGTCGTGCGAACCGCATTGTGCGCTCAGCACGTATCAGCCGGTCTTATCCCAGGGACGGGTCGTCGGCGTCTTCAGCCTCACCCAATCCATCGCACACCTCGTCGTCGAACACCGCTCGTTGACCGGTTCAGACCTCGCGATCCTGATCTCGAACGGCTCGGAAGGTAACGGCTACGCGATTCCGAAGTGGTCGATGCGGGTTGCCGCGCTCACCCATTTCGAACGCCTGGCTCCATTCCTGGAGCATTTGTCGGAACAATCGCATGATGCGCTAGCCGCCAGTAAGGAGATCCATCATTGGAAAGGCCGTTATTACGCCATCGACGTGATGCCGCTCAGCGACTTGCTTAAGGCCGAGGGCCTGGTCTTGATGATCAGCGACGTCACCGCTCAGGTGAGCCAAATCAGACGCGCGACTCGCGACGGCATCCTGCTGAGCGGTGTGAGCCTGTTGACCGCCGAACTGCTGCTGCTTTTGCTGATGCGTCTGCCGATTCGTCAACTTCGGCGCTTGGCCGACACACTGCCGATGTTGGCGCAAGGCGCTTATAGGGAAGCTCGACAGCGACTTGCCCACCCACCCTCGGGACTCAACGACGAAATCACCATTCTGAGCGCAACCGCCGTGACTTTGTCGCACCAACTCGAAGAGCAAGCGCAGGCCATTACGCATAAAACCACTGAACTCGCTGCCGAACGCGACTTCGTTCAAGGGCTGCTGGACACGGCTCAAGTCATCATTCTGACTCAAACCAGAGAGGGGCGAATTCTCACCGCCAACGACTTCGTCATACAAATTACCGGGTACAGCCAAAGCGATCTCGGCGGCAAGGAGTTTCTGTCCTTAATCTTGGAAAGCAAGATGGGCGACGATCTAAAACAGGCGCTGCTCGGATTGTGGAGCGGGCAGCGGAAACGCCTACAGCACGAGGCGGAACTGTTGTGCAAAGACGGTTCCCGCCGTTTCGTGGTTTGGGTACACACCCGTCTCCAAGAAAACAACGCGGAAGGCATTGCCATCCTATCGGTTGGCCTCGACGTCACTGACAGAGTCGAGGCGGAGAACCGCATGATTTGGCTCGCTAACCATGATCCCCTGACCGGCCTCTATAATCGCCATCGCTTTCAGCAGGAATTGCAGCGCCAATTCGCTGAAGTGGAAAGAAACAATACACGAGCCGCCATCCTTCTTTTCGATCTGGATCATTTCAAGGACATCAACGACACCAGCGGCCATCTGGCAGGCGACGCGCTGCTCCGCAAAATTGCCCAGGAACTGAAAAACCGCGTGCGCAAGACCGATATCGCGGCAAGACTGGGAGGCGACGAATTCGCTATTTTGATGCCGAACCAAACCCCGGAGGGAGCATCGGCCTTCGCCAATCTACTCAATCAAAGGCTCACCGAGCAGCCGCTCAGGATTCAGCAGAAAATCTTCCGGATTTCCGCCAGCATCGGCATTGCCATGATTCCAGAGCACGGCACGGTCATGGACGAGATCATGGCGAATGCCGATCTCGCGATGTATCAAGCGAAAGATCGCGGGCGCGGCCGGGTCTATTTATTCTCTTACGACGATCGATCCAAGCAGCGCATAAGCGAGCGCACCTTATGGAAACAAGCCATTCAGGAAGCTCTCGCGGCACGCCGGCTGATATTTCATTATCAGCCGATCG
>DYIL01000063.1 GCA_020723665.1 Methyloversatilis universalis
CCCGTCGTGAATGCATCATGCAGCATGTTCAGCCAGATACTCAAGTTGATTCCGCGCGTCGAGTTTGAACGCATGGTCAAGGAAACCGGCTCCGAATATGCCGCGAAGGGCCTGTCGAGCTGGAGCCAGTTCGTGGCTATGATGTTCTGCCAGCTGGGGCGCGCCCACTCGCTGCGCGAGATCGAAGGGGGTCTCAAGAGCTGCGAGGGCAAGCTCGCCCACCTGGGCATCGAGGCGCCGGCGAGGTCCTCGCTCTCCTACGCCAACACCCACCGGCCTTGGCAGTTGTACGAGCGGGTCTTCTATCGACTCTTCGAGCGGATTTCTGGCAGCGTCCGGTCGCCGCGCAAGTTCCGCTTCAAGCACAAGCTCGTGAGCCTCGACTCGACGGTGATCGATCTGTGTCTGTCGGTGTTCGACTGGGCCAAGTTTCGCCAGACCAAGGGAGCGGTGAAACTGCACCTGGTGCTCGACCACGATGGCTATTCTCCCTGCTACGGGGTGATTACCGAAGGCAACGTTCATGATGTCAAAGTCGCCTGGCGCATTCCCTTCCCGGCCGGCACGGTGGTGGTCGATGATCGGGGCTACAACGACTATCGCCTCTTCGCCTACTGGACCGAATCCGGCGTGTTCTTCGTCACGCGCATGAAGGACAACGCCCTCTACGACATGGCTTGGGTGCCAGCACGGTCGCCGCCATCTACAAGGACCACCGGGCCGTCGAACTCTTCTTCAAGGCGCTCAAGCAGAACCTCAAGATCAAAACCTTCGTCGGCACCTCGCCCAACGCGGTGAAGATCCAGATCTGGACGGCGCTGATCGCCATGCTGCTCCTGCGCTATCTGCAGCTCATCTCCCGCTTCGGCTGGAGCCTGTCCAATCTGGTGGCGCTGCTGCGCATGAACCTCTTCACGCACCGGGACCTGCGGGCTTGGCTGAACGAGCCGTTTGCCGCTCCGCCCGATCGGCAGGCGCAGCCCCAGGCGGCGTTCGCCTTCGCCTAATCCTGGACAGCACATGGGGGCTCGATCTTGAATTCTCGTCATAACCCGTCCGAAACCCGCGTCAGATCAAGGGGGCGCCCGCCGGGTTTCGGCTGTTTTGGACAGCAGTGACAGGTATCGATTGTGGCTGTTACCGTTTTCCTGAATGGCCGGTCACGCCTCATCGACGAGGCGCATGATCTCCGCCCCCAGACGCAGATCAGGAACATGACCGAAGATCTGCTGCCGCAGCCGCCCCGCGCGGTCGATCAATAGCAGGGTCGGCGTACCCTGCATCCGGTATGCCGCCATGGTCTGGGGGATCGGCCCGCCGTCATCCGCAGGCGCATCGACGCCCACCGGGCAGGTCAAGCGATATTCGTACAAAAACGCCCGCAATGCGGTCGTCGTCATCGCCTCATGATGCTCGAAAACCGTATGCAGGCCCGCCACCACGACGCCGAGGGGGGCGAACAATTCATGTACTGCCTTGAGTTGCGGTATGGCGTGACTGACACACCCCGGACAGAGCATCTGGAAGGCGCAGGCGACCACGACGTGGCCGCGCTGCGTCTCCAGAGCCAATGGGACCGGCGTGTTCAGCCATTCCGCGATGCGCCAGGGTGGCGCCTGCATCGGCTGATCCACGGCCGGCCCTCAGTCGCGCAGCCGGCTGAACGTGTAGTCCTGAGCCTTCTGCGGCTGGTGGCAAGCGAAGCAGGCCGAGGCTGCGTTGTTACCCACCACCCGATTCTTCGGATCACCACCACCGAAACCCTCGAAGCCCCATCCGCCCGTGGCGGCGAACTTCTTGGCGTCCTTGTGCATCACGCCCACGACCTTGCGCGCACCTTCCGTGATGGCGTTCCCTTGGTGCTGAGCTTCGAGCAGATCGAAGATGATCACGGCCCCGTCGGGGAACGTGCCGCTGTGGTAGCCCTTCATGGCCTTGTCGTTCGCATAGATGTGGTGAATACCGCCGAAGGACGCATGTAGGGGATGTCCTTCTTCGATCACCATGCTCTTGACGTGATGCCAGTCGCGGTAACCGGCCGGATAGGGCACCACGGGATCCGCGGCCAGTGCCTCCATGGCGGCTGCGATGCCAAGCGCTGCGACGAGACTTGCTTTGACGAGACTGGTTTTCATGGGTTACCTCCTATTAGGACTCCTAACGATAAAGTACGACAAAAAACCCCGAGACATGGAAGCGGGGTGGCTCATACCGCCGTCAGGCGGCGGATTCGTGCTCCGCGCAGTCGACCCGCAGGTGTCGATCGGCCATCGGTGCGCCGACGAACGCGCAGAAGTGCGGCGCGTTCGTGCCTGGCGCGACGTTCTCGCGGAAATGCCGACAGGTCACGCATGTGCGTTGCGGCGCGATCAACTGACGCTGCTGCAATTGCCGGATCATCCTGATCACCAGGCCAAACAGGGATTCCTGCTCGGCCTGAGACAGGCCTGCGACGATCGGCACGAAACTGCTGGGCCACGCCTGAGCGATACGATGGCCCTTGGGTGTCGCCTTCAGGGCGACGGCGCGACCGTCGGAGGCATCCGCACACTTGCGCACCAGCGCCTTCCTCTCCAGGGCCGCCACGGCATCGCTGGCCGTGGCATTGCGCACCCCGGCATGTGCTGCTGCGGCGGTAAGGCGCACGCCCTGTGGGCGGTTGGCGACAAACCGCAGAATGTCAGCCTGTGTCGGCGACAGGCCGGCGGCTTCTGCTGCCTGCCAGTCGAGCTGACGGGCGACCACTGCCAGCCGGGCAAGGCCATCGGCCAGGCGGCGATCCAGGGGTTCGGTGATCTGGTCGAAGTTCATGATTAGGAATCCTAATCAAATAATCGATCGATGTCCAGCTACCGGGCTGGCGCTCCATGACTGGTTCATGCAGGCATATCAGTTTGGGGCCGACAAAAGCGATGACGGGCCGGCCTCATTTACCCTCGATGTTCGGGACCGTTCTTTACAGCTTGTGCCTCGTAGGCCGTTCGGGAAGCGGCGATCTTGGGCTGGTTGTCTTCCGCCCAGCGGATCAGCGCCGTGAGCGGCGGCATGAGCGATGCGCCGAGCGGGGTGAGCCCGTAGCGCACGGCGGGCGGTGTCGAGGGCGTGACCTCGCGCCAGACGAGGCCATCGCGTTCCAGGCTGCGCAGCGTCTCGGTGAGCATGCGGCGGGAGATGTCGGGCACGGCGCGCGCCAGGGCGTTGAAGCGTTGCGGGCCTTTCGACAGGGTCACCAGAATCAGCGTGGACCACTTGTCGCCCAGGCGGTCGAGCACGTCGCGCACCGGACAACTGCGGTGGCCCGCGACCGGCGCGGTCTCGCCACCGGCGCTCTCCGCTTCGGCTGGCAGGGCGCTGTCGTCGTCGATCATATCGGTTCCCTCGGAGTAACCATGGGCGGCAGTCCCCCCTTCTTGTTCGTTTTAGAAGGTTACTTTATAAAACCTGCTCCCGTAAATGAACCTGGAGGAAGATCATGAAGCTCTACTATAGTCCCGGCGCCTGTTCGCTCTCGCCCCACATCGTCCTGCGCGAAGGCGGCTTCGACTTCACGCTCGAGCGTGTCGATCTCCAAACCGGCGTGACCGAGACCGGCCGCGACTACAAGACCATCAATCCCCTGGGCTATGTCCCGGCCCTGCAGCTCGACGATGGCGAAGTGCTCACCGAGGGCCCGGCCATCGCGCAATACCTGGCCGACCGGGTGCCCGACAAGCGCTTGGCGCCGCCGGCCGGCACGCTGGCGCGCTACCGGCTGATGGAATGGCTCAATTTCATCTCCACGGAACTGCACAAGGGCTTCGGCGCGCTCTTCAACCCGGTGTTTCCGGACGAGGCGAAGACAATCGTCCGCGCGCAGCTCGAACGGCGCATCAGTGAGGCCGGACGGCGGCTGGGCAGTCGCAGCTTTGCGCTGGGCGAGGATTTCACGGTGGCCGATGCCTACCTCTTCACCGTGCTCGGCTGGAGCAGGTACGTGAACGTGGATCTCTCCCCCTGGCCGGGACTGGGTGCCTATCTCGGCCGCGTCGCGGCCCGTCCGGCGGTGCAGGCGGCGCTCGCGGCCGAAGGCCTGATTTCAACCTCAAAATAAGGAGAAAACGCGCATGACCACGCTGTTTACCCCGCTCAATCTTGGCCCGCTCATGCTTCCCAACCGCATCGTCATGGCGCCGATGACGCGCTCGCGCGCGCTCGGCAACGTGCCAAACGATTTGATGGCCAAGTATTATGGCCTGCGCGCCGAGGCGGGGCTGATCATCACCGAAGGCACCTCGCCCTCACCCAACGGTCTGGGCTATGCGCGCATCCCAGGCATTTATTCCGAGGCGCAGATCGCCGGCTGGCGCAAGGTGACGGACGCCGTGCACGCGGCCGGCGGGCGCATCTTCGTGCAGATCATGCACACCGGCCGGGTGGGGCATCCGGCTAATCTGCCGGCGGGGGCTCGCCTCGTCGCGCCTTCCGCCCTTGCCGCGCCGGGTGAGATGTGGACGGACAGCCAAGGCATGCAATCCCACCCCGTGCCGGCCGAGATGACCGAGGCCGACATCGAAGCCGCCATCGGGGAGTACGCCACGGCGTGCAGGAACGCCATTGCAGCGGGTTTCGACGGCGTCGAGCTGCATGGCGCGAACGGCTATCTCATCGACCAGTTTCTAAACACCGCCTCCAACCGGCGCACGGACCGTTGGGGCGGGTCCATCGAGAACCGCATCCGCTTCGCGGTGGAGGTGGCGCGGGCGGCCGCCGCGGCCATCGGCCCCGAGCGGGTCGGCATGCGTATCTCGCCCCATGGCGTGTTCAATGGCATGGCGTCGGATGCGGAAATGGACGCGCTCTATCTGCGGCTGGCCGAGGCGCTCAGCGACATCGGCCTCGTCTATCTGCACATCGTCGATCACAGCTCGATGGGCGCCCCGCCGGTGAGCGCCGAGATCAAGGCCCGGTTGCGCACGGCCTTCAAGGGCCGGTATATCCTCTCCGGCGGCTATGACGCGGCGCGCGCCCATGCGGATCTCGCCGCCGGCAAGGGCGATCTGGTCGCCTTCGGCCGACCGTTCATCGCCAACCCGGACCTGGTGCACAAACTCAGAACCGGCGGTGCGCTCACACCCGCCGACCCGGCCACCTTCTACACGCCGGACGCGCAGGGCTACACGGAGTTTTGATGCGCCAGCCCACGCTGTTCATCCCGCACGGCGGCGGGCCCTGCTTCTTCATGGACTGGGACCCGCCCGACACCTGGGATCGGCATCGTAGCTTTCTGGAGAGGCTGCCAACGCTACTGCCCGAACGGCCGCGGGCCTTGCTGGTGGTCTCGGCCCACTGGGAGGCGCGCCGCTTCACCGTGCAGAAGCAGGCCGCGCCGTCGCTGCTGTTCGATTACCACGGGTTTCCGCCGCACACCTACCAACTCACCTGGCCCGCGCCGGCGCACCCGAACTCGCTGGGCGGGTGGTCAGCCTGTTGGCGGAGGCCGGCATCGGCTGCGGTATCGAGACCACGCGCGGCTTCGATCACGGCGTGTTCGTGCCGCTCAAGGTCGCTTTCCCTGCCGCCGACATTCCCTGCGTGCAACTGTCGCTCCGATCCGATCTCGATCCGGCGGCGCATCTGGCGGCTGGCCGGGCACTGGCGCCTTTGCGCGACGAAGGCGTGCTCATCATCGGCTCGGGCAATACCTACCACAACATGGCGGTGATGATGCGTGCGATGCGCACATGTGCGACGCAGACGCACGGGCTTGATTTCGACCAGTGGCTTGCCGAGGCGGTCTACCATCCCGATGCCGCCGAGCGTGAGCGGCGCCTTGCGGCCTGGTCCGCCGCCCCCGGCGCCCGCGACGCGGCGCCGCGCGAAGAACACCTGATGCCGCTTCTGGTCGCCTCCGGCGCGGGCGGCACCGACCCGGGCGCGAAGATATTCGAGAACCGCGTCCTGGGCGCGGTGCAAAGCGCATTTCGCTTCGGCTGAGATTGTCGTGGAGCATCAAGATTGCTCCAGTTTCAGGCAGGGATGCTTACGGTCGCCGCACTCGAATGGGTGCGCCGCGAAGGGTATGGTGTTTCTTTCGGGTAGGCGATGCCACTACCCAACCGCTCGAACGGTCAGCACGTAACTCCTTGATGCTGAATGCTGCTCTCGATGGTCCTTGTTGACTTCGACCCTTCGCCGGGGAGCGAGGCCGGAGAGAAAAACGGCGCGGAGAGAGCGAATTGTGGCCCGAGGTGGGCAAGAGCGCCGAGGCAGGAAGTCCACACGGATTCGCACGAACCCGCGCAGGTACGCGAGAGCGCGCAAGAAAAAGGCCAACCGAGAACGGTTGACCTTTATGTATTGGTGGAGGCGGCGGGAATCGAACCCGCGTCCGCAAGCCCTACACAGACAGTTCTACATACTTAGCCCGGCCATTTGATTTAGCCCGTCACCCGCCGGCCCGGCAGGCTGATGAAAGGCGATCCGCTTGATTTTCGTGATGCACCACGCGGCGGAGTGCATCCTTACATTAGCTGTTAATGGCGCTGCGACCGGTTGCCCGGCCCGACCCGCTAATCAGTCGGTGCAGCGTCCGGCCTTAAGCGGCCAGAGCGTAAGATTCGTCGTTGGCGACTATCTAATTTTCGGTTGGATTTACGAGGTACTCCGACCCTCGGTATGCCCTGCGCTGCTTCGCGACCCACGTCGAGACCAGGTCGCCCCCTGTGAGCGATAGATGGTACCACCTCGACCGATTACAAGAGGGGCAGAAGTTCGAGCGGGTGATGGATGACGTGATCGGCGCCCCACTCGCTGTGGTGGCGGGCACAGCCCAGATAACCGAAGGCTGCGGTGACCGAGCGCATGCCGGCAGCGCGCGCCGCCTGGATGTCACGTTCGTCGTCGCCGACGTAGATGCAGTCTCCGACTTCAACGCCCAGTTCGCTTGCTGCCAGGCGCAAACCAGCCGGATCGGGCTTGGGCACCGGCACGCTGTCGCCGCTGACGATGCTCGCGGCACGCTCGTGCAGGCCGAGCTCGCGCATCAGTGGCACGGTGAAGCGGGCGGCCTTGTTGGTCACCACGCCCCACGGAATGCCGGCCTGTTCGAGCCGGGTCAGGACTTCACCCATGCCGTCGAACAGCCGCGTATGCACGCAGATCGCCGACGCGTACAGCGTCAGGAATCGGTCCGCCAGTTCTGCATAGCCGGAATCTTCCGGGGTTACACCGAAACCTGCGCCGATCAGGCCGCGGGCACCCGCCGAGGTATGCGGGCGAAGGGTGTCCGCGGGAAGCTCGGTCAGGCCGTGCTCGATGCGCAGGCGGTTCAGCGCGCTGCCGAGATCGGGCGCGGTGTCGGCCAGCGTGCCGTCCAGATCGAACAGTACGCCGCGCGTGCGTGGCTCATTCATCGCGTACGCAACGCATCAGGTAATTGACGGAGGTGTCCTTGCCGAGCGAATAGACCCGGGTGAATGGGTTGTAGCTCATGCCCACCAGTTCTGCTTCGCGCAGTCCGGCGTCGCGCGCGTCGCGCGCCAGTTCCGACGGCTTGATCATTTTTTCGTATTCATGCGTGCCGCGCGGCAGCAGGCGCAGCACGTACTCGGCACCGATCACCGCGAACAGCCACGACTTGGGATTGCGGTTGAGCGTGGAGAAGAACACGGTCCCGCCGGGCCGAACGAGGGTCGCGCAGGCACGCACGATGCTGGCAGGATCGGGCACGTGTTCCAGCATTTCCATGCAGGTCACCACGTCGTACTGACCGGCGCGCGCACGGGCGTGGTCCTCGGCCGATTCGAGCAGGTACTCGACGCGATTTCCACTCTCCAGCAGGTGCAAGCGCGCGACCGACAGCGCTTTCTCGCCGAGGTCGATGCCGGTCACGCTGGCACCGCGCATCGCCATGCTCTCGGCAAGGATGCCGCCACCGCAGCCGACGTCAAGCACACGCTTGCCGGTCAGGCCGACGCAGCGGTCTATCCAGTCCAGTCGCAAGGGATTGATGGCGTGCAGCGGCTTGAACTCGGATTCCGGATCCCACCAGCGGTGGGCGAGCTCGGAAAATTTCTCCAGTTCGAGCGGATCGGCGTTCTGATGTGTCGTCATGAGCGGAAAGACAGTCTGGCGGGCGCGAGGTTTCACGACCGGGGTAGCGATAGTAATGCTGCAATCCGGTTGGCGATGGGCGAAAAAAAGCCCTGCACGAATGCAGGGCTTTTGACGAGATCGGAAACCCGATTACTTCTGGGTACCGATGATCTCGATTTCAACGCGACGATCGGGCTGCAGGCAATCCACCAACTTCTTGTTGCTGCGGTGCTCCTTGCCCATATTCTTGCAGCTATCGCCAGTCACCGGCTGGGTTTCACCCTTGCCTTCGGTGTATATGCGGTTGGCTTCAACGCCCTTGCTCACCACCATTTTGAAAAAGACAGACCCGTCCACTAACCGCGTCCGGTTATGGGACGGGTTTTGTTTTTCTGCGTATTGTCAGCGACTTACGTCGCTTTTAGGGTGTCGGCGCTATCGCCATAATCACTCCCTTTCGGGAAATCCATCAAACCCCGCTTCTCTTTCGTCTCAAAATTCTCCGCATTCTTACCCCCATTCTCCGGACCTCGTCCGGTTTGTTGCATTTTTTCCTGCAACCGCTGTTCGGCGATCTCGTCGGCAAACTGGTTGATACTCTTCATGATTCCGTCAAACAGGTCGTTGATATCCATGGTCGGTCGCTCCTCGTTTTGGTTTATGCCCTTATTTACCGGAGAGACGGAGAAAGTGTCGGGCGTCGTTTGACATTTTTTCGTGTCTGCTCTCATGGCCCTTACTTACCGGAGCGATTTCAAATCTGTCGGAACTCCATCGAATTTTGAGTTGCACGCCGCATAGCAGATGTTATATTGTCGGATAGTTTTCAATGGCCCTCGTGTGCCCGGCGGTTTCGGTTGCGCGAAAGCCCAGAAGATGAATTTGCCTTTGGAGGCTGAGCGATGAACAGACAACGTGCCCTTGACCTGCTGAGCCGCAGCAAGCCGGAGCTGCAGGCCCGTTTCGGCGTGACCCGGCTGGCCCTGTTCGGCTCCACCGCCCGTGACACGGCGAGCAGCGGCAGCGATGTCGATGTGCTGGTGGCCTTCGACGGCCCGGCCACCTCCAAGCGCTATTTCGGCGTGCAGTTTTACCTGGAGGACTTGCTCGGCTGCCCGGTCGACCTGGTCACCGAAAAGGCCCTGCGGCCGGAGCTGCGACCCTACATCGAAAAGGAGCGGGTCAATGTCTGATGCCAGCCAGCGCGAATGGCGCTTCTACCTCGACGACATGATCGACTTCGCCGGGAAGGTGCTCGCCTACACCGACGGCCTCGACCAGGCCGGTTTCGTGGCCAGTGGTCTCATCTACGACGCCACCTTGCGCAACCTGGAGCTGATCGGCGAAGCCGCCACCCATATACCGGATGAAGTCCGCGCCGCCCATCCGGAAATCCCCTGGCGGATGATCATCGCCACCCGCAACCGCCTCATTCATGGCTACCTCGGCATCGACGACGACACCCTGTGGAGCATCATCCGGGATGACGTGCCCGAACTGCTGCCGCTGCTCAAGGCGCTTAAAAGCGAGGCCCAGCCATGAAACCCGGCAGCGTCAAGATCGTCGACCGCGTCTCCGCCGTTGAGGCGATCAAGCGATTGAACGAAGAGGATCTGCTCTTTCTCAACCGGTTGATTGTCGAGCGGCTCAATCTCATCTCCCAGGCCCGCGCCACCACGCTGATGACCAGCTTCACCAAGGGCGACCGGGTCGGCTTTCAGGCCCCGGACGGCCGGATGCTGGAAGGCATGGTGCTGCGCCTCAACAAGAAGACCATCAGCGTCGCCACAGACGACGGCCACCAGTGGAACGTCGCGCCCGGCCTGCTGCGCCTCGTCCAATCAGCGGGAGATGTCCAATGGCCATGATCCGCCAACCCGAAAACTTTCCGGAAACGGTCAAGGAGGTGCGGCGGCAGCTGGCGCTCTCACAGGAAGAGCTGGCCCACGCCCTCGGGGTGAGCTTTGCCACCGTCAACCGCTGGGAGAACGGCAAGACCATTCCTTCGAAGCTGGCGCAGCGGCAGTTCGAGCAGTTTTGCAAACAGAAGAAGATCGATCCGGCCTCCGGCGAATCTTCTGATAAATCGAGACAGGATCAAGCTGAATGAGCAGGAAGAACGGAAATAACAATTCAGTCGATCTGGATATCGGGACCCTCTCCGGGCATCTCTGGGAGGCGGCCAATATCCTGCGTGGCCCTGTCGACGCGGCCGATTTCAAGACTTACATCTTCCCGCTGTTGTTCTTCAAGCGGCTCTCCGACGTTTATGACGAGGAGTATGCCGTGGCCCTGGAAGAGTCCGACGGCGACGTGGAGTTCGCCCAGTTCCCCGAGAACCACCGGTTCCAGGTTCCGGAAGGCTGCCACTGGAAAGATGTCCGGGCCAAGAGCGCCAATATCGGCCATGCGCTCCAGAAGGCTATGCGCTGCATCGAGCAGGCCAACCCGGACACCCTGCACGGCATCTTCGGCGATGCCCAGTGGACCAACAAGGACCGCCTTTCGGACGCGCTGCTCAAGGACCTGATCGAACACTTCTCGTCTCTCAACCTGGGCAATGAGCACTGCAAGGCCGACATTCTCGGCCAGGCCTATGAATACCTGATCAAGAAATTTGCCGACCTGACCAACAAGAAGGCCGGTGAATTCTATACCCCGCGCTCCGTGGTCGCGCTGATGGTTCGCATCCTTGCGCCCAAGGCCGGGGAAACCGTCTACGACCCGGCCTGCGGGACCGGCGGCATGCTCCTCGAGGCGCTGCACCATGTCAAAGAGCATGGCGGCGACGAGAACCTCATGCTGGGCAAGCTCTACGGCCAGGAAAAGAACCTGACCACATCCTCCATCGCCCGGATGAACCTCTTTCTCCACGGCGCGGAAGATTTCCATATCGAACGTGGCGACACCCTGCGCTTGCCCGCTTTTTATTCAGGCGACAGCCTCGCCACCTTTGACTGCGTCATCGCCAATCCTCCTTTCTCCCTGGAAAAGTGGGGGGACGATGTCTGGATCAACGATCCCTACGGCCGCAACTTTGCCGGGCTGCCGCCAGCCAAGTCCGGCGACTTTGCCTGGGTTCAGCACATGGTCAAGTCCATGGCCCGCAAGACCGGCCGCATGGCTGTGGTGCTTCCCCATGGCGTGCTGTTCCGCATGTCAAAGGAGGGGGGAATCCGGCGCAAGCTGCTGGAGATGGACATCCTCGAAGCGGTGATCGGCCTCGGCCAGAATATTTTCTATGGCACCGGTCTCGCGCCGTGCGTTCTGGTCTTCCGCGACAGCAAGCCCAAAGCCCACCGCCAGAAGGTGCTGTTCATCGACGCCTCGAAGGAGTTCAAGACCGGTCGGGCTCAGAACGAGCTACTGCCAGAACACGTGGACAACATCCATCGCTGGTACGAGGGCTATCAGGATGTGGAAGGGATCTGCCGGGTGGTCACGCTCGACGAGATCCGCGAGAACGATTTCAACCTGAACATCCCCCGCTACGTGGAGCCGGTGATCGAGGAAGAATCCATGACCATCGATCAGGCCATCGCCGATCTCAAGGAATCGCTGCAGGCGGCGTACACGGCCGAGGATCGGTTGAAGGCGCTGCTCGAAAAAGAAGGGTTGATGGCATGAGTAACACATCAACCAGAGTCGAACGTGCGCAGAAACCACGGAAATGTCCCGAATGCGGGCAGGCCCCTCTGGCCAGCATCCTCTATGGCATGCCCGCTTTCGGCGAGGAGTTAGAACGAAATATGAATGAAGGCAGGATCACGCTTGGCGGCTGCTGCGTCAGCGATGACGATCCAGCGTGGGAATGCACCCACTGCGGGCTCAAGATTTTCCGGAGGCAGGTGCAATGATTTCCCAATCCCAACTGGAATCCTACCTCTGGGGCGCGGCCACCTTGCTGCGCGGCCACATCGACGCCGGGGACTACAAGCAGTTCATCTTCCCGCTGCTGTTCTACAAGCGCCTGTGCGATGTGTACGACGAGGAGCTGGCCGATGCGCTGGAGGAATCCGGCGGCGATCAGGAATACGCCGCGCTTCCCGAGCAGCACCGCTTCCAGATCCCGGAAGACGCCCACTGGAAGGCCACCCGCACCAAGGTCAAGAACGTGGGCAAGGCTATCCAGGACTCCCTGCGGGCGATTGAAACAGCCAACCCCGACACCCTGTACGGGGTCTTCGGCGATGCCCAGTGGACCAACAAGGACCGCCTGCCGGACCGCATGCTGCGCGAGCTCATCGAGCATTTCAGCTCGCAGACGCTTTCGCTCTCCAACTGCCCGGAGGATGAGCTGGGCGTGGGTTACGAGTTTCTGATCAAAAAGTTCGCCGACGATTCCGGCCACACCGCTGCGGAGTTCTATACCAACCGCACCGTGGTTCATCTGATGACCGAGATGCTCGAACCCAAACCGGGTGAGTCGATCTATGACCCCACCTGCGGGTCAGCGGGCATGCTGCTCTCCGCCGTCGCCCATCTGAAGCGGCAGAACAAGGAGTGGCGGAACCTGCGACTGTTCGGTCAGGAGCGCAACCTGCTCACCTCCGCCATCGGCCGGATGAATCTGTTCCTGCACGGCATCGAGGACTTCCGCATCGTCCGGGGCGATACCCTGGCCAACCCCGCCTTTGTCGAAGGCGACCGGCTCATGCAGTTCGATGTGATCCTGGCCAATCCGCCGTACTCCATCAAACAGTGGGACCGCGATGCCTGGTCCGCCGATCCGTGGGGCCGGAACATCTATGGCACCCCGCCCCAGGGCCGCGCCGACTACGCCTTCTGGCAGCACATCATCAAGAGCATGAAGGCCAAAAGCGGCCGCTGCGCCATCCTTTTTCCGCATGGCGTTCTCTTCCGCAATGAAGAGCTGGCCATGCGTGAGAAGCTGGTCGCCCATGACGTGGTGGAGTGTGTGCTGGGCCTCGGTCCCAACCTCTTTTACAACTCGCCCATGGAAGCCTGCGTCGTCATCTGCCGCATGAACAAGCCAAAGGAGCGCAGGAACAAGGTTCTCTTTATCAACGCGGTGAACGAAGTGACCCGCGAACGGGCGCAGAGCTTTCTGACCGACGACCACCTCCAGCGCATTGTTGATGCCTACCAGGCCTTTGGCGACGAGGACGGCTTTACCCGGGTGGTCGGCAATGACGAGATCCGGGAGAAAGGCAGCAACCTCAGCATCCCGCTCTACGTGCGGGCGAACAACGGAAATGGCACTGGCAACGGAGCGGCCGAAACGGTCAGCCTCAAACAGGCTATTGCGAACTGGCAGGAAAGCTCCATGGCTTTGCGGGAGTCGATGGACGGCCTTTTTGAGGCGCTTGAGCAACAGACAGACCATTTTCGTGGCGGCACGAAAATGGTTCAGGATCAATTCCCTGACGCCGGGAAATTGATTGGGGCCTCCGGTGGAAAAGGGCCACGATCATGAAAGCGGAGAAAGGAATGAGCGAACTGAACAAAAACAATCCAGGCCCGGACTACGCGCACCTCCTCGCCGAGGTGAAAGAGCGCATCCGCTCCGCCCAATACGAAGCCCTCAAGGCGGTCAACAGGGAGCTGGTCGGCCTGTACTGGGATATCGGCCGGATGATCGTGGAGCGGCAGGATGTTGAAGGCTGGGGCAAGGCGGTGGTGGAACAGCTCGCCGCTGATCTGCGGACGGAGTTTCCCGGTGTGGGCGGCTTTTCGGCCTCCAACCTCTGGCGCATGAAAGCCTTTTTCGAGGCGTACACCGGACTCGAAAAACTCGCACCACTGGTGCGAGAAATCGGCTGGAGCCACAACCTGGCCATCCTGGAGCGCTGCAAGGACCCGCTGGAGCGGGAATTCTATCTGCGCATGACCCGCAAGTTCGGCTGGTCCAAGAACGTGCTCATTCACCAGATCGACAACCAGAGTTATGAAAAATCCCTGCTGGGCCAGACCAATTTCGACCGGGCGCTCACACCGGAACTTCGCGCCCAGGCCAAGCTGGCGGTGAAGGACGAATACACCTTCGATTTTCTGGAGCTGGGCGAGGAACACAGCGAGCGGGAGCTGGAACGGGCGCTGATCGCCCGGATCGAAGACTTCCTGCGGGCCATGGGCGGCATGTTCGCCTTCATGGGTAGTCAGTATCGGTTGGAGATTGACGGTGAAGAGTTCTTTATCGACCTGCTGCTGTTTCATCGGCGGTTGCGCTGCATGGTGGCCATCGAACTGAAGATCGGCAAATTCAGGCCGGAGTTCGTCGGCAAGATGCAGTTTTACCTGACAGCGCTGGACCGACAGGTCCGCCAGGAGGATGAGAACTCCTCCATCGGCATCATTCTCTGCAAGGAAAAGAGTCGCACCATCGTCGAGTACGCCTTGCACGATGCTCGAAAGCCCATAGGCGTGGCAACCTACGAAATCACCAAGACTCTGCCCAGGGAATTGAGGGGGCAATTGCCTCAGCCGGAAGAGATCGCGGCCTTGCTTGAGGGGATTGAAGAATGAGTGCATACCCTCCTTTTGATCCGGGTACAGTTGAGGCCATTGCCAAAGTGCTTGGAGAGGCCGGATCAGGAACAGACATCAGTCGATATTTCCAGACGAACAGTCTGCTTGATGACTCTGGCGAATCCACAAAATGGCGGCGGATTAATGCGGTATTTCTGAAAAGCCAGGCAACGACAAAAAGCGCCAACCAGATTCTTGCTTTATCAGATCCTACCTTGTCCCAACGCGCTTCGTCGGAAAACGAGATGAGTTCGAACACCATCGCAGCGAACTGAACGCTGTGTTAATTCTGCATGGCCTCGAATACGGAAAGGACGGCCAATTCAGACATACAACTCAAGCCAGAACCCTGGATGAAGCAGAGGCACGAGCTCAGGGTGTCCGTAACAAGTTGGCCCCCCGCAATACTCATCCTGAAGTCTACAAATACTGCCAGCCAGAACTGATGCAGGAAACGGGATCATGACCTGCCCGACCTGCAAGCACACCCAGAAGATTGCTGCGGATGAACGCCTCTTGCAGCACATCGACCGCATGACAGGCCTCCAGCGTGATGGCGACCTTCGCCGCCAACACCCGGCGCGAGGCCCAGTCCACTACGGCGGTGAGGTAGACGAACCCTTTGGCCATCGGGATGTAGGTCGTATCCAGCGCCCAAACCTGGTTGGCCCGGTTGATCTTCAGACCGCGCAGCAGGTAGGGATAGATTTCATGCCCGGGATGCTTCTTGCTGGTGCCCGGCTTCCTGTATAGCGCCTCCATGCCCATGCGCGCCATCAGCGTGCTAACGTGTTTGCACCCGACCTTGAAACCCTCCCGATTAAGCTGGTCGCGCAGCATGCGCGCGCCCATGAACGGGTGCTCCAGGTGCAACTCGTCAATCCGGCGCATGAGCGCCAGATCGGCAGCGCCGACAGGTTCCAGCATCTCCTCCCTCCTGCCTAAGTGCAGGCGGCGATGCTGCCCATTTCTGCTTGCCATTGATACCTCCTGTGCGAGTTGCACAGGGGGTCAAATCTTCGTGTCGTCAGGGGGTCAATTTAGGCTGTCGTCTGACACTGTTCGGACAGTTGGTTCTGAGTCCAGAACTCTGAATGGCTCATGGTCTCCTCCATTGGTTGAGCCGTCGAAATTGACGGCCCCAAAACCCTGACTGAATGGCAGCATGATCCCTGGTCCTTGAGGATGTGCCCGAACTGCCGCTCATGGCCAGTGACGGGCAGGCGTTGAATCGGAAGGCAGCTACTCACGCTGCCGTCTGAGGTGTCAACCATGGTGGCCATACGGGGGCCACTTCCGGTCAAATTGGGTGCATTTTTGGGCGCGGCTCAAAAATGGGTGTAAATGGGTGTATTATTGGTTCATGTTACGAACCGACACGCTCCAGATCACCCCGGAGATCCTGAACCTGATCGCCAGGATCGACGAATTCAAGGGCGTCTGGCGTGCCTTGGGAACACTCGCGCCTGACCGCCTGTCGGCCCTGCGGCGGGTGGCCACCATCGAGAGTATCGGCTCTTCCACCCGTATCGAAGGCAGCAGGCTGTCCGACCGCGAGGTGGAGCAATTGCTGTCGAACCTAGAGGTCCAATCCTTTGCCACCCGCGACGAGCAGGAAGTCGCCGGCTATGCCGAGCTGATGGATCTGGTGTTCTCGTCCTGGCAGGACATCCCGTTTACCGAGAACCACCTCAAGCAGTTGCATCAGATCCTGCTGCGCCACAGTGAGAAGGACGCCCGGCACCGCGGCCACTACAAGACCCACTCGAACAGCGTCGCTGCCTTCGATGAGCACGGTGTGCAGATCGGCATCGTGTTCCAGACGGCCACGCCCTTCGACACGCCCCGTCTGATGGCAGAGCTGGTCGCTTGGGTCAACGAGGAGCGGCAAGCGGCCCGCCTGCATCCGCTACTAATCATCACCTTGTGCATCGTGGTGTTTCTGGAAATCCATCCGTTCCAGGACGGCAATGGCCGGCTGAGTCGCGTGCTGACCACGCTGCTGCTCCTGCAGGCGGGCTACGCCTATGTGCCGTACAGCTCGCTGGAAAGCGTGATCGAACGGAACAAGGAAGCCTACTACCTGGCATTGCGGCAGACGCAAGGCACGATCCGCACCGAGGCGCCGGACTGGCAACCCTGGCTGGCGTTCTTCCTGCGCTCTCTGGCCGAGCAGGTTCGTCGCTTGGAGAAAAAGGTCGAGCGCGAAAAGATCGTGTTGGCCTCCCTGCCCGAGCTATCGCTCCAGATCGTCGAGTTCGCCCGGGAACATGGACGGGTCACCATCGGCGAGGCCATCAAGCTCACCGGGGCCAGTCGCAATACGCTCAAGCAGCATTTCCGGGCGCTGGTCGAACGGGGCGCGCTGAATCAGCGCGGCAGCGGTCGTGGTGTCTGGTATGACTTGCGCTGACCAGGATGTCGGACGCGAGTCCAATTCCTGGCTCCGAGGAAGCGGGCCGGAGAGGAATGTCGACCGAACGCGATGAGCTCGCAAAGCTCCGGATGGAGAATGCCCGCCTCATCGCACTCCTGGCGGCGCATGGCATCGAGTGGCGGCTACCGACCGAGCTGACGCCACCCGTGCCGGAATCCGAACCATCACGCCTCACAACCGACGAAAAGCTCGCGCTTTTCCGCCGGCTGTTCCGCTTACTTCCTCGCCGTCGACTTTGACGAGGCCGAATGGCGCGAAGATGCCCGCGCGTTCAGGTAGTCCTGCGAGGATCTGGGCGTGCCGGCGGCGCTGGAGATCTCTCGCTCCGGGCAAGGGGCGCACGCCTGGATCTTCTTTTCTGACAGGGTTGCCGCCCGCGATGCGCGGCGCCTGGGCACGGCCCTTATCAGCCACGCCTGCGCGCGCACCCGGCAATTGAACCTCGCGTCCTACGACCGACTGTTCCCCAATCAGGACACGATGCCCAAAGGTGGTTCTGGCAATCTGATCGCCCTGCCGCTGCAGAAGAAACTGCGGGAGGCTGGCTGCAGCGTGTTCGTCGACGCCGACCTTTACCCCTACCCTGACCAATGGGCATTTCTCGCGTCCATCGCGCCGATGGCGCCGCATGACATCGAGCCGACCATTCTGCGTGCCACCGGCGGCGCCCACCCGCTCGATGTCGGCTTCATCGACGAGGAAGACTTGGCAACACCATGGAAGCGCACCGCTCCCGGATCGAAGCTGCCGGCAAGGCCGCTGCCCAAATCACTGATGGTGACACTGGCCGACCGCATCTACTTCGAGAAAGCGCAGCTACCGCAGGCACTGGCCAACCGATTGATTCGCCTGGCCGCATTCCAGAATCCGGAGTTCTACCGGGCACAAGCGATGCGGCTGTCTGTGTGGGACAAGCCACGCGTGATCGGCTGCGCCGAGAACTATCCGCAGCACATCGCCCTGCCGCGTGGCTGTCTCGATGCCGCGCTCGCACTGCTGGGCGAACTTGGCATCGCCTGCGAGCTGCGCGACGAGCGGTATGCCGGCGATATCATCAACGTCACATTCGCCGGCTCGTTGCGTCCCGACCAGGAAGAGGCCGTCGCCGCAATGCTGCCGCACGATAGCGGCGTGCTGTGCGCGCCTACGGCCTTCGGCAAGACCGTCGCCGCCGCCGCGCCGATCGCGAAACGCCGGGTCAACACCTTGATCCTGGTGCATCGCACCGAACTTATGAATCAGTGGCACGAACGCCTTGCAAGCCTTCCTCGGCGCGGGCAAGGGCATGGTCGGCGCCATCGGCGGCGGCAAGGTCAAACCCACCGGAATCATCGACATCGCGGTGATGCAATCGCTGTCCCGGCTGGGTGAGGTCAATCCGCTAATCGGGACCTATGGCCAGATCATCGTCGATGAGTGCCATCACGTCGGCGCGGTGTCCTTCGATGCGCTACTGAGGCAGGCCAAGGCGAAATACGTGCTCGGCCTCACCGCGACGCCGATCCGGCGTGACGGCCAGCAGCCGATCATCTTCATGCAGTGCGGCCCGATCCGCCACACCGCCGGGAAACCGATCGGCTCTCCGGCGGACCTGAACGTACTGCCGCGCCTGCTCGGCCAGCGCATCGAGCTGCCGCCCGAAGCCCGTATTCAGGACGTGTTCCGGTATCTCGCCGGAGATATGGCGCGTACTGCCGCCATAGCCTCGGAAATCGAAGCGGCCTACGCCGAGGGCCGCAAGGTATTGGTGCTAACTGAGCGCACCGAGCATCTAGACGCCATCCGGCAGGCGCTGGACGGCAAAGCGCCTGCACCCTTCATTCTGCATGGCCGTCTGTCCCGCAAGCAGCGCACCGCCTTGATCACCGAGCTTGAGGCGCTGCCGCCCGAGGCTCCGCGCATTTTGCTCGCCACCGGCGAGCTGATCGGCGAAGGCTTCGACCATCCGACACTCGACACACTGATCCTGGCCATGCCGGTTTCCTGGAAGGGCGCGCTGCAACAGTACGCCGGACGCCTGCACCGCGAGCATACCGGCAAGACAAATGTGCGAATCATCGACTTCGTCGATACCGGCCATCCGGCCCTACTGCGCATGTGGGAAAAACGGCAGCGGGGCTATCGGGCAATGGGCTACCGGGTTTCGTAGTCAACCTTGAAGTTGCGGCAAACTTCGAATACAAACCGTGCGGGACATTGCCTCCCACTGCAGCTTGCAGAACACGCATTGCCCCGAACCGGCTGAGCGAGCCAAGACATGGCAGGCTGCCTCCCCGCCACCAATACCTAACGCCCAACCCTCATCGGTTGGGCGTTTTCGTTTGTGAA
>DYIL01000008.1:0-1935 GCA_020723665.1 Methyloversatilis universalis
ATTCGAAAAACGTGAACAAGTGGCCGAACATTATACAGAATTGGCTATATCCGCCTACCTGTTTGTTATGCGGGGACCCGGGCGGAGAGGACATCGATCTTTGCCCGGACTGCCGGAAATCTCTACCGTATAACACCGTGGCCTGCCCGCACTGCGCCATCCCGCTCGAGACCTCCGTTCCCGAGATGTGCGGAAACTGTCTGAAAAACACCCCCGGTTTTGATTCGGCGTTTGCCTTGTTTCGTTACGAAGAACCCGTCCGCCACCTGATCCACTCGCTGAAGTTCGGAGCCCGTTATCCTTGCGCGCGACTCCTGGGCACGCTGATGGCGGAAAAGCTGGCGGGACTGAGCGAAAAGCCTCATGCGATTATCCCGGTCCCCCTCCATCCTAGTCGGTACCGCGGGCGCGGTTTCAACCAAGCCATCGAGATCGCGCGCACGCTGTCTTGCCGACTGGGTATTCCGCTCGATCTCCGCAGTTGCCGGCGCGTCCGGCCAACGGCCGCCCAAACCGAGCTTTCGGCCAAACAGCGCCGCAGGAATGTGCGCAATGCCTTCGCGGTCGAGACGGCGTTCGCATATCGGCATGTCGCCATTCTCGACGACGTCATCACCACGGGCACGACCGTGGGCGAACTCGCGAAAGTCTTAAGCCGGGCGGGCGTCCTCAGAGTCGATGTGTGGGCGTGTGCGAGGGCTTGACCTTGGAGAAAAAGAACTTCACGTTAGAAAAGCCTTAAGGAAACTCTGAACAAGTTGTTTCGTTCACGCCCTTCGACAAGCTCAGGACAGGCCCTTCGACAGGCTCAAGACAGGTTTGTCCCAGCGGGAGATGGCTCATTCAGAGCTTCCTTAATCGCCGTGTAATAAAGATGACGGTCTCGTGCTCAGTAGATCGGGCTTTTGGCGTCAGCCGATTCAACCCGCGATGTCTCGAAAACGACCAGACTTTGCCGAGTTATCGGAACCGGAACGCGCCTAAAGACACGCGGTTTGTCAAGAACGGCATCGATGCGTACAATTCCGGCTTTCAATCCGCTTTGCCGCCAGCCGATTCGTCATTTCCCGAGAAATGAAGTAATGCAACCTTGGGCATTCGCAGCAAACAGGTCGTCCTTTCCCAGGGAACGCATCGGCTTAGCCGCACTCATCGCTTTTTTCTGCGCGCTCATTCTCGTTTCCCGCTTTCAGTTCCTCGTCGATTTTCCGTTTTTCACACCTGCTAGCGTAGAATTCGCCGCCCAGGAAAACCACAAATCCGATCCCGACAAGGATCGGATCCATATCGCCGAACATCAGACGTGCGCCGACGATGACGACGGCCATGATTCCGACCGGTATTTACTCCCCTCATATTGTTATCGGGCGTCGCGTCCTCTTGAAAAGATTTTCGCCGCCGGCGAGACCTCCGCTGAGGACTGGATTTCCGAACCGGCAGTCCCGCCACCGCGCAGCCTCTGATCCATCACTTTCTGTCTTGATCGGCGGCCGGTTTCGATCGGTCGCCCGAGCGCGCACAGCGAACCCGATGCGCTGTGTGATTGCTTTTGTTCCAAACTCAGAAGCTTGAGGACATGAATGTTTCTGCACCGATGGCAATTTTTTTGTATTTGGGGACCACTAGCCTTGGTTATGGCCGGAAAGACCGCGGCCGGGGAACCTTTGACCCTGAGCCAGATCCTCGATCTGACCCTCAAAAACAATCCTGAGCTGATCGCCGCACGCGCCCAAATCCGGGGAGCGGAAGGCGATCTGATCACCGCCAAGGCCTATCCCAACCCGGAGCTTCAGATCGGAGCCGGCGAATCGGTAGCCCGGGACGCGGAAGTCCTGCGGGGAGCATTGGGCGGCGTCGACATCGCTCAGCCCATCGAACTCCCGTTCGTCCGCCGCCCCCGGCGGGAAGCCGGCGAAGCCGGCGTGGTATCGGCCA